>NZ_JBJGYW010000013.1:0-132202 GCF_054050215.1 Geodermatophilus sp. SYSU D01186 | reverse complement strand
GAGGTCACGCGGGCGCACGGCACCGCCGGTTCCGCGGCCGAGGAGCGCCAGCGACGAGCGGCGCGGAACCGAGCTTGCGAGGTCACGCGGGCGCACGGCACCGCCGGTTCCGCGGCCGAGGAGCGCCAGCGACGAGCGGCGCGGAACCGAGCTTGCGAGGTCACGCGGGCGCACGGCACCGCCGGTTCCGCGGCCGAGGAGCGCCGGCGACGGAGCCGAGCGGGCGACTGCCGGTGAGGGGGCGACCGCGTGAGCGAGACCGGCGGGAGCATGCCCAGGGGCTCGGTTGCGCGCACGGCACGACTGGCGTCGCTGCCGCTCGGCGCCGCCGGCCGGGCCACGCTCGGGATCGGCAAGCGGCTCTCGGGCCGGCCCGCCGACGCGGTCACCGCCGAGCTGCAGCAGCGGACCGCCGAGCAGCTGTTCGCCGTCCTCGGTCAGCTCAAGGGCGGGGCGATGAAGCTCGGCCAGACCCTCTCGGTGTTCGAGGCCGCGGTCCCCGAGGAGGTGGCCGCGCCCTACCGCGAGGCGCTGGTGAAGCTGCAGGAGGAGGCGCCGCCGATGGCGGCCCGCACCGTGCACGCGGTGCTGGCGCAGCAGCTCGGGGGCAGGTGGCGGGAGCGTTTCCGCCACTTCGACGACGCCCCCGCGGCGGCGGCCAGCATCGGGCAGGTGCACCGCGCCACCTGGCGAGACGGGCGCGACGTCGCGGTCAAGATCCAGTACCCCGGGGCGGCGACCGCCCTGATGGCGGACCTCAACCAGCTCTCCCGCTTCGCGCGGCTGTTCGCCGCCCTGTTCCCCGGGATGGACGTCAAGCCGCTGATCGCCGAGCTCAAGGCCCGGGTGGTCGAGGAGCTCGACTACGGTCTGGAGGCCGACGCGCAGCGCGCCTTCGCCGCCGCCTACGTCGACGACCCGGAGATCGTCGTCCCCCGGGTGGTGGCGAGCGCGCCGAAGGTGATCGTGTCGGAGTGGCTCGAGGGGACGCCGCTGTCCCGGATCATCGCCTCCGGCACCCGCGAGCAGCGGGACCGCGCCGGCCACCTGATGGCCGTGCTGCACTTCTCCGGCCCGCAACGCGCCGGGCTGCTGCACGCCGACCCGCACCCGGGCAACTTCCGGCTGCTCGACGACGGCCGGCTCGGCGTCATCGACTTCGGCGCGACCGCCCGCCTGCCCGACGGGCACCCCGAGCCGATCGGCCGGCTGGTCCGCTGGGCCCTCGAGGGCCGCGCCGCCGACGTCCTGGCCGACCTGCGCACCGAGGGCTTCGTGCTCCCGGGTGTCGAGGTCGACGCGCAGGCGGTCCTGGACTACCTCCGCCCCCTCCTGGAACCGATCGAGGGGCCGTACTTCCACTTCACCCGTGCCTGGATGCAGGAACAGGCCGCCCGCATCGCCGATCCGCGCAGCGAGGCCAACCGGCTGGGCCGGATGCTCAACCTCCCGCCGGCCTATCTCCTCATCCACCGGGTGACGATCGGCTCGATCGGGGTGCTCTGCCAGCTCGACTGCGCGGGCAACTACCGCGGCGTGATCGAGGAGTGGATGCCGGGCTTCACCGGCTGAGGGCCCGGTCAGGGTCCAGCCGCGCCTCTAGGTCGCGGACGCGGTCCCGGGCGCAGGCGGGGCACAGAGCGGTGAGCGGTCCGTGCGCCCGCGCGGCGGTCGACCCGGTCGGCCGCGGCGGGGTGCTCATCGACCAGCCCGTCGCGACGTCGGCCGGGGTGCCGGTCCGGCCGCACGCGGCGCAGACCAGGTGCTCGGGGTCCACGCCCCCAGCGTGCCCGCGGGCACGCGGTCTGCACAGGGGGCGGCCGGGGCCGGACGCACCGGGAGCGTCCGGACCCGGCCGCGGTCGGGCGGAGGCCGGTCGCCTCCGCGGGGGTGCCGCCGTCAGCGGACGGCGGCGCTGGCCCGCGCGGCGCGCCGCGTCGCGTACTCGGCGCGACGGGCCCAGCGGCGGGCGGCGCGCAGCCGGCGGGCGCGCGCGGCGGTGTCGGCCTCGGCGCGTAGTTCGCGCAGCCGGTCGACGGCCAGGTCGTACTCGTAGCTGTTCACTGCTGGTCCTCGGTCCTCTCGTGTGGCCCCGTCCCGGGCACCGCCCCGAGCGTGCGAGGGGTGCGGAGGACGGGGTCCTCTCTCATGCGACGGCGACCTTGCGCGGGCGTCCGCGGGGGCGCTTGCGTGGGATCACCACGCCCCGCTCGAAGATCTCCCCGCCCCAGACCCCCCACGGCTCGCCGCGGTCCAGCGCGCCCGCGAGGCAGGCGTCACGGACCGGGCAGGACGCGCAGAGCGTCTTGGCCTGCTCCAGTTGCGCCGGGCTCTCGGCGAACCACAGGTCGGGGTCGTTCCGGCACGGCAGGGGGCGCCGCACCGGAGCCGGCGCGGCGGGCGCCGCCGGCCGTCGGGGAAGGGCACCGCCGGTCCGGGGGAGCCCGGGTCGGCGGTGGGTCGTCAGGCGGTCGATCGTCTGCTGCACTGCCGCTCCTCCTCGTACTCGTCGTTCGCAGCCGGCGGGGGCCCGCCGACCGGAGTCGGGGCCGGGTGCCGCGGAGAAAGACAGAGGCCGCGGATCCCGGGGTTCGGGTTCCGCGGCCTCGAGGAGGACCGGTCGAGCGCTAGCTCAGCGGTCTCCCCGGGGAGTGGATCCCGAGGGGGGTGGTGCCGTCGTGCTGGGTGTTCGGCGTACGGACGCCGGTGGTGCCGAAGGCATCGGCCACGCGGGTCGCACGGGTGGCGTCGAAGCCACCGGTGGTGGGCGCGATGCCGAACCCGGGCGTGCCGGCGACCGGAGCGCCGAACACCGCGGTCTGCGGGAGACGGGTGGCGACGGCGCTGGTCAGGGGCAGGGCGCGCAGGCGCAGAGCGACGGGCCGGCCGCCGCAGGCGGCCGGACGCACGACGAGGCGACCCGGGCCGGAGACCCCGGCGGGGGCGCTGGACCACATGGTGCTGATCATCGTGTCCCCTCCTCCCGGGGTCGCAGTGCGGCTGTCAGGCCGGACCGTGGCTTGGTGCGGCTCGGGGCGGTACCCCGAGCGCGAGATGGACAGTAGGGGGCCGCCGCAGAGGCGGTCAACGCAATTAGTTCCCCGGTGTGGCGGTGACCCGGGACACCCGTCGGCCAGAGCAGACGGTGAGCGGTCAGGGGCTGACGGTGGCGAGCACGTCCTGGCCGTAGAGCTCCAGCTTGCGGGCGCCGATGCCAGGCAGCGCCCCGAGCTCCCGCAGGGTGGTCGGCCGGCTCTCGGCGATGGCCTGCAGGGTCGCGTCGGTGAACACGACGTAGGCCGGCACCGACGCGGACGCCGCCGCCTCGCTGCGCCACGCCCGCAACCGCTCGAACAGCTCGCCCGCGGCGCCCTCGAGCACCACCTTGGCGCGCTTCTGCCGGCGCGGTGCCGGCGCCGCCGTCGGGGCCGACTCCGGCACCAATCCGGTGAGGAAGCGGCTGCGCGGCCGCGAGCGCCGGCCGCCGGGGTTGCGGGCCAGCGACCACGACAGGGTCAGGTGCTCGCGGGCGCGGGTCACGGCCACGTACAGCAGCCGCCGCTCCTCCTCGACCGCCTCGGGCCGGGACAGCGACTGCGCGATGGGGACGACGCCGTCGACCAGGCCGACGACGAAGACGACGTCCCACTCCAGGCCCTTGGCCGCGTGCATCGACGCCAGGGTGACGCCCTGGACCGTCGGGGCGTGCTGCGCGTCAGCCCGCGCCGCCAGGTGCGCGACGAAGCCGGCGAGGTCCAGCGTGGGGGTCTCGGCCACCAGGTCGACGGCGAGGTCGACCAGCGCGGCGAGGGACTGCCACCGGTCGCGCGCGGCACCGCCGGGCGGCGGCCGGTGCTCCACCCAGCCGGTGGAGGCGAGCACGTCGCGCACCGTGGGCACCAGCGCGCCGGGCTCCGAGCCACCTGCCGCGGCGCCGCGCAGCAGGAGGACCGCCTCGCGCACCTCCGGCCGCTCGAAGAAGCGCTCCCCGCCCTTGAGCACGTACGGGACGCCCGCGTCGGTCAGCGCGTTCTCGTAGACCTCGGATTGGGCGTTGATGCGGAACAGCACCGCGATCTCCGACGCCGGCGTCCCGGCCTCGACGAACGCCCGGCAGGCCTGGGCGACGGCCGCGGCCTCCGTCGGCTCGTCGGGGTGCTCGAAGAACCGTGGCGCCGGGCCCTCGGCGCGCTGGCCGAGCAACCGCAGCCCGGGCAGCCCCTTGCGTCGCGGCGCCTGCCCGATCAGCTTGTTGGCCAGCGCGACCACCTGCGGGGTCGACCGGTAGTCGCGCTCGAGCTTGACCACCTCGGCGTCGGGATAGCGGTCGGCGAAGCCCAGCAGGTAGTCCGGGTCGGCCCCGGTGAAGGAGTAGATGGTCTGGTTGGGGTCGCCCACGACGCAGACGCTGGCGCGCCCGCCGAGCCAGGCGTCGAGCAGCCGCTGCTGCAGCGGGTTGACGTCCTGGTACTCGTCGACGACGAAGTGCCGGTACTGCCCGCGCACCTCGCGGGCGACCTGGTCGTGCTCCTCGAGGGCGTAGGCGGTGACCAGCAGGAGGTCCTCGAAGTCGAGGACGCCGTCGCGCTGCTTGGCCGACTCGTAGCCGGCGTACACCTGCGCGACCACGGAGGGCTCGAACGGCGGCTCGCGGCCGGCGGCCTGCGCGCGGGCCGGGTAGTCGTCGGGCGTGGCCAGCGTGGTCTTGGCCCACTCGATCTCGCTGGCGAGGTCCCGCAGGCTGATGCGGTCGGTGGACAGCCGGGAGCGGGAGGCCGCGGAGGCGACCAGCCGCAGCTTGTTCTCGACCAGCCCGGGCATCGGACCGCCGAGCACCCGCGGCGCGAAGTAGCGCAGCTGGCGCATCGCGGCGGCATGGAAGGTGCGCGCCTGCACCCCGCCCACACCGAGGCCGGCCAGGCGGCCCCGCAGCTCGCCGGCCGCCCGTGCGGTGAACGTCACCGCCAGGACCTGCTCGGGCACGAACGCGCCGGTGTGGACGCCGTAGGCGATGCGGTGGGTGATGGTGCGCGTCTTGCCGGTGCCGGCACCGGCGAGGATGCAGACCGGCCCGGTCACTGCCTGCGCGGCCGCGCGCTGCTCGTCGTCCAGCTGCGCGAGCACCGCCTCGGCCCCCTGGACGACGTCGGGCGCCCCGGCGGGCTGCGACATCCGGACTCCTCCCCTCGACCGCCTGTCCCGGCGGCCGGCCCCCATCCTCCCAGTCGTCGCCGACGGTCCGGGGAAGCATCCCCAGGGGCGTGGTGTTGGGGACTTCGGTGGCGCGGACACCCCGCTCCACGGACCCGATCGACCAGGAGGACCCCCTCGATGAGCGCAGCCACCGCCGCCGTGACCATGTACACCACCCCGTGGTGCGGCTACTGCGTGCGGCTGAAGAAGATGATGCAGATCGAGGGGATCGACTACGCCGAGGTCGACATCGAGCGCGACCCGGCCGCCGCCGAGATCGTCATGAACGCCAACGGCGGCAACCGCACCGTCCCGACGCTCGTCTTCGCCGACGGCACCGCCCTGACCAACCCGAGCATCGGCCAGGTCAAGGCGCAGCTGGCGGAGGCCGCCAGCGCCTGACGGCGAGTGGTCCCCCCGCGCCGTTGCACCAGCGGGCATGATCGTCGTCCTGAGGGTCGCGACCGCGACCCCTGGACACCCCGGCCGGCCGGCCGGGCCCACGCCCCGCGGGAGGACGCCGTCGTGAGTTTCCGCGTCGAGCACGCCGCCGCCGAGGCCGCCTGCCCGGACGACGCGCTCCCGGTGGAGGGGCCGGCGGTGATGGTGGTCCGCACCGGCCGCGGCTGGTCGGTGCTCTCCCCCGGGCGCGCCGAGGACGTCGCCGACCTCGTCGAGGGCATGTCGCTGGCCGACCTGGTGGCCGAGGAGCTGGGCGCGCTCGTGGAGCCCGACCGCACCGCCCGCCGGGCCGCCCGCGGCGCCAAGGCCGACGTCGACGCCGACGCCGATCCCCGTGACGCCCGCCTCGCCGCGCTGGAGCGGACCGTGTCCCAGCTCGAGCACGCCCTGGCCGCGCGGGTGTCGACGGAGCGGGCGATCGGCGTGCTGGCCGAGCGGAACGGCATGACACCGCGGCACGCCTTCGAGCTGCTGCGCGGCGACGCCCGCGCCCAGGGCCGGCCGGTCGCCGAGCTCGCCCGCGAGGTCCTCGACGCGCTGGAGAGAGGCGTCGACCCCGGCACCCCCGCGGACGGCGGCCCGGTGCCGGCGGAGGGCCGGTCCTGACCCGTCCGGAACCGCTGACCCCCGCGGCGCTGGGCGACCGGCTGGCCGCGCTGCTCGCCGACCTCGCCCCCGAGCCGGGCGCCGCGGCGCTGCGGGTCGCCGTGGACGGGCCCGACGTCGCGGCACCGACGGAGCTCGCCCACGCCGTGGCCGACCGGCTGCCTGCCCTGGGCCGCCCCGCCGTCGTCGTCCCCGCCGGTGGGTTCCTGCGGCCGGCCTCGCTGCGGCTGGAGCACGGCCGGACCGACCCGGACGCCCGGTACACCGACTGGCTCGACGCGGGCGCCCTCACCCGGGAGGTGCTGGGCCCGGTCGGCCCCGGCGGTGCCGGCAGCTACCTGCCCGTGCTGTGGGACGTCGCCCGCGACCGCGCCGCCCGCGCCCGGCCGCAGCCGATGCCGGCCGGTGGCGTGCTGCTCGTCCCCGGGTCGCTGCTGCAGGGGCTCGGGCTGGCCTTCGACGTCGTCGTCCACCTGCGGGTCGCCCCGGCCGCCCGGCGGCGGCGCACCCCGGCCGAGCAGGCCTGGGAGCTGCCGGCCTTCGACCGCTACGACGCCGAGGTGGACCCGGTCTCCCTGGCCGACGCCGTCGTGCTGGCCGACTCCCCCGACCACCCCGCCCTCGTCCTGCAAGGACGTCTCGCGTGAACGGACCCGGCCGGGGGCCCTCTCTCAGCCGAGTTCCCCCGCGACCCAGCGGTCGATGATGTGCCGGGCGATGGAGACCGCCGGCGGCAGGACCTGCGGACCGTTCCCCGACCGCAGCTCCTCCCGCGTGAACCAGCGGGCCTCCTCGATCTCGGTGGGGTCCAGCCGGAGCGTGGGGTCGCCGTCGACCCGGGCGGTGAAGCCGAGCATCAGCGACTGCGGGAACGGCCACGGCTGGCTGCTCACGTAGCGGATGTCGGTCACCGCGACGCCGACCTCCTCGGCGACCTCGCGGGCCACGGCCCCCTCCGCGGACTCCCCCGGCTCGACGAACCCGGCGAGGATGGAGAACCGGCCCGGCGGCCAGACCGCCTGCCGGCCGAGGACGCACCGGTCGCCGCCGTCGTGGACGAGCATGATCACCGCGGGGTCGGTGCGCGGGAACAGCTCGGCACCGGTCTGCGGGTCGCGCCGGACCCAGCCGGCCCGTTCCACCGTGGTCTCGGCCCCGGACAGCGGGCTGAAGCGGTGCCGCTCGTGCCACTCCAGGATGCCGATGGCCTGGGCCAGCAGGCCGGCGTCGAGGTCCCCGAGGTCGGCGCCGACCTCGCGCAGCCCGGCCCACGTGTCGACGGGGCGGCCGTCGACGGTCAGCCGCCGGTCCGCCCGCACCGCGGCGTAGGGCACGCCGTCGGCCTCCCCGAGGTAGACCGCCCCGGCGGGCAGCTCGGGTCGCTCGTCCCAGAGGAGCCGGGGGCCGCCCTCCGCCTCCTGCACGGGCACCGCCCGGCGCTCGTCGACGACGAGCACCCGGACCGGACGCCCGCCGGTCGGGTCGGGCAACGACCGCGCCAGGTGGCTGCGGTCGTGCGCCGAGCGGGAGAGCACCGGCATCGCACCGGCGGGAGACGGCCCGCTCTCGGGCCAGGGGACGGCGGCGCGGTCGGCGGGCAGGTCGCCGGCGGGCCGCTCGTCGGGCGCCGGGTTGTCGGCCGGTGTGCTGCCGCCGGCGGGGACGCTCACGGGGTCTCCTCGCTGCCGCTGGTGGGTCGGAGGGACCGTGTGGCTCCGGTCATGCGCTCGGCTCCGGGGTCGCCGCGGCACTGGCCGTGACGTCGACGGGGCCGAGGGTCCGCAGCGGGCCGGCCACCCGTTCGGCGTCGCCGACCACGACCGCGGTCAGAGCTGCCGGCTGCAGGTACCGCTGGGCGGCGGCCCGGACCTCGTCCACGGTGACCTCCGCGAGGGCACGCTGGTGGTCGGCCAGCCAGTTCGGCGGCAGGCCGGCGCCGACCAGCGAGGAGAGCGTGCTGGCCAGCCCGGCGTGGGTCGCGGTGGACAGCGCCATGCTGCCCAGCACGTACCGCCGGGCGCTGTCGAGCTCGTCGGCACCGACCGGGGTCAGCGCGATCCGGCCCAGCTCGTAGTGGATCTCCAGCAGCGCCGGGCCGGTGACCTCCGTGGCGACGTCGACCTCCACCAGGACCGAGGACGCGCCGGCCAGGTGGTCGACCGAGCTGCGCGGGCTGTAGCTGTACCCCCGCCGCTCGCGGATGTTCTCGACCAGCCGGGAGGAGAAGTAGCCGCCGAGGACCATGTTGGCCAGCCGGATGGCGGCGAGGTCCGGGTCGGTGCGGCTCGGCGCGGGGCCGCCCAGGCGGATGTTGGACTGCACCGCGCCGGGCCGGTCGACCACCTCGAGGTGACCGACCGCCAGCTGGGGTGCGGGCGGCGCGGTGACCGCCGTCCCCTCGCCGCTCCAGCCGGCCAGCGCCGTGCCCGCGGCGTCGACCGCCGCGGCGGGGTCCAGGTCGCCGACCAGGACCAGCGTGCTGCCGGCCGGCAGCACGCGTTCGCGGTGCAGCTTGCGCAGGGCGGGGCCGCGCACCGCCGAGACCAGCTCCGGGGGCGGCAGCTGCTCGGCGTAGGGGTGGGTGCCGTAGCGGCGGGCGGCCAGCGCGGTCCGGGCGATCACGCCGGGCTGCGAGCGGGCGATGGAGATGCGCTCGGCGACGCGACCGCGCTCGGCCTCGACCAGGTCGGCCGGGTAGGTGGCGCTGGTCAGGACCTCGGCGAGCACGTCCAGGACCGGGGCCAGGCCCTCGGACAGCAGGGTCGTCGAGAACAGCAACCGGTCGGGGTCGGTGGAGACCAGCAGCTCACCCCCGTGCGCCTGCATCAGCTGGGCGATGCCGGTGGCGTCGTGCCGGGTGGTGCCGAGCAGGACGGCGCCGGCGAGGACCGACGTCCGGGCGGCGTGCGTCGCCGCGGTCCGGGCCGTCGCGGCGGCGAACGGGACCCGCAGCCGCAGTTCGACCAGCGGGACGCCGGGGCGCGGGACGACGACCAGCCGCAGGCCGTTGGGCAGGGTCGTCTCGGTGACCGCCAGCTCCGGCTGGGGGCGGGGCTCACCCAGCGGCGGGACGAGGCCCAGGTCGGGCGCACCGGTCATCGTCGTCCTCCCGTCGCGCGCAGCTCGAGGATCGCGGCGGTGTCGGGGTCCAGCCCGGCGGCCGCGACCTGCAGCTGCTCCGGGGTGACCGCCGACAACCGGGCGGCGAGCTCCCCGGCCAGCTCGGCCCGGCCGTGGATGAGCTCGGCGGAGGCGAAGGCCAGCGTGCGGCCCAGCACCGAGTCCGCCTGGCGCAGCAGCTGCGCCTCCGCCCGGGCCTGCACCCGGGCCAGCTCGTCGGCGCCGACGCCGTCGGTGGCGATCCGCCCGATCTCCTCGTGCACCGCGGCGAGCACCTTCTCCACGGTGACCGACGCCGGGTGGTGCACCTGGGTGGTGAGCAAGGTGGCGTCGCGGACGTCGAAGGGGTCGCCGAACAGGCCCACGTAGCTGTTCTGCGCCACGGCCAGCTGGTCGTCGTGCACCAGCCGGCGCTCCAGGCGCGAGGCATCGCTCTCGCTGAGCAGCTCGGCCAGCAGCACCGTGCCCAGGAACGTGTCGAGGTCGCCGACGGGGTCGGGGACCCGCCAGCCGATCGCCACCGCCGGCGTGGGCGCCAGGCGGTCCTCGACGACGCCGGAGCGGACGGTCGTCGGCGACGGCTCGCCGGTGTACGGCGTCGCGGGGACCTCGCGGGCCTCGATGGGGCCGAACCACCGCCGGACCAGGCGCTCGGTCTCCTCGACGTCGAGGTCCCCGCCCAGGCACAGGACGGCGTTGCCCGGCGCGTAGTAGCGGTGGAAGAAGTCGGTCGCGTCGTCGACGGTCGAGGACTCCAGGTCGACGAAGGAGCCGTAGCCGTCATGGGTGTTGGCGAAGCTCTCGAAGGCGATCCCCGGCAGCTGCAGCCAGGGGAAGGCGCCGTAGGGCCGGTTGAGCACGTTGACCCGGATCTCCTCCTTCACCACGTCGATCTGGTTGCGGAGGTTCTCCTCGGTGATGGCCGGCGCCGCCATGCGGTCGGCCTCGAGGAACAACGCGCGCTCCAGCGCCTCGGCCGGCAGCGCTTGGTAGTAGTTGGTGTAGTCCTGGTGGGTCGAGCCGTTGAAGGACCCTCCGGCGGCCTGGACGAGGCGGGCGTGCTCCATCTTCGGCACGTTGGCCGAACCCTGGAACATCAGGTGCTCGAAGAGGTGGGCGAATCCGGTGCGGCCCTGGGGCTCGTTGCGCATCCCGACGTCGTAGAAGACGGTCACGGCGACGACCGGCACGCTGCGGTCGGGCGCGAGCACGACCCGCAGCCCGTTCTCCAGTCGGAAGCGCTCCACCGGGTGCCGGAGGGTGAGGTCGGCCCCAGCTGCTGTCACGTGCCGACACTAACCGGGTCCGGGGACGGACCGCCCGTGCGGTTCCGCCTCGGCACCCGGGCGGAGGAGGGGCCGCGATCGGGTGAGCGCCCGTCCGGGAGCCCACAGCCGGGCCCGGCGCGGTGCGGCCGGGCCCGGCGGTGGGGCGGCGCGGGTCAGTCGTCGGACCCGTGCCCCCCACCGGACCGGCCGCGCGAGTCGTCACCGGGACCGTCGTCGGACCCGTGACCCCCACCGATCCGGCCGGTGGAGTCGTCGTACGCGGGCACCCGGGTCGGAGCGGTCGGGGCGGGCGTGGCCGCGGAGTCGTCCCGGCCGCGCCTGCGTCCGGAGTCGTCCCGGCCGCGCCCGCGGCCGGAGTCGTCGGCCCGCGGGCCCTCGACGAAGAACTGCGGCGTCCCGTCGGCACAGGCGACGTGCACCTCCAGCTCCTGGGTGGCGTTCTCGAACTCGACCTGGCCGGGGTCCTGGGAGTCGTCCAGCCACCACCCGGCGGCCGGCGTGCCGCTGAGGGCGACGCCGCCGCCGTCACAGGTGGCCGAGACGACGCCGGCGACGGTCACCTGCTCGCCGGCCGACGGGTCCGCGGGCGCGGACGCCGGGGCGCCGGCGGACGAGGAGGACGACGGGGAGGCGGTGGCCGACGCGGGCTGTGGGGCGGGCGAGGCGTCGGCCCCGCCGACCGAGGCGGCGAGGACGCCGAGGCCGACGGCTGCGGCTGCCGAGGCGGTCCAGAGGGCGCGGGAGGCGCGGGTTCGTGTCATGGACCGACCCTGTCGCCGGCGTGGTCAAGGTCACGCTAAGCCGGGACCAAGGATCCCCCGGGCCTCAGAGCACCTCGACGGCGTCGACGAGCCGGTCGATGACGCCGTACAGCTCGGCGTGGGTGTTGGGGATGGAGACGTAGAGCAGCGCCGGCGCCGGGCGGCCGACGTCGACGAGCAGCAGCGCGGCCCGCTCGCCGGTCGCGTCGTAGCCCGCGACGTCCCAGGTCAGGTCGAACTCGACGAGGTGCGCCTGCGCGCCGTCGACGGTGCGGGCCTCGTCGCGCAGGACGCGCCGCTCGTTGGGCGCCGGGTAGTAGTTGGCCCGCACGCTGTCGGCGACCTGGGTGACGGTGCCCTGCAGGCCCTCCGGGCCGGCGTAGCCGAACCCCGGGGCCAGCGGTCCGGAGGTGCACTGCGCGATGAAGGTACCGCCGCCGGGGGTGAGGTCCTGGGTGATGAAGAACTGCCCGGCGACCGAGGTGGTCTCGACGACGATCCCGAGGTCGTACTCGTACCAGCCGTCCCCGAGGAACGGGTAGGAGATGCCCGCCGCCTCGTCGATGATCCGGACGGTGCCGGGCGGGAACGTGGGCGCGGCCGCGACCGGCGGGCCGGCGGCGCTCCCCTCGTCGGTGACGACGCCACCGGCGGGCCGGCCCACGAGGAACCCGATCAGGACGACGAGCACCACACCCAGCACCGACAGCCCGACGACCCACCCCGTGCGCCGTCCCCCGGTCGCCGGCGACGGCGGGAGCTCCTCCGGCGGGACGGCGGACGGCGGGACGGACGGCGCTGCGGGCTGCGCCGGTGCGGCCAGCACCCGCACACCGGGGCCGGCCGGCGTGGTGACGTCCGACCAGCTGACCCCGTTCCACCAGCGCACCATCCCGGGGGCGCCGTCGGGGTCGGGGTACCAGCCCGGGGGCGCGCTCCCCTGCCCTGTTGCCGTCACGGCGCCAGCCTAGGACCGCCGTCCGGCCGCACCGGTCACCGACGGGCGCCCGTCCGCACGATCAGCGGGCCGGGAACGGCACGGCCGCCAGCTCGCGCCACAGGTGGGCCGCGGCCTCCGCGCCGCGGTACAGCATCGGCAGCAGCACCCGCTCGTTCGGCGAGTGGATGCGGTCGGTGGGCAGGCCCGCACCGAGGAACAGCAGCGGCGCGCCGAGGACGTCGACCAGGTCGGCCTCGGGGCCGCTGCCGCCCTCGCGGGTGAACAGCACGTCGGCGGCGTCGCGGTCGAACGCCTGCCCGATGGCGGCGAGCAGTGCGGCCATGGCCGGGGAGTCCAGGTCGCTGGCGCACGGGGAGACGCCCCCGGGCGGCGTGTGCACCTCGGCCTCGACGCCCTCGGGCAGGCGCTCCTCGACCCAGGCACGCAGGAGCGGGCCGACGTCCTCCGGGCGCTGGTCGGCGACCAGCCGGAAGGTCAGCTTGGCGTGCGCCTCGGCCGGGATGATCGTCTTGTGGCCGGGGCCGGTGTAGCCGCCCCACATGCCGTTGACCTCGGCCGTGGGGCGAGCGCCGATCCGCTCGAGCGTGCTGAAACCGGCTTCGCCGCTGGCCGTGCGGGACGCCGCGGGCCCGGCCAGCCAGGCCGCCTCGTCGAACGGCACACGGGCCATGAGCTCCCGCTCCCGGTCGGTGAGCGGCCGCACCTTCTCGTAGAACCCGGGCAGCGTCACCCGGCCCTGCTCGTCGTGCAGGGCGGCGAGCAGGGTGGCCATGGCGTGCAGCGGGTTGGGGACGCCGCCGCCGAAGGACCCCGAGTGCAGGTCGACGGCCGGCCCGCGGAGGGTGATCTCGGCGTCGGCCAGCCCGCGCATCGCGACCACGGCGCTGGGCACGTCCGGGGCGGCCATCCCGGTGTCGCTGACCACGACGACGTCGCAGCGCAGCCGGTCGGCGCGCTCCCGGAGCAGGTCGGCGAAGTGCGGGGAGCCGGACTCCTCCTCGCCCTCCACGAGCAGCTTGACGGTGACCGCGGGGGTGTCGCGTCCGGTGGCGGCCAGGTGGGCGCGCATGCCGAGCAGGTGGAAGGCGACGTTGCCCTTGTCGTCGATGGCGCCGCGGGCGTGCAGCTCGGGGCCGTCGGGGCCCTCCACGCGGGTCGGCTCGAACGGCGGGTGCTCCCACAGCTCGACGGGGTCGACCGGCTGGACGTCGTGGTGGCCGTAGACCAGCGCCACCGGTGCGCCCGGGTCGGCCGAGGGCCACTCCGCGTACACGGCCGGCGCCCCGGGCGTCGGCCACACCTCGACGGTCGGGAATCCGGTGCGCCGCAGCGCCTCGGCCAGCCACTCGGCGCTGGCCGCGACGTCGCCGGCGTGCACCGGGTCCGCGGAGATCGAGGGGATGCGCAGCCAGGCGTCGAGATCGGCGTGCAGGTCGTCGAGGTGCGCGGTGACGAAGTCGCGTTCGGGGCTGCTCACGGCCCCGACGCTAGCGCCGGGCGCGGCGGCGCCCGTGCATGCCCTAGCGTCGCGGCATGCCGGGACAGCTGCTGCGGGTGGACGTCGGCGACCTCACCTTCGACGTCCGGGCCGACGGTCCGGACGACGGCCGGCCGGTGCTGCTGCTGCACGGCTTCCCGGAGACGTCGGCGTCGTGGGCGGCGGTCACGCCGCGGCTGACCGAGGCGGGGCTGCGCACGTACGCCGTCGACCAGCTCGGGTACTCCCCCGGTGCCCGCCCGGCCGAGGTCGGCGCGTACGCGCTGCCGAACCTGGCCCAGGTCACCGCCGACCTCATGACCGCGATGGACGTGCCGCGTGCCGACGTCGTGGGCCACGACTGGGGCGCGGGCGTGGGGTGGGCGCTGGCCGCGTGGCACCCCGACCGGGTGCGCACGTTGACCGCGGTGTCGGTGCCGCACCCCTCGGCGTTCACGGCGGCCTGGCGGTCGGACCCCGAGCAGCAGGAGCGCTCGGCCTACATCCGGCTGTTCTGGCAGGAGGGCAGGGCCGAGGAGGTGCTGCTGGCCGACGACGCCCGGCGGCTGCGGCGGATGTTCGGCGACGCCGTCCCCGCGGCGGCGGTCGACGAGTACGTCGCGGTTCTCTCCGCGCCCGGCGCCCTGACCGCCGCCCTCAACTGGTACCGGGCGATGAGCTCGAGCACCCCGGTCGAGCCGGTGGAGGTCCCGACGACCTTCGTGTGGAGCGACGGCGACGTGGCGATCGGCCGGCCCGCCGCCGACGGTTGCGCGGACTGCGTGCGCGGCGACTTCCGCTTCGTCGAGCTCAGCGGGGTCAGCCACTGGATCCCCGAGCAGGCCCCGGACGCGCTCGCCGCCGCGATCATCGACCGGGTCGCGTCGAGCTGACCCCGGGTCAGAGCGCCCGGTAGTACCGCACCAGGGGCAGCGCCGTGAAACCGGCCTGCTCGTAGACCGCCCGGGCCGGTGCGTGGCCGGGGTCCCCGCCGGTGGCGACGACGGCCACCCGCATCCCCTCCTGCCGCATCCGCTCGAGGGCGACGGCCATCAGCTCGGCGGCGATCCCCCGACGCTGGTGGCCGGGGTCGACCGCGATCATCTCGACCTCGCCGCTGCAGGGCTCGTCGTAGGACTCGTCGTGCAGGACGAGCGCCACGAACCCGACCGGCCGGCCGTCGTCGGCCACCCACACCGTGCGCTCCGGGTCGCGGCACACCGCCTCGACCGCGGCCGCCTGGTACGCCCGCCAGTCCGGGTACAGGTGCCGGTAGACGGCCGTCCCGAGCACGGCCTCGAACGAGGCGAAGACCGAGGCCCAGGCGCGCAGCGAGAGGGCGACGACCTCCTCGACGTCCGCGTCGGTGAGCGGGCGGATGACGACGGGCACAGGGTCAGGCTGCCGCTGCGGTCAACCGGTTTCCGGCCCTCACCGGGCGGTGCCCGAGACCAGGGCGAGCAGCCCGGCCTCGTCGAGCAGGTCGACCGGGCGCACCGTGACCCCGGCCGCGACGTGGTGGAAGCCCGCGCTGACCCGCTCCACCGGGACGCCGGTCAGCCGGGACCAGCCGAGCCGGTAGGCCGCCAGCTGCACACCGGCCGCGGCCAGCTCGCCGCCGGTCGGGGCCGGCCCGGTCTTCCAGTCGATCACCTCGTAGCCGCCCGCGCCGTCGGCGAAGACCGCGTCGATCCGACCCCGCAGGGTCAGCGGCCCCAGCGGCGTCTCGAACGGCACCTCGACCTCGACCGGCTGGCGGTCGGCCCACTCGCTGGCGAGGAAGGCCTCCTGCAGCTCGGCCAGGGCGCTGTCGGGGACGGCGAACTCGTCGCCGGAGCCGGGCAGCTCGTCCAGGTCGAGCAGCCTCGCGGCGCCGAAGCGCTCCTCCAGCCAGGCGTGGAAGGCGGTGCCGCGGCGGGCCAGCGGCGCGGGCGCGGCCGGCATCGGCCGGCGCAGCCGGCGGGCCAGCTCGCCCGGGTCGCGGCGCAGGGTGACCAGGGCCGAGACCGACAGGTGGGACGGGAGCGGGACGTCGACGGTGGGCCGGGCCGCGGACCTGCGCTCGCGCAGCAGCAGGTCGGCGTCGCGCACCCACTGGTCGACGACCGGATCGGCCTCCCCCACCCGCAGGTCCGGATCCAGCGGGTGCGCGGCGGACCCGGTGACCAGCTCCGCGGCGGCGGTGAGCGCGCGCCGGCGTCCGGGCGAGAGCGGGTCGGCCGGCCAGATCCCCACCGGCCAGTCCGCGAGCGCCGGGTTCTCCGCGCCGTCCTCCGGGGCCGGCGCCCAGCTCACGACGGTGCCGGCACCGGCCCCGCAGGCCTCGCGCACGGCGTGCAGCAGGGACGACGGGCCGCACGGGTTCACCCCGTCGCGCCACCAGCTGCCCGAGCACAGCAGCAGGTGCCGGGCGCGGGTGACCGCGACGTAGCCCAGCCGGATCTCCTCCCCGGTGCCGAAGGCCTTCCAGTCCTCGACGTACTGCTCGAGGGCCTCCTTGACCACCGCCTGGTCGCCGGAGCCGGGCACGGGCAGCCGCAGCCGGGGCAGCTCCTCCCGGTCGACGGTGCGCAGGTCGACCGGGACCGCGCCGGGGTCCTTGATCCACGAGTCGCTGGCGCCGGGCTTGGCCGGGAACTGGTCGACGGTCATGCCGGGCACGGCGACGACGTCCCACTCCAGGCCCTTGGCCGAGTGCCCGGTGAGCAGCTGCACCGCCTCGGGGTTGACCGCCACCTCGCCCGGTTCCAGGCCGCGCTCGCGCTCCTCGGCGTCGCGCAGGTAGCCGAGGAAGGCCGGCAGCGACGGCAGCTCCGCGAGCTCGGTGAACTGCGCCGCCACGCCGTGGAGGGCGTCGAGGTGCGCGCGGGCGCCGGCCGGGCTGACCTCCGGCGCGCTGGCCAGCTCGGTCTCCAGGCCGAGCGTGCGGGCCACCTCGTCGACCAGGTCGGGCAGCGACTCGCCGAGCCGGGAGCGCAGCCAGGCCAGCTCGGCGCCCAGCCGGCGCAGCCGGCGGTAGCCCTCGGCCGAGTACTCCTCGGCGTCGCCGAGGTCGTCGAGCGCCTCCACGATGCTGCCGCGTTCCTGCGGCGGCTCGGCCGCGCCCTCACCCTCACGGGCCGGGCGGCGGGAGTGCACCAGCGCACGGGCGCGGGCCTCCAGGACGGCGAGGTCGCGGGGGCCGATGCGCCACCGGGCGCCGGCGAGCAGCCGGCCGAGGGCGTCGCCGGCGGTCGGGTCGACGAGCACGGTGAGGGTGGCGACGACGTCGGAGACCTCGGGGACCTCCAGCAGGCCGCCGAGGCCGACGACCTCCACCGGCAGGCCCCGCTCGCGCAGCGCGGCGGCGATGCCCGGCAGCTGCTTGCGCGTGCGGGCCAGGACGGCGACGGTCGGCGGCCGGCCGTCGGGGCGGCGGGCGACGACCGGGTCCGTGCCGTGCCAGCAGGCGGCCAGCCGGTCGGCCAGCGCGGCGGTCTCGTCGGCCACGGTCTCGTACAGGCCGACGGTGACCGCCCCGCGGCCCGCGGTGGGGGCGGGCGCCAGGTCCGGCAGCGGGACGTCGGGTGGCGGCAGCAGGCCTGCGACGGCGTTGGCGACGGCGAGCACCGCCTCGTCGTTGCGCCAGCTGGTCGCCAGCGTCAGCCGCTCGGCACGCCGACCGCGGACGCCGGGGAAGGTGCGGGCGAACCGCTCGATGGTGCCGGCCGACGCGCCGCGCCAGCCGTAGATGGACTGCCGCGGGTCGCCGACGGCCAGCACCGGGTGGCCGGTGTCCCGGCCGAACAGCGCCTCCAGCATCCGCAGCTGCCCGACGCTGGTGTCCTGGTACTCGTCGAGCAGCACCACCCGCCACCGCGCCCGCTCCCGCCGTCCGACCTCGGGCGCGGCGACCGCGATCCGCGCGGCGTGGGCCACCTGGTCGGCGTAGTCGATCGAGCCCATCGCCCGCTTGCGCGCCTCGAACGCCTCGACCAGCGGCAGCAGCGCGACCCGGGCCCGCTGCCGGTCGAGCACGTCGGTGACGTCCTTGTAGGGACCCTTCTTCCGCGGGGCGTCGGGGTAGCCGGCGACCTGCGCCTCGAGTCGGGCGGTCCAGGCGCGCAGCGCGGCGGGGGTGACGTCGTGCTCGCCCATCTCGGCGGCGAGGGCGAGGACGTCCTCGACGGTGGTGAGCAGCGACAGCGGGACGTCGTCCATGTCGCCGGTGTAGGCGGACACGACCTGGGCGGCCTGGCCCCAGCACATGGCCGGCCCGAGCACGCCGGCGCCGGGCTCGACGCCGATCCGCAGGCCGTGCTCGGCGACCAGCGCCGCGGCGTACCCGTGGTAGGTGGAGACCGTGGGCTGGGCGATCTCCAGCCGTTCCCGCAGCTCCGGCTCGGTCTCCGGGTGCCGGGCCAGGGCGCCCAGCCGCAGCCGGATCCGCTCGTTCAGCTCGCTGGCCGCCTTGCGGGTGAAGGTCAGCCCGAGCACCGCCTCGGGTTCCACGACGCGGTTGGCCACCAGCCAGGAGACGCGCGCGGCCATGGTCTCGGTCTTGCCGGAACCGGCGCCGGCGACGACGACCAGCGGCCGGTCGGCCGGGGCGGCGACCACCCGGGCCTGCTCCTCCGACGGGGCGTAGGACAGCCCGCAGCGGGCGGCGACCTCGGCCGGGGAGAGCACCCGCCGGGGCGCGACCGCGACGTCGGGTTCCAGGCCGAACAGGTCGTCGAGGCTCAGTTGCGCGTCCGTCACGCGGTCACCTGCCGGCCGCGCTCGTGCATCGGGCACGTGCGGCGTGCCGGGCAGCGCTGGCAGTGGGTGCCGGTGCGCACCTCGAAGGCGCCCGCGCCCATGCCCTCCCCCACCGCGGCGATCAGCTCGCCGGCCGGGGTCTGCGCCAGGGGGACGTCGGCCGGCAGCGGCTCCTGGTGCTGCTCCTTGGCCTTGGCGCCGGTGCCGACCTGCAGCAGCGCCGCCCCGCCGGGGACGGTGCCGTGGTCGGCGAACGCGCCGGAGGCGACGGCGACCTGGTAGGCGGCCAGCTGGCCGTGCTCCTCGACGTTCCTCGCCGCGGTCTTCCCCGTCTTGAGGTCGACGACGACCAGCCGGCCCTCGGCGTCGCGCTCCAGCCGGTCGACCTGACCGCGCAGGCGGGCGCGGCCGACCACGACGTCGAAGTCCTCCTCGGCGGCGACGAGCTCGCGGCGGTTGGCCGCGTGCCAGCGGAGGAACCGC
Source organism: Geodermatophilus sp. SYSU D01186 (assembly GCF_054050215.1). Lineage (NCBI taxonomy): Bacteria > Bacillati > Actinomycetota > Actinomycetes > Geodermatophilales > Geodermatophilaceae > Geodermatophilus > Geodermatophilus sp. SYSU D01186. The sequence continues at coordinate 113,110 of NZ_JBJGYW010000013.1, read as the reverse complement.
TCGAGCATCTGCTGCGCGGTGGCGCGCTGGCGCTGGTCGGACCAGCCCGGCCCGAGGTCGAGCTGGTCGAGCTCGACGGCGAGCGCGCCGGGCGCCTCGGCCGGGGGCAGCCCCTCGGCGACGCGCTGCGCGACGGCGTGCACCGCGGATCCGACGGTGCGGGTGGCGTCGGGTGAGGCCTCCGCGCCGACCGCACCCAGCACCCAGCGCAGCGGGCAGCGCTGGAAGGTCTCGATGGCCGAGGGCCGCACCCGCACCGGGTCCTCCGGCGGCACCAGCGGCGCGTCGTCGGACAGCGGGGCCAGACCCCACCAGTGCGCCGGCGCCGCTCCCGGCACGCCCTCCTCGGCCAGCCGGCGCAGGACCGCCGCGGCGGCCGACCGCCGGCCCGGCGGGGTGTGCGGGTCGGCGACCGCGCGGCGCAGCTCGGCGACGAGTGCGGGCAGGGTGAGCGAGCGGGGCAGGTCCGTGAGCGGCCGGCCGCCCTCCGGCGGCGCCTCGACCAGGTCGAGGAACCGCGACGCCGTGGCGCCCGCGTCGGCGCCGTCGACAGCGCCCTGCACCGCGGTCACCACCAGGCGCCGGCGGGCCCGGGTGCAGGCGACGTAGAACAGCCGCCGTTCCTCGGCCATGGTGAGGGTGCGCCGGTCGACGGCGGCCGCGTCGATGCCGGCCGCCCGCTCGACGAGGACCTCCGTGCCGAGCAGCGAGCCGCGCTCGCGCAGGTCCGGCCACACGCCCTCCTGCACGCCGGCCACGCAGACCACGTCCCACTCCAGACCCTTGGAGGCGTGGGCGGTGAGCAGCCGGACGGTCTCGTCGGTGGCCGCCCGGGCCGCGCCGGTGTCACCGGGCAGCTCCTGGGCCGCGAGGTGGTCGACGAAGGCCCGGACGTCGGCCGACGGCAGCCGGTCCACGAAGCTCCCGGCGGCGTCGAACAGGGCGACGACGGCGTCGAGGTCGCGGTCGGCGACCGCTCCGGCCGCACCGCCCGCGGCGCTGGCCCGCGCCCACCGCCCGGCCAGCCCGCTGCGCTGCCACATCGCCCACAGCACGTCCTCGGCCGAGCCGTCGGCGGCCAGCGCGACCCGGCCGGCGGCCAGGACGGCGGCGACCCGGGAGGCCGGCCGGGCGACGTGCTCGGGCAGCGTCTCGAGCAGCAGCTCGTCGAGGACGGCGGTCGCGAGAGGGGCGCCCCGCTCGGCGGCGTCGATGCCCTGCTGGGCCAGGGCGATGCGGACCGCCCGGCGCAGCCGGCGCAGGTCGAGGACCGTGGCACCGCCCAGCGGGGAGGACAGCAGCGCCTCGGCGGCCGGCTCGTCGAGCCCGGCCGGCGCCCCGTCGTCCCCCGGCAGCAGCGCCTCGAGCGCGGACAGGAACGGGGCGACCGCCGGCTGGGCGGCCAGCGGCAGCTCGTCGGCGGAGACGGCCGACGGGACCCCCGCGGAGGTCAGCGCCCGGCGCAGCGGCCCCAGCGCGGTCGCCGTCCGGACGACGACCGCCATCTGCGACCACGGCACCCCGTCGAGCAGGTGCGCCCGGCGCAGCACGTCGGCGACGTAGGCGGCCTCCACGGCGGCCGAGCCGAAGACGTGCACCTCCGCGGTGCCGTCGCCGGTGTCCTCGACCGGCTGGAGGCGGCGGTGCTCCCAGGGGCCGGGCAGGCCCTCGGCGACGCGGCGGCTGATCCGCAGCAGCTCGGCACCCGACCGGCGGCACACCCCGAGGGACAGCCGGTCGGCGCGGCGGCCGTCGGCGTGCCGGAAGCGGTCGGGGAACTCGACGATGCCCCGCGGCTCGGCGCCGCGGAAGGCGTAGATCGCCTGGTCGGGGTCGCCGACGGCCACGAGGTCCCCACCGCCGCCGGCGAGCAGCTCCAGCAGCTCCACCTGGGCGGGGTCGGTGTCCTGGTACTCGTCGACGAACAGCCAGCGGGCCCGCTCCCGCTCCTGCCGCAGCAGCTCGGGGTCCGAGGCGAGCTCGGCGATCGCCTCCCGGACCAGCTCGGCGGGGTCGTACCCGGAGGCGTCACCGCGGCCGGCGGTGGCGAAGGCCGTGACCGCCTCGTACTGGGCCTGGAACGCCGCGGCGTGCACCCACGCGTCGTGGCCGAGCTCGCGCCCCCAGGCGGCGAGCCGGTCGGGCCCCACCCCCCGCTCGGTGGCGCGCAGAAGCAGCTCGCGCAGCTCGGTGCGGAAGCCGGCCGTCGACAGCGCCGGCCCCAGCGACTCCGGCCAGCGGACCGCCCCCTCCTCCTCGACGTCGCCGCGCAGCAGCTGCGCGACGACGGCGTCCTGCTCGGCGGCGGTGAGCAGGCGGGGCGGGAGGTCACCGCGGAGCAGCGCCGCCCGGCGCAGGACCCCGTAGGCGTAGGAGTGGAAGGTGCGGGCCAGCGGCTCCCGGATGGTGCGCGCCACCCGGGTGGTGATGCGGGTGCGCAGCTCGGCGGCGGCCTTGCGGCTGAAGGTCAGGACGAGGATCTGCTCGGGGTCGATCCCGCGGTCGATCCGGGCCGCGACGGCTTCGACGATCGTGGTGGTCTTGCCGGTTCCGGGACCGGCGAGCACCAGCAGCGGCCCGCCGGGGTGGTCGACCACCGCCTGCTGCGTGGGGTCCAGCCGGGGCCGGGCCACCGGGACCGGGTCCCCCTGCACGAGCCGGTAGACCGGCGCCCCGTCCGCCCCCCGCACTGCCGCCACCTCTCGATGACACCACGGCCGTCCGACACGTCCGTCACGGGTGGGGCGCGTGGGGTGTGCCTCAGGGCCAGCCGACGGCGCGGAGGTCGACCCGGCCGTCCCGCACGGGCACGCCCTCGGTGGCCAGCAACTCCAGCTGGCGCACGCGCACGGGCTCGGCGGCCGTGCCGTCGGCGCGGACCACCCGGTACCAGGGGACGGCACCCCCGCCCTGGGAGAGAGCCCGCGCGACCCGCCGCGGCCCGACGCCGACCAACCGCCCGATCGCGCCGTAGGTGCTGACCCGGCCGGGCGGGATCGCCTCGACGGCGTCGAACACCGCCTCGTCGACGTCGGCGGCGGACGCGGAGGCGCCCGGGGACGGCGGTCCTCCGGGCGCCTCCGGCATCACTGCTGGTAGCTGCTGTTGGCCACCCACCACTCGTAGAGGGCGGCGAGCTCCTCCTGGGTGGTGCCCGGAGCCGTGACGACGCCCTCCACGAGCGCCTCGTCGTCGGTCCACACGATGCCGACCCGGCCGTTGTCGGCGTCGATGGCGCACGCGTAGGACCCGCTGTTGCCGGCCGACGTCCAGACGCTGGTGCCCGTGCCGGTCGTGCAGTCCTCGCCCTGCGGCAGCTCCGGCGCGCCGGCGGTGTCGGAGGTGAAGACGTCGTCCATGGTCGTCCGGTCCGGGTAGAGGAAGAAGTTGCCGTCCTGCGGGACCGCGGCGCTCCCGGTGCAGGCCACGTGTGCGACGTCGCCGTCGCCGGCCAGCGGGGCCTCCTCGCAGCCGGTGAAGTCCGGCGGGACCATCGCGAGCAGGTCGCTCGCGCCGCCGGGCTGCGGTGCGCTGGACGAGGAGCTGCTGCTGGTCGAGGGCCGGGAGGACGAGCTCGACGAGCTGCCGGCGGAGGTCGTGCTGTCGGCGGACGCCGTCGGTTCGTCGTCCCCGCCCAGGGTGAGGAACAGGATCGCGGCGAGGCCGACCACCACGACGACGGCGGCCACGATGCCGATCACCAGGCCCCGCCCGCCCTTGCCGGACGGCGGCCGGCCCGGCTGCCCGTAGGGGCCGGGCTGACCGAACTGGCCGTACGGGGGCTGCCCCGGCTGGCCGTACGCGGGCTGACCGGGCTGCCCGTAGGGACCCTGCTGGTCGTACTGCGGCGGGCCCGGCTGGCCGTACGGAGGCTGGCCGTACGGAGGCTGGCCGTACTGCGGCTGGCCCGGCTGCTGGCCGTACGGGGGTTGGCCGTACTGCGGCCGGCCCGGCTGCGGACCCTCGGGACCGCCCGGCCCACCCTGCGGCCCCCAGCCGCCCTGGCCCTGCGGCTGACCCCACCCACCCTGACCGGGGGGCGGGGGGCCGGGCGGACCGTAGGGGTCCTGGCCCGAGGGCGGCTGACTCATTCGCGGTACCTCCAGCTGGTCGTTTCCGCCCGCAGCCTAGAGGCGCTTCCGCCAGGCGGATCCGCGCGACCCGCCTGTCCGCTCAGCCGCGCCGGCCGTACCTCGCCAGCAGCCGGGTCTGGGGATCGGCGGTGGCCGGCACGTCCAGCGGCGGGTCGATCAGCCCCGGGACGCCGTCCTCCGGCAGCCGGTCGGCGACGACGAGGCCGGCGGTGACCAGCACCATGTCGAGCTCGGTGTCCCCGCCGGTGGCCCGGGCGAGGTCCCAGGAGTGCACCGTCAGGTCGGCGGTCATCTCCTCGATGTAGTGCGCGGCCAGCAGGGGGCCGCGGGCCAGGTGCACCGTGTGCAGCAGCGCATGGTCCCCCGCGAACGCGGCCAGGGCGGCGTCGGCCGCGCTCTCCCAGCCGGTCAGCGGATCGTTCCCGAGCAGGTCCGGCGTCGCGTCGGGGAATCGGCCGTCGACCAGGTCGAACGGCTCCCCGGCGAGCAGCGGGGGCGCCCACAGCGCCTCGGAGACCAGGTGGGCCACGAGGTCGGCGACGCTCCACCCCGGCAGGGCCGGGTCCTCCCACTGCTCGGGCTTCACCGCGTCGACCCGGTCGGTGAACGAGGCCTGCGCCCGCTGGAAGAGCTCGATCAGTTCGGCCGGAGAGAATTCGGACACGTCGTCAGTAGACGCCACGAGGGCCCGGACCGCCCCAGCGGGGAGCGATCCGGGCCCTCGGTGGTGCCTCAGTACGTCGGCAGCGCCTTGTCGATGCGCGTCGCCCACGCCGTCACGCCGCCCTGGACGTGGACGGCGTCGGAGAAGCCGGCGTTCTTGAGGGCGGCGAGCACCTCGGCCGAGCGGACGCCGGTCTTGCAGTGCAGCACGATCGGCTTGTCCTGCGGCAGCTGGGACAGCGCCCGGCCGGAGAGGATCTCGTCCTTGGGGATCAGCTTCGCGCCCGGGATCGAGACGATCTCGTACTCGTTGGGCTCACGGACGTCGATCAGCTCGAAGTCCTTGCCGGCGTCCATCATGTCCTTGAGCTCGTCGACGGTGATCGTCGAGCCCGCGGCGGCCTCCTGGGCCTCGACCGACACGACACCGCAGAAGGTCTCGTAGTCGATGAGCTCGGTGATCGGCTCGGCCTCCGGGTCCTTGCGCACCTTGATGGTGCGGAAGGTCATCTCCAGGGCGTCGTAGACCATCAGCCGGCCGAGCAGCGTCTCGCCGATGCCGGTGATCAGCTTGACGGCCTCGGTGGCCTGGATCGCGCCGATGGTCGCGCACAGGACACCGAGCACGCCGCCCTCGGCGCAGCTGGGGACCATGCCGGGCGGCGGCGGCACCGGGTAGAGGTCGCGGTAGTTGGGGCCGTGTTCGTTCCAGAAGACCGAGACCTGGCCGTCGAAGCGGTAGATCGAGCCCCACACGTACGGCTTGTCCAACAGCACGCACGCGTCGTTGACGAGGTAGCGCGTGGCGAAGTTGTCGGTGCCGTCGACGATGAGGTCGTACTGGCTGAAGATCTCCATCACGTTGTCGCTGTCCAGCCGCGTCTCGTGCAGCCGGACGTCGATCAGCGGGTTGATCTCCTTGATGGAGTCGCGCGCGCTCTCGGCCTTGGATCGGCCCACGTCGGACTGGCCGTGGATGATCTGCCGCTGCAGGTTCGACTCGTCGACGACGTCGAACTCGACGATGCCCAGGGTGCCGACGCCGGCCGCGGCCAGGTACATCAGCACGGGCGAGCCGAGGCCGCCGGCGCCGACCGCCAGCACCTTGGCGTTCTTCAGCCGCTTCTGCCCGTCCATCCCGACGTCCGGGATGATCAGGTGCCGGCTGTACCGGCGGACCTCGTCGATCGACAGGTCGGCCGCAGGCTCCACCAGGGGTGGCAGGGACACGGGTTTGCTCCTCAGTCACTCGACAGCGGCCGCGCGGGGCCGTCGTTCGTCGGGACAACAGACTGACACGCGTTCCTAATCCCGCCCTGGGCGGTCCGGGAGCGGAGGGACGACGGGCGCGCGGCAACTCCGGGGAAGACGCGCCCTCACCACCGCCCCGGAGAGCAGGTTCCCCGGAGTCGTGCGAGGGGGAGGTCGGCTAGGGGTAGGGCCAGGGGTTCTTGGCGCAGCCCTCGAGGCCGAGGGTCTGCTGCTGCATGACCGGCGCGAGCCGGCCGGCGCCGGGGCACTGCTGGTGCCCGTTGCCGAGGGCGTGGCCGACCTCGTGGTTGATGACGTAGAGCCGGTAGGTGGCGACGTCGCCCTGGTAGTCGGGGACGGCGGTCTCCCAGCGGGCCAGGTTGATGACCGCGCGGTCGCCGTAGCGGCAGGAGGTGTAGCCGCCGGTGCCGACCCCGGGGCAGTAGGTCTCCATGTTGCCGGGGCTGATGAGCGTCACCTTGAAGTCGTAGGCGCCCGAGGCGGCCTCGGCCGGCCCGACGCGCTGGAACGACATCCGCCCGCCGCTCCCCCACGACCGCGGGTCGCCGAGCGTGCTCTCGACCGCGGCGGCGAACCCGGCGCCGTCCACCCCGATGCCGTCCTCCACCTCGACGACGAACCGCTGCAGCGGGCCGGTGCCGTACACCTGGGAGGCCCCGTCGACGACGGAGACCGTGCCCGCGCCCTGCTGGACGAAGCCGATCTGGTCGGGTGCCGGCGGGGCGGTCTCGATCGGCCCGGCGTCACCCTGCGCGGGCGCGGTCACGTCGGCGGGCACGGGGTCGCTCGTGGGCGCCGGCGCCGTCGTGGCAGGCAGTTGCGCGGCCGCGGTGCCGGCGTCGGTGCGCGCCGTCGTCGTCCCGCTGCGGACCAGGTCGACGAGGGTGAGCACGGTGGCGATGGTGAGGATCGGGATCGCGTAGGCCCGCCATCCCCAGCGGGACACGAAGCGGCGCACCCGTCCGGCCGGACGACGTGCGGGCGGGCGGTCCCGCGGCTCGCGGCGGGGCGGCACCGGCGGGCGCGGGCCGGCCGCGTCCGCGGGCGTCCGGACGTCGCTGCGGCGGCGGGACGGGAGAGGGACCTCGCCGCGGACGGGAGCCGGATGGGGGCGGGGGGCACCGGGCGGCACACGAGGCAGGTCGCGGCGCGCGACACCGGCGTCCGCGAGCCGGCGCCGGGGTCCGGGAGCCGGCGGGTGAGGTCGGGGGCGCTCGCCCGGCCCGCGGCCGGGAGGTGCGTCCGCGGGGCTCACCCGGCCAGGCTCTCACGGCTCGCGGGCGTGGCGGCAGACCCGGCCGGCGACGGCGTGTGCCGGACCGACTCGTACCGGTGATGCCGGCGCTAGCGCTCTCGGCCCTCCCCGGCGACGTCCTCGGCCAGGGCCAGCACGGCGCGGGCCGTCGGCTCCGGCGCCTCCATCATCGCGACGTGCCCGACGCCGTCCAGGACGAGCAGCCGGCCGTCGGGGACGGCGGCGGCCAGCCGGGGTCCGAGCGCGGGGTCGACGAGCCGGTCCCGGTCGCCCCACACGACCAGCGTCGGCGGGCGCAGGGAGCGGGCGGCGCGCCAGGCGTTGGCCGCGCCGATCCGCAGGTAGGAGGTGATCAGCCCGCGCATGCTGCGGGTCAGCGCCCGCCCGGCCCACGGCTGCGCGGCGCGCTCACGCATCTCGTCCAGCGCCTGCTGCAACCGGGCGCGGGGGATGCGGCGCGGGTCGCCGAAGCACATCTGCACCATCCCGCGCACCTGCTGCTCCGGGGTCACGCCGGCCATCCGGCGCTCGGCGATCGACGGGACGCCGGGCAGCAGGAGCAGCAGGAGGGCCCGGTTGAACGCGGGCGGGACCCGGTAGACCGGCATCGCCGGGGAGACCAGCGTCAGGGAGGCGACGAGGTCGGGCCGGCGGGCGGCCACCATGAGCGCCGCCATGCCGCCGAGGGAGTTGCCCAGCAGGTGCACCGGCCGGCCCGACGCCTCGCCCGGCTCGGCGGCGATCCGCTCGAGGACGTCGATGACGGCGGCCACGTGGCCGCGCATGGAGTACGAGCCGCGGGACGGCGGGTGCGACCGGCCGAAGCCGGGCAGGTCGATGGCCCACCCGTCGAACCGGACGGCGAGCAGCGCGGCCAGGTCGGTCCAGTTGGTCGACGCCCCGCCGAGGCCGTGCACGTAGAGGGCCCGTTCCCGGGGTGCGCCGTCCGGCCCGCCGTCGACCGGGCCGGTCCACGGCGTCCGCCGGACGAACACCTCCCCGCCCCGCACCAGCACCGGCTCCCCCGGCCAGGGCGGCGGCACGAGGTCGACCGACGGCAGCGGCGTCTCCGACAGCCGGGCCGTGCGGACGGCTACCGCCGCGGTGGGGGGCTCGGCAGTGCGGGTCACCCGCCGACGGTAGGTCAGGCCGGTCCGCGGCGCGCGAGGCGGTGACCCGTCGGTAACATCCGTGCGTCATGTCACTGTCCCGGCCCGACGCCTCCCCCGCCCGGCGCACCTCGCGCCTGCCCCGTGGCGCGCGCCGTGCCCAGCTGCTGCAGGCCGCGCAGGAGGTCTTCGTCGCCCAGGGCTTCCACGCCGCGGCGATGGACGACATCGCCGACCGCGCCGGGGTCAGCAAGCCCGTGCTCTACCAGCACTTCCCCGGCAAGCGAGAGCTGTACCTGGCGCTGCTCGAGCAACAGGTCACGGCGCTCACCGACCGGGTGAGCCAGGCGATGTCCGGCACCGACGACAACCGCACCCGCGTCAACGGCGCCGTCGGTGCCTACTTCGACTTCATCAACGACGAGGGCGCCGCCTTCCGGCTGGTGTTCGAGTCCGATCTGCGCAACGACGACGAGGTGCGGGAGCTCGCCGACCGCGGCCACCTCGCCTGCGTCGAGGCGATCGCCGAGGTGATCGGGGCCGACACCGGCCTGGACCGCGAGCGCTCGCTGCTGCTGGCCTCGGGCATGACCGGGCTGGCCGAGACCAGCGCCCGCTGGTGGCTGGACCGCAAGGGCACCGTCTCCCGGGACGAGGCGGTGTCGCTCATGACCTCGCTGTCGTGGCGGGGCATCTCCCGGTTCCCCCGGCTCGAGGGCGGCGAGACGCCGGCGTCGTGAGGGCCGGCCCCGTTCGCTGACGGCGCAGCCTCGCCGCAGGTCCGCGCCACACCGCTGCACTAGCGTGGGTCACAGCCGCGCAATTCGAGGAGGCATCCCCCCGTGGAAGTCAAGATCGGTGTCCAACACTCCCCCCGGGAGCTGGTCATCGACAGCCCCCAGACCCCCGACGAGATCGCAGCCGAGGTGGCCAAGGCCATGTCCGGCGCCACGAAGGACGGCCTGCTGACGCTGGTCGACGAGCGTGGCCGGCGGGTCCTCGTGCCCGTCGACCGCATCGCCTACGTGGAGATCGCCCAGGCCGACCAGCGCCGGGTGGGCTTCATCGCCGGGTCCTGACGACCGAAACCCGAGGGGGCGTCTCCGCACCGCGGAGGCGCCCCCTCGGCGTTCCTGGGAGTGCCCCTGTTCCTGGGAGTGCCCCTGGTGCAGGGAGCCGCGCCGGGCGTGCGAGGCGTGGGGGCACCGGGTCCTCTCACAGGTCGACGGTGGTGCGCCAGGCCTCCGGCGGTCCCGCGGTCTCGGCCACCAGCTCCTCGCACAGCGCGGCCACGCGGTCGGGGTCGATCGGCCGGTCCACCCCGGCGAGGCCCCGGACGGTGACGGTCGCGACGTGGACTCCCTCGGGGGCCAGTGCCCGGGCCTGCGCCTCCGTCAGCGCCCGGAGCGCCGCCTCCTGGACACCGATCGTCGCCGTCGAGGCGGCCGACCGGTCAGCCGCACCCCCGACCGTGACCAGGACGGTGCCCGAGCCGCGCTCGCGCATCCCGGGCAGGACGGCGCGGACGGCGGTCTGGAGCGCGACCGCCCCGGCGGCCAGGTCGGCCAGCAGGTCCTCGGGGGCGAGCTCCGGCACGGTCACCCGGCGGCCGGCCGGGACGTCGACGAGCAGCACGCCGGCCGGGCCGAAGGTGTCCAGGAACAGGTCGAGCGCCGCCGTCAGCGACGCGGGGTCGGCCGCCTCCGCGGGGGCCCGTCCGGCGAGGACGCCGTGAGCGGCGAGGTCGGACTGCAGCTCCGCCAGCTCCTCCTCGCGTCGAGCCACCAGGCCGACGGCGTACCCCCGGGTGCCGAGACGGCGGGCCGTGGCGAGAGGGATGCCGGGGCCGGCCCCCACGACCAGCAGGTGCTCCACGGGGCCTCCTGTCAGGGGTTGAGCCCGAGGGTCTTCATCCGCTCGGTGTGGGCGGAGGTGATGCGCTCGATGAGCCGGCCGAGCCCGGTCAGGTCCCCCGTGCCCGCCATGATCAGCCGGGCGAGGTCGTCGCGCTCGGCGATCACCGCCTGCGACTGGGTGATCGCCTCCCCCACGAGGCGGCGTCCCCACAGCGCGAGCCGGCCGGCGACGGTGCGGTGTGCGGCGATCGCCGCGCGGACCTCGCGGACGGCGAAGTCGGCGTGGCCGGTGTCGGCGAGCACGTCGAGGATCAGCGCCCGGTCCGGATCGGGCAGGAACGTCGCGATCTCGCGGTAGAAGTCCGCGGCCAGCCCGTCCCCGACGTAGGCCTTCACCAGCCCCTCGAGCCAGGTGCGGGGGCGGGTGCTCGCGTGGAAGGCGTCGAGCGCGGCGACGAAGGGCGTCATCGCGGCGGTCGGGTCGGCCCCGAGCTCCGCGAGGCGGGTGGTGAGCCGGGTGTGGTGGCCGATCTCGGCGGCGGCCATCTCCGCCAGCGCCGCACGACCGGCGAGGGTGGGCGCCAGCCGCGCGTCCTCCGCGAGCCGGTCGAAGGCGGTCAGCTCGGCGTAGGCGAGCACCCCCAGCAGGTCGACGACGGCGCGCTCGTCGACCGACGTCACGGGCACCTCCAGGGTTCACCGACACGGGACCCGCCTGCCCGTCCGGGGGGCTCCAGGGGCCCCGGGCAGCGCGGCGCGGAGAGGCTAACCGGTGCGCACGCTACGATGGGAATCGGCGAGCCCTCGGTTCGCTTGTGTATCTGTGCGCTGACGACCGCTGGACGACGCCCTCCGGGGCTGTCTCCCGGGCCGATCCGACGCCCGGTCTGCTGGCCGCGTCGGCGCTGGAACTGATCCCGCGACAACCGACCGGGACGGGTGTGACGCGGCCCTCCGCCGCCGGAGCCGGTCCCCCAGTAGACCAGAGGCGAGAGCACTGACCTCCATCGACGACACCACCCCCGGCCCCGACCTCGAGCACGCCGAGATTGGCGCCCCCGCCCCCGAGCAGCTCGAGCAGGCCACCGAGGAGCTCGGCGGCGCCCCGGTCGCCGAGGACGCCCCGCTGTTCAGCGACTTCGACGTCCACCCCGACGTCGTCGCGGCGCTGGCCGAGGCCGGCATCACCCGCACCTTCGCCATCCAGGAGCTCACCCTCCCGCTCGCGCTGGCCGGCAACGACCTCATCGGGCAGGCCCGCACGGGCACCGGCAAGACCCTCGGCTTCGGCGTCCCCCTCCTGCAGCGCGTCGTCCCCGCGGCCGAGGGCGGCGACGGCGTCCCGCAGGCGCTGGTCGTCGTCCCCACCCGTGAGCTGTGCGTGCAGGTCGCCCGCGACCTCGGCACCGCCGGCTCCAGGCGCGGCATCCGCGTGCAGGCCATCTACGGCGGCCGCGCGTTCGAGCCGCAGGTCCAGGCGCTGCAGAGCGGCGTCGAGGTCGTCGTCGGCACCCCGGGCAGGCTGCTCGACCTGGCCCAGCAGGGCCACCTGATCCTGGGCAAGGTCCGCGTGCTCGTCCTCGACGAGGCCGACGAGATGCTCGACCTGGGCTTCCTGCCCGACATCGAGCGGATCCTGGCGATGGTCCCGGAGAAGCGGCAGACGATGCTGTTCTCCGCGACGATGCCCGGCCCGATCGTCACCCTCTCCCGGTCGTTCATGACCCAGCCGACGCACATCCGGGCGCACGGCAACGACGAGGGCTCGACGGTCCCGCAGACCACGCAGTTCATCTACCGGGCACACAACCTGGACAAGCCCGAGCTGCTCGCCCGGGTGCTGCAGGCCCGCGACCGCGGGCTGGCGATGGTCTTCTGCCGCACGAAGCGGACCGCGCAGAAGGTCGCCGACGAGCTGGTCGAGCGCGGCTTCGCCGCCGCCGCCGTGCACGGCGACCTCGGCCAGGGCGCCCGCGAGCAGGCGCTGCGTGCCTTCCGCAGCGGCAAGGTCGACGTCCTGGTCGCCACCGACGTCGCCGCTCGTGGCATCGACGTCACCGGCGTCAGCCACGTCGTCAACTACCAGTGCCCCGAGGACGAGAAGACCTACGTGCACCGCATCGGCCGCACGGGCCGCGCCGGCTCCACCGGCGTCGCGGTCACCCTGGTCGACTGGGACGACATCCCGCGCTGGCAGCTGATCAACAAGGCGCTGGACCTCGACTTCACCGACCCGCCGGAGACCTACTCCACCTCGCCGTGGGTCTACACCGACCTCGACGTCCCCGAGGGCGCGACCGGCCGGCTGCCCCGCGCACAGCGGACCCGCGAGGGCCTGGACGCCGAGGCCCTCGAGGACCTCGGCGAGACCGGCAAGCGCACCCGCTCCGGCAGCCGCGGTCCTGGCCGCGAGGACGCCGAGAAGCAGGACGCCGACAAGAAGCCGGCGCGGTCGAACCGTCCGCGTCGCCGGACCCGCGGTGGCGGCGCCGCCGCGGCCGCCGGTGAGGCTCCGGCCGCTGCCGCTGCCGCGACCGCGACGGGCGAGGCCCCGGCGGGCGAGGTCGCGGCCTCCGGCGAGGCGGCCAGGCCCCGCCGCCGTCGGCGGCGCCGGGGCGGCGCCAACCGCGGCTCCGCCGAGCCCGCCGCCTGATGACCCACCCGTGACCGCCCTGAAGCGTCCGCCCCTGCGGGTGTGGGTGTGGACGGCGGCCACGCTGGCGCTGGTCGTCGTCGCCGCCCTGCTGTGGCGGGGGTCCGACGCAGCGGCCACCCAGAGCACCACGACCGGACCGGCCGGCGTCCCCACGGGGACGCCGGCCGGCGCCGTCTCCGCCGCCTGGACCTCCCCGACGACGGGCGCGGACGACGCCCCCCGCGCGTCGGTGTTCGGCGGCCGGGTGCTGGTCGGGGACGAGCACGGGATCCGGGCGCTCGACGCGGACACCGGCGAGGAGGCGTGGCGCTACACCCGCGCCAACGCGGTGATGTGCGACTGGACGCTGGTCGGCGGCCGGGTGGTCGCCGTCTTCCGCACCGAGGACCGCTGCGACGAGGCGGTCGCGCTCGTGGCGGACACCGGCGTGCGGTCGTGGACGCGGAACGTCGACCTCCGGTCCGACGTGGTCCTGCACAGCACCGAGGGCATCGTGCTGGCCGCGAGCCCGACCGGCGTCGTCACGATCGACCCGGTCGGCGACAACACCCGCTGGCGCCAGGCACCGACCGAGGGCTGCCGGCTGCTCGACGCCGACGTCGGATCGGCGGGGGTCGTCGTCGTCCAGCGCTGCGCCGACGCGCTGCAGCTGCGCCTGTTCGACGGCTTCGAGGGCAGCCCGCGCTGGACCCGCGACCTGCCCGGCGCGACCGCGACACTGGCCGGCGTCGACCGGGCCGTGGTCCTCGCGGCGGACGACGGCGTGCAGGTGTACGCCGGTGCCGACGGCACCCCCCTCGGCGCCCCCCTGACCGCCGCGGCCGACGGGACGGCGAGCGCCCGCGGCATCGGGGACACCCTCCTCGTGCTGGCCGGCGGCACGCTGTCCGCCGTCGACCAGGCCACCGGCGTCCTGCGCTGGGACACCCCCGCGACCGGGCTCCCCACGGGGCCGGCCGTCGCGGGGTCGGGCACCGCCGCGACGCCGGTCCCCGTCGCGGAGGACGGCGCCGTCGTCGTCCGCGACCTCGCCACCGGTGCGGAGGTGGGCCGCTCGGCGGTCGCCGGCCTGCGTCCGGGCGGGCTGACGACCGTGGCCGGGCCGGTGGTCGTCCTGCAGCTGCCCGATCGGGTGATCGCCTTCCGCTGACCCGGGGGAGGCACCGGGCTGCGCGCCGGGGTTGACTGGGGGTCATGGTGATGCCCGGTGGCCCCGACCCCAGCACCCCCCTCTCCATCGCCCCGGACGACCTGCGGCAGCTGGCCGAGCACGACGCGCGGCACCGCACCTTCCCCGGTGGGGCCGGGCCCCTCACCGCCCTGGACACCGGAGGGGACGGCGCCGTCGGGACCGTCCTCATGGTCGCCGGGTACACGGGCAGCAAGGAGGACTTCGCGCCGCTGCTGCGGCCGCTGTGCGCCGCCGGCCTGCGCGTCGTCGCGCTCGACCAGCGGGGCCAGTTCGAGTCGCCCGGCCCCGACGACCCCGCCCGCTACAGCGTCGCGGAGCTCGCGGCCGACCTGGTCGCCGTCGCCCGGCAGCTGCGCGCCGAGGGCGTCGGCCGGCTGCACCTGGTCGGGCACAGCTTCGGCGGGCTGGTCGGCCGGGCCGCCGTCCTCGCCGACCCGTCCGCGTTCGACTCGCTGACCCTGCTCGGCTCCGGGCCCTCGCGGCTGGTCGGCCCGCGCGCCGAGCTGCTCGACCACCTCTCCCCCCTGCTCGACGCCGGCGGGGTGCCGCTGGTGCAGCAGGCGCTGGAGCAGCTGGCGATGACCGACCCCAAGGCGCAGGAGGTGCCCGCCGCGACCCGCGCGTTCCTCGACCGCCGGTTCCTGGCCAACAGCGCCGCCGGCCTGCGCGGCATGGCCGACGCGATGACCACCGAGCCCGACCGGGTCGCCGAGCTGGCCGCCAGCGGCGTCCCCGTCCTGGTCGCGCACGGCATCGCCGACGACGCGTGGACCCCGGCCGCGCAGGAGGACATGGCCCGGCGGCTGGGTGCCCGCTACGAGGTCGTCCCCGGCTCCATCCACTCCCCCGCCATCGAGAACCCGCTCCGGACGCTGGAGGTCCTGCAGGACTTCTGGGCCTCGGTCCCGGCGCGCGCCGACGACGGCCGGGACGCCGCGGTGCCGTCGTGACCCTCTCGGCGCGGTCCTGGACGGCGGAGGAGGACCTGCTCGGGTTCTTCGGGCCCGACAGCGTCACGTGGCGGGTGCACGCGGACCCCGTGTTCTCCGTCGGGGGCCTGCGGGCGCTGCTGCTGCAGGCGCTGCACCCGGTCGCGATGGACGGCGTCGCGACCTTCTCGGAGGGCTTCCGCACCGACCCGTGGCCGCGGTTGGTCCGGACCGCCGCCTACGTCGACACCCTGACCTTCGGCACCCGCCGCGAGGCGGTGCGCGCGGTGCGGCGGGTGCGCGGCATCCACCGGCGGCTGGCCGGCGTGGAGCCGGCCAGCGGTCGCGCCTACCGGGTCGACGACCCGGACCTGCTGCTGTGGGTGCACTGCTGCGAGGTCGACTCCCTGCTCGACGCCGCCCACCGGACCGGGGTGGTGCGGGCCGGAGCCGACGCCGACCGTTACGTCGCCGAGCAGGTGACCGCGGCCGTCCTCGTCGGGTGCACCGAGGCCGACGTGCCGCGCAGCGTCGCCGGACTCGCCCGCTACCTCACCGCCGTGCGCCCGTCGCTGGCGGTGACGCCGGCGGCCCGCGACGCGCTGCGGCTGGTGGTGACGCCGCCGATGCCGGCCTGGGTCCGGTGGCTCACCCCGGCCCGCCCGGCGTGGGGCACCCTGGCGTCGCTGGCGGTCGCCACGCTGCCCCCGTGGGCCCGGCGGATGTACTCGCTGCCCGGGTCGGGAGTGACCGACGCCGCGGCGACGGCGGCCCTCCGGGCCTTCCGCCAGGGGATGCTGCGGCTCCCGCCCCGGGCCCGGCGCTCCCCGATCGTGTGGGCCGGCCTCGAGCGCGTCGCCCGGGCGGTGCCGGTCAGCGCGTGAACCCCGGCGTCCCCCGGTCGCCGTCAGCCGACGGCCGGGGTCTCCTCGGCGAGGAAGCTCCAGGTCTCCCGCGGCGGGGTCGCCGCCTGGCCGACCGCGCAGCTGGGCCGGAAGTCGCACCAGCCGCACTGACGCCCCGGCACCGCGGGGAACGCGACGTCCCGGTCCTCGCCGGCGTCCACCGCGGCGGTGGCCGTGGCGATGTCGGCGGCGATGTCCTCGGCCCGCCGGACGTGGTTGGCCAGCGACCGGTCGGTGTGCTCGAACGCGGCGACCGTCCCGCTGGGCAGGTGGTGCAGCTCCACCCGGCTGCAGGGACGGCGCAGGGTGCGGCGCACCCCCAGCACGTAGGCGGCCAGGGCGGGTGACCCGCGGGCCTCGTCGTCGGTGCTGACCGCCCGGCCGGTCTTGTAGTCCACGACCACCAGCTCGTCGCCGCGCTGGTCGATGCGGTCGACCCGGCCCGACAGCGCCAGCCGCTCGGTCGTGGCGGCCACCTGCCGCTCGGTGCCGACCGGCTCGTCGGTGGGGTCGAGGCCGGCCACGTAGTCGGTGAGCCAGCCGGCGGCCCGGGCCCGCCACCGGTCGGCCTGCTCGGCGTCGCGGAACCCGGCCGTCGACCAGACCGAGTACAGCAGCTGCCGGGCCGCGGCCGGCGTCCGCTTCGGCACCGTCAGCTCCCACCAGGAACGCAGCGCGGCGTGCACCGCCGACCCCACGGTGTTGTGCGCCCACGGCGGGCCCTTGGGCGGGGTCGGCCGGTCGAGGTAGCCGAACCGGTACCGGCGCGGGCAGTCCGCGAAGGCGGCCAGCTTGCTCGGCGTGGCCGGGAACAGCCGCCGGGGCATGCCGGGCATCTCCAGCTGCTCGCCTCCCACACCGCCACGCTAACCGCCGGGGCCGACGGTCCCGCGTCAGTCGCGGTACGGCGCGGCGCCGGTGCCGGCGGCGAGCAGGGCGTCGAGCTGGTCGGGCGCCGTCGTGCAGGCGCCGATCGGCGTCGTCTTGTTCGTGCCGTGGTAGTCGCTGGAGCCGGTGACCAGCAAGCCGAGGTCGCCGGCCAGACCCCGAAGGTGCGCCCGCTCCTCCACGTCGTGGTCGGGGTGGTCGACCTCCAGGCCCAGCAGCCCGGCCGCGACCATCGCCGCGATCGCCTCGTCCCCGACCACCCGGCCCCGCTTGGTCGCCAGGCCGTGCGCGAAGACCGGCACCCCGCCGGCCGCCCGCACCAGGGCGATGCCGTCCAGGACGTCGGTGTCGGCCTTCGCCACGTAGTAGGGGCTGCGGTGGTGCAGCAGCGTGGTGAAGGCGTGGTCGACGGACTCGACGACCCCGGCCTCGACCAGGGCGCGCGCCACGTGCGGCCGGCCGACCACGCCGCCGCCCGAGCGCTCCACGATCTCCGCCCAGGCGACTGGGTAGCCGGCCTCGGCGAGGGAGGTCACGATGCGCTCCCCCCGGCCGAGGCGCTCGGCGCGCAGCCGCGCCCGCTCCTCGGCCAGGGCCGGGTGCGCGGGGTCGAACAGGTAGGCCAGCAGGTGCACGCTGATCGGCGGCGCCCCGGCCGGGAACCAGCGGCAGGACAGCTCCATGCCCGGGACGACGGTCAGCCCCGCGGGCCGCGCCGCCTCCGCCTCCGCCCAGCCGCCGGTGGTGTCGTGGTCGGTGAGCGCGACGACGTCCAGGCCGGCGGCCGAGGCCGTGGCGAGCAGGTCGGCGGGGCTCTGGGTGCCGTCGGAGACCGACGAGTGGGTGTGGAGGTCGATCCGCATCACCGGTCAGCCTGCCGCACGGGGGTCGTTCCCGCCGGGAGACCCGGCACTCAGCGTCGTCGTCCGGCCACCCGCGGGGCCCGCGGACGCCGCCGGATCGGCTGGGTGTCCCGGCGTCCGCCCTCGGGGCCCGGACGGGCGGCGCGGCGGCGCGGCTCCGGGTTGCCCTCGTCGTCCCCCGAGTCCGCGCCGTTCTTGCCGAACAGCAGGTTGCTGACCTTGCGGTAGAGGAGGTCGGCGCGAGGCAGGTAGGTGATCTCCGACAGGGCCTGCTGCTGCCCGGCGGACTCGAAGCGGAACGTGCCGTAACCCAGCAGCTGTCCGAACAGCGTCTCCTTGTACGTCAGGTCGGTGATCCGGCGCAGCGGCAGCAGCGCGACCGTGCGCACGATGAGACCGCTGGTCAGCAGCACCCGGCGGTTGGTGACGATGAAGTGCCGCATCCACCACTCACCGACCCGCAGGCCGAGGAACACCACGGCGCCCACGAGCACGAGGAAACCGGCGGTCGTGGACACCCGGTTGTCGCGGTCGAGCAGCAGCAGCCAGAGGCCCAGGGCGAGGAACGGCAGCGTCTTCACCGTCGGCTCGAACAGCACCGCCCAGTGCCGGCGGGTGGCGACCACCGGTGGCTGCTCGAGTGGGAGGAGGTACTTCTCGGCGTCCTTGCTCCACTGCGGCCGGCGGCCGTCGGACGGCGGCGGGGTCTCTGCCGGACCGGACACGGCGCGCGGTCAGACCAGCGACCCGACGAAGGCCGCGAACGACGACGCCGCGTCGCCGAGCCACTGACCGGCGGTGCGGACGATCTCGGCGGAGCTCTCGGGGGCCTGGATGATGTAGAAGATCACGAAGGCGACGACCAGCCAGGTGAGGACCTTCTTGAGGTTCACCATCACCTCCGCGGGTGCGTGTCGGGAGCGTGGAGACGACGGTGTCCCCACGGCGGATCCCATGGGTAACACAGGTCCCACGGCTCCCTCCCGGGACACGCCGCCGGGGTTGCGGGCCGGAGCGGTCCGGTCCGTCACGTCCCCGGCAGCAGGTGCTCACTGGGCGGACCCAACGGCAGATCGGGGTAGAGCCGTTCGCGGAGGTCGAGCAGCGTGAGCCGCTCGGCCAGCAGCCACGCGGCGGACATCGGCCACATGACCAGCCACAACCAGACGCCGTAGGCCTCCCCCACGAAGGCGGCGCGGTCGTCGGAGGTGGGGACCGCCCACAGCGGCGCGCGCTGCCCGGCGGCGTCGACGTCGGCCGAGGACGGCCCGGAGATGACGTCGCCCGGGTCGAGGCCGGGCAGCCCCGCGTAGCCGCACCCCACGCCGGTACCGGGCTCCTCGGCCACGAGGACCAGCTCCGCCGAGCCGCCGAGGGGTGCCGGCCCGGCGCAGTCGACGACGATCGCGCGGGCGCCGGGCTCACCGCCCCAGGCCAGGCCGGTCACGGACCAGCCCGTCGGCATGGGGTCGGGCACCCACGCCGGCACCCGCGCGTCGGCCGTCACCGCGGCGATGGCGTCGTGACCGACGAGCAGCGTGTGGTGCAGCGGCGTCACGGCGCCGTGGACGTGACACCAGGCCTGACCGGAGTTGCCGGGGCGCACGACCAGCCGCTCACCGCACCGGGGACAGACCGTGGTGGCAGTCATCGGGCATCACCGTCCTGTGACCCGAGGGGTTCGTCAAGCGCAGCGGCCGGGGCGGCGTGCGTACCGTGCGGGGCGTGCCGCCCGAGCCCGTTCCCGCACCGACGCCGCCGGTGGTCGCCTGCGTGGGGGCGGTGGTGCACGACGCGCAGGGGCGGCTGCTGCTCATCCGCCGGGGGCACGAGCCCAGCCGTGGACTGTGGTCGGTACCCGGTGGGCGGGTCGAGGCCGGGGAGAGCGCCGAGGCCGCCGTGGAGCGGGAGGTGCTGGAGGAGACGGGGCTGCGGGTGCGGGCCGGCGCGCCGGTCGGCCGGGTCGAGATCCCGGGCGCCGGCGTGGTCTACGACGTCGTCGACCTCGCCTGCACCCTGCTGGACCCGGACGCCGAGCCGGTCGCCGGGGACGACGCCGACGCGGTCGCCTTCGTCACCGCGACAGACCTGGCGCGGCTGGCGTGCACCCCGCGGCTGGTGGAGACGCTGCGCGGGTGGGGCGTGCTGCCGGCCTGATCCCGCGGACTCAGCGCGGCAGGGGCTCCGGCCGGCCGGGCTGCTCGCCGCCGCGGGCCTCGCCGTAGGAGCGCTTGGGCACCATGACCTTGCGCCGGAAGATGCAGACGACGGTGCCGTCCTGCTTGTACCCGGTGGTCTCCACGTGCACGACGCCACGGTCGTCCTTCGACTTCGACTCGGTCTTGTCCAGCACCGTCGTCTCGCCGTAGATCGTGTCGCCGTGGAAGGTCGGCGCCACGTGCCGCAGCGACTCGATCTCGAGGTTGGCGATGGCCTTCCCCGAGACGTCCGGGACGCTCATCCCGAGCAGCAGCGAGTAGATGTAGTTGCCGACGACGACGTTCCTGCCGAAGTCGGTGGTCTCCGCCGCGTAGTTGCTGTCCAGGTGCAGCGGGTGGTGGTTCATCGTGAGCAGGCAGAACAGGTGGTCGTCGTACTCGGTGACGGTCTTGCCGGGCCAGTGCTTGTAGACGGCCCCGACCTCGAACTCCTCGTAGTACCGGCCGAACTGCATGCGCTGTGCTCCCGGTGTCGACGCTGACGGCGGGGTGGTGGACGGCCGGCGGGCAGGGCCTCCGCGACGGAGGGGCAGTTGCCCACCACGCGGCGTCGGTGCCCCATCTGGACGGGCGCCGATCCTACGATGCCCCGGTGCCGCCGGTAGCCCCCGTTCGTGACCCCGGGGAGCCCGGCGTCCTGACCCTCTCCACCCGCGGCCGCGTGGTGCGGCTGGCCGCCTCGGCCGTCGTCCTGGTGGTGCTGCTCGGCGGCACCGTGTGGGGCACGGACGCGGACTTCCCCTTCGGGCCGTTCCGCATGTACTCGACCCGGGCCGACCCCGACCGCCCGGTCGTGTCCACCCGGGTGGTGGGGTTGACCGCCGCCGGCGAGGAGGTCCCGCTCTCCGGTGGCGAGGTCGGCCTGCGCCGGGCGGAGTTCGAGGGTCAGCTGCCCCGGCTGGTCGACCGGCCCGAGTTGCTGACGCTGCTGGCCGAGAGCTACGCCGACCGCCACCCCGACACGGAGCCCCTGGTGGCGGTGCAGGTCGTGCAGCGCCGGTACGAACTGGTCGACGGCCGGCAGACCGGCGAGGCCACCGACAGCGTCCTCGTGGCCCAGGAACTGGAGGGCACCCCGTGAGCGGGACCGCGCGGACCGGACTGCGTCCCGGCGGGACCGAGCCGGCGAACGGGGACGCGCCGAGGCGGTCCTCCGGCTGGTGGTTCCGGCCGGTGCCACTGGCCCGGATCGCGGTCTTCCGGACCATCGTCTACCTGTTCGTCCCGGTCGACGTCTTCCTCACCACGGCCTGGGTGCGGGCGCACGCCGACGTCCCGACCGAGTACTACCAGCCGCTCACGATCGGGCAGCTGCTCCCGTTGCCGACGCCGACCGCCACGGTGGTGCACGTCGTCCAGTGGGCGCTCGTGGTCACGGCCCTGGCCGCGGCCACCGGCCGGGCGCCCCGACTCCTGGGTTCTGCGGTGTTCCTCCTCTACCTCGAGTGGATGGTCATCGCGATGAGCTACGGGAAGGTGGACCACGACCGGATCGCCTATCTCGTGGCGCTGGCCGTGCTGCCCACGATCGGGCGGGTCCGGTGGCGGGACCGGCGCACCTCCGAGGCGGCCGGTTGGGCCATGGCGGCGGTGTTCGTCACCGTCATGCTCACCTACTTCCTCGCCGCCTGGGCGAAGATGCGCTTCGGCGGCTGGGACTGGGCCACCGGGTCGACGCTGGCCCGCGCGATCGTGCGCCGCGGCACGGTGCTGTCGGACTGGACCCTCGAGGTGCCCGGACTCCTCGTGGGCGCCCAGTGGGCGATGCTCGTCCTGGAGTTCGCCGCACCGCTGATGCTGCTCGTGTGGTCCAACCGGGCACGGGTGGCCCTCGTGGTCTTCCTGCTGGGCTTCCACCTCGCGGTGTTCGCCAGCGTGAAGATCATCTTCCTCCCGCACTGTGTGGCGATCCTGTCGATCCTCCCGTGGGAGCGGCTGCCGGACACCGCCCGCCAGCTGCGCGGGCGACTCGGGCGGGCGCGGCCGGCGGCGGTGCAGCCGGCAGGCGCCGCGCCGCCGGGCTGACCTCCTCACGGGCTCAGAGCAGCGCGCTGATCCGGGCCGCCATGTCGGCCTCGTGCTGCTGGTAGGACGCGGCCACGCCGTCGAGCAGGGTGCCCATGCCGGTCAGCGCGTCGCTCACCCCCTGGGCGCTGAGCCGCCACTGCTCGTAGAGCTCGGTGAACCGCAGCGCGGCCTGGCTGTCGGTCCACCCGTCGAGCACCGACGCGTTGACGCTGCTGGACAGGGTGACGTGCCGCGCGGCGGTGTCGGACGCCTCGGCCCGGCACTGCCCGGCCATCGACTGCAGGGTGGCGATCTCGACCTTCACGGTTCCTCCTCGGTCCGGGCCTCTCCCGGTCGCAGCGCACGTTAGGGCGGCGGGGGCGGCGCGGGGTCCGGTCGTCCACAGCCGGAGCGGCCGTCCACAGATGGCGATCCGGACGCCCCCGTGCAGCCGCCGGACGGTCACGGTCGTCCCGTGCCCGAGTCCGCCACCCCCGCCCCGCCCACCGCCCGTTGCTGGACCGTCGTCACGTCCGCCGGCGCGGTCGACGTGGAGGTCGTGGCGGCCGACGACGACCGACTGGGCGCGGTGCTCCCCGGGCTGGTCGCCGCCCTGGGAGTGCCGGCCGCCGAGCTGTGGTCCGGGTCGACCCGCCTGCCCGCCGCGCTGCCGCTCACCGATCCGGGGCTGGCGCACGGCGCGGTCCTCGGCCTGGGCCGGCCCGGTCCCCGCCAGGGCGACCGCGAGCGCCGCAGCGCGCTCGAACTGCACGTCGTGGGCGGACCGGAGGCGGGCCGGGCACTCCCGCTGTCCCGCGGGCGGCAGGTGGTGGGGCGCGGGGGTGCCGCCGACATCCCGCTGGACGACCCCGACGTCTCCCGCCGGCACCTGCTCGTCGAGGTGGGCTCCGGCGAGCTCAGCGTGACCGACCTGGGGTCGACGAACGGCAGTCGGCTCGACGACGAGCCCCTCGGCGACCGGCCGTGCCCGTGGCCGCACCACTCGATCGTCCGGGTCGGCGCCAGCACACTGGCCCCTGCCGGGCCCGGGAGCATCCGGGCAGCGGTGCAGGCGGCCCCCGGCGGTCGTCTCCAGCTGCGCCCGCCGCCGCGACTGGAGCCACCCCGTCCGGAGGTGGAGGTGTCCGCCCCCGCCGCACCGGCCGACCTCCCCCGGCGCCGGCTGGCCTGGGTCGCCGTGCTCCTCCCCGCGCTCGGCGGGGTGCTGCTGGCCTGGCTGCTGCGCACTCCCACCTTCCTGTTCTTCGCCCTCCTCAGCCCGGTCGTCGCCCTCGGCACCTGGCTCTCGGACCGGTGGACGGGGCGCCGTGACCGGCGCCGGACGGCGGCGGCGCACGCCGTGGAGGTCGAGGAAGCCCGGGGCCGCCTCCGGGCGGCGCTCCGCACCGACGAGCGGACGGCGCGCACGGTGCACCCGGACCTGGCGGCGCTCGCCACGGCCGCCCGTCGCCGGTCCGCTCCCCTCTGGCAGCGCCGGCGCGGGGACGGCGACGCGCTGACCGTGCGCATCGGCAGCGGCCCCGGCCTGTCCGCGGTCACGTACGTGCAGGCCGACGGCACACGGGAACGGCAGACCCTCGCGCACCTGCCGGTCGCCGTCGCGCTCGGTGCCACCGGTGGGCTGGCCGTCGCCGGGCCCCGGTCGCACGTCGTGGGCCTGCTGTCCGGCATCGTCGCCCAGCTGGCGGCGCTGCACGCCCCCGGCGAGGTCGACCTGGTCCTGCTCACGAGCACCGAGCACCTCCCGGCCTGGTCGTGGCTCCGCTGGCTGCCACACGTGCAGGCCGGGAGCGTGCACGTCACCGGCGCCCGGGGAGACGGCGACGACGCCGTGCTCGCCCGGTGGCTGACCACGACGGCGGCGGGCCGTCGGGCCGCCGCGGGCGAGCGCGGCTCGCTCGCGGGCAGGGGCACCGACGGGCAACCGGGCTGGCTGGTGGTCCTCCTCGACCGTCCGGCAGGGCCCCGGCTGTCCGCGGCGCTGCGCGCAGCCCGCGACGCGGGCGTCGTCACCCTCACCTGCGGGCCGTCGCTGCACCGCTTGCCCGCGGCGCCCGACGCGGTGCTGGAGCTCGCCGGGGAGACGGGCGACGCCGCGACCCTGCACCGCACCGGAGCCGTCGACCAGTCGGGCATCACCGTCGACCGCCTCCCGGCTCCGGTCGCCGAGGCGCTGGCCCGCGACCTCGCCCCGCTGGCGCCGTCCTCCACCGGGCGGGTCCTCCCCCGCCAGGTCCGGCTGCTCGACCTCCCCGGTGACGGCCTGCGGATCCCGGCCGAGGGTAGACCGACCGGCCGGTGGTCCCGCTCCCGGGACCACCTCGGGGCGCCACTCGGGCGGACGGCCGACGGTGCGCTGACCGTCGACCTGTGCCGCGAGGGGCCGCACGTGCTCGTGGCGGGGACGACGGGCTCCGGCAAGTCGGAGCTGCTGCAGACGCTGATCGCCGGTCTTGCGCTGGGCCACCCACCCGACCGCTGCTCGTTCCTGCTGGTCGACTACAAGGGCGGCGCGGCCTTCGCCGAGGCCGCCACCCTCCCGCACACCGTGGGGCTGCTCACCGACCTCGACGGCACCACCACCGCCCGGGCGCTGCGCTCGCTGCGTGCCGAGCTGACCCGTCGCGAGGCCCTGCTGGCCGCGCACCGGGTGTCCGACATCGCGGCACTGCCCGACGAGGTGGGGTTGGCCCGCCTGGTCATCGTGGTCGACGAGTTCGCCGGCCTGGCCGAGGAGTTGCCCGCCTTCGTCACGGGCCTGGTCGGGATCGCCCAGCGCGGGCGCTCGCTCGGGGTGCACCTCGTCCTGGCCACCCAGCGGCCCGGCGGCGTCGTGTCACCGGAGATCCGGGCCAACTGCACGCTGCGGATCTGCCTGCGCACGACCGGCGAGGCCGATTCCCGGGACGTGCTGGGTACCCCCTCCGCCGCGTTCCTCCCCACGGACGCACCGGGTCGCGCCTACCTGCGGGTGGGCGGCGGCTCCCCGGTCCTCTTCCAGGCCGCCCGGGTCGCGGGCGCAGCGCGGGGGTGGAGCGGACGCGGGCCCCGGGTGCTTCTCTGGAACTGGCCGCTGCTGGCCCCCGTGGACGACGAGGCCCGGCTCGTGGGTGCGAGCGACCTCGCCCGGCTGACCGAGGCGCTGGACCGCCACGCGACCGCGTCGGGAACGCCTCGCCCGCACCGGCCGTGGTGTCCGCCGCTGCCCGACGCGGTCCGTGTCGAGGACCTCCCTCCCGATCCCGGCTCCCCGCCCGCTGCCGACTCGCGGAGCGCCGGACGCCGCCTGCGCATCGGCCTGCTCGACCGGCCCGACTCCCAGTCCCAGCAGCCGCTGTGCCTGGACCTCGAGCGGGGCGGGGCGTGGCTCGCCGTCGGTGGCGCACGCAGCGGTCGGACGACCTTCCTGCGAACCGTGCTCGCGGAGGCGGTCACGAGCCGCTCTCCCGACGACCTGCACGTCCACGTGCTCGACCACGGCGGTGGCGCGCTCGCTGCCGCCGCGGCGGAACTGCCGCACACGGGCACGGCGGTCGGCGGCCCGGACGCGCTGCGCACCGTGCGGCTGCTGGACCGCCTGACCCAGGAGGTGGCCGCCCGCCGCGCCGGGCCGTCGACCGAGGAGAGGCCCCACCTCCTGCTGCTGGTGGACGGCGTGGAGGAGCTGAGCAGCCTGCTCGACGAGGCGGACCCCACCTCCGGCTCGGCGGGCCTGCTGCGCCTGGCACGGGACGGGGCCGCCGCCGGCCTCACCTGCCTCTTGTCCGCCGAGCGTGCCGTTCCCGGAGGCCGCCTGGCCGGCGCCGTGGGCACCCGGCTGGTGCTGCCGCTGCCCGACCGGGCCGACTACGCGGTCGCCGGGATCCCGGCCCGCCACGTCCCCGACCACCGGCCACCGGGGCGGGCCCTGATGGGTGAGGACGGCCTCGAGTGCCAGCTGGCACTGCCCCGCACGCTGCCGCCGGCCACCGCGTGGGCGCCCGCCGTCCCGGCCCGCCGTCCTCTGCGCATCCCGGAACTGCCGGGCGCTCCCGTGCTGCCCCTCCCCGAGCGGACCGGCGCCGGCACCGCCCTGCGACTGCCGCTGGGGCCGGGCGGTGACGAGGGCGCCGTCCTCGAGGTGGACCTCGCCGAAGCCGGAGGACTGCTCGTCGTCGGATCCCCGGGGAGTGGGCGCAGCACCGCCCTGGACGCCTTCGCCGCCCACCTGACCGCGGGCGGGGTGCCCGTCCTGCGTGTCGTCGGTGCCCCGGGCCGGTCGGCGGCGGGGTCGTCGGCGAGTCTGGAGTGCACCGACGTGGCCGGCTGGCGGTCGTGGCTGGAGTCGCTGTGCGGGGAGAGCGGTGTGGTGGTCCTCGACGACCTCGGCGCGGTGGCCGAGTCGCCGGTGGGCACCGCGATCGGCGCCGGTGGGACCGCCGGCCGGGTGGTCCTCCTGGTGGCCGGGACGGCTCCGGAGCTGGCGGCGGTGTACCGGGGGCCGGTTCCCGCGCTCCGACGGCGCCGCAGCGGGTTGCTGCTGTGCCCGGCCCCTGGCGACGCCGACCTGCTCGGCACCCGGCTTCCGCGCACCGCGCTCCCCCGCCGTCCCGGATCCGGCTGGCTGGTCACGGCCGGGGTAGCGCAGCGGGTGCAGGTCGCCCGGCGACGGCCGGCCGAGGCAGCAAGCGGCGCCGCGCGCCAGCTCGTGGCGGCGGCTCGGTGAACGGGGGAACCGAACGCCGGTCAGAGCAGCTCGAGCACCGTGCCGATCTCCTGGCTGGCGTACCAGGCCAGCTCGTGCCCCTCGGCCTGGTCGACGACGAACTGCGCGTCCTCGCTGCCCAGATCGGCCTCCAGGACGACGTTGACCGCGGCCCGCACGTCGTCCTCCGCGTCGGCACCGTCGATGTGGGCGCTCGCGACGTCACGCAGGGCGACGTCCGCGGTGACCCGCACGGCGCCGGGCTCGGTGTCGGGGTCCTCCATCTCGGTGACCGCGGCGTCGGGGACGTCGGCGGCCAGCACCACGCGGCGGCGGACCGCGGCCGGGTCGATGTCGAGCAGCCGCAGGCTGGCGCGGGCGGCGCCGAGGAGGGCCGCGTACTCCAGTTCCTCCACGTCGGCTCCCGCGTCACTGACCGCGTAGAACTCCCGCAGCCGCGGGGTCACCGCGAAGGCGGTGTGCGGGCCGGCCAGGCGACCGTCGTCCACGAGGGTCCGCAGGACGCTCGTCGTCGCAGGCAGATACACACGCACCGGGCTGACTCCTCTTCGCTGGCGGTCAGCGCGACGGTATCCCGGCGGTCGGCGGCGCCGTCCGCCCTCGGCTCAGCCGGCGGTATCGACCAGCGTCGCGATCTCCTGCTCGATGAGGTCGGCGAGCACGTCGACGTCGGCCACCCTGTCCCGGTCGGCGTTCAACCCGAAGAAGAGGCGGCCGTCGTAGCTGGTGATGCCGACCGACAGACCCTGTCCCGGCGCCAGCGGCACCACGGGGACGACCTCCAGCATCCGTCCCCCCGCCGCGTACAGCGGCTGCTGCGGGCCGGGCACGTTGGTGATCACCAGGTTCGACACGCGGCGGGACAGTCCTCGCGCCGCCCGCGCGCCGAGGGCGTGCAGGGTGGGCGGGGCGAAGCCGGTCAGGGCGATGAGCGTCTGCGCCCCCACCGACCGGCCCTGCTGGTTCACCCCCCGCATCGCGTAGCTGATCCGCGCGAGCCGCACCCGCGGGTTCGGCTCCCCCACGGGCAGGTCCACGAGGTAGCTGGAGACCCGGTTGCCGGGAGCGTCCTCCTCCTCGCCCTGCACGGAGACCGGCACCATGGCCCGGACGGAGGTGGAGCCGAGCACGGCCTGCCCGCGGGACAGCAGCCAGTCGCGCAGCGCTCCCGCGACCACGGTGAGCAGGACGTCGTTGACCGTCCCGCCGTGCGCCTTGCGCACCGCCTTGACGTCGTCGAGGTCCGCGCGCGCCACCGCGACCCGCCGCTGGCTGCCGTTGGCCGCGTTCAGCGGACTGCGTGGCGCGGCGGACAGCGCCGACCGGGTGGCCCGGGCCACGCCGCCGACGGCGCTGCCCATGCGGACGCCGGTGGTCCGCAGGTCGGAGACGGCGTGGCGCGCGGTGTCCACCACCGCCGTGGGCCGGGCGACGTACTCCTCCACGGCGTCGCGGACCAGTCGCAGGGTGGTCGGCAGCCGACGGGGGCGCCACGGTTCCGGCTCCGGGAGGACGACGTCCGGGACGGGGTCCAGCAACACCTGCCCGATGTCCACCGCCCCGAGCCCGTCGACGAGGGCCGGGTGGGTCTTGGTGACGACCGCGACCCGACCCTCGGCCAGGCCCTCCACGAGGTAGAGCTCCCACAACGGGCGGCTGCGGTCCAGCGGTCGCGCGGTCACGCGGGAGACCAGGTCGAGCAGCTGCGTCTCGGTGCCCGGACGCGGCACCGCCGACCGCCGCACGTGGTACTCGGCGTCGAAGTCGGGGTCGTCGACCCACACGGGGTTGGCCAGGTGCCCGGGGACCTCCAGGACCCGCTGCCGGTAGCGCGGGACCAGCGGCAGCCGGGCCTCGACCAGCGCGGCGATCGCCTCCAGGCCGCCCGGCGGCGGCTCGAGCACCAGCACCCCGGCCACGTGCATCGGGCTGTCCGGCTTCTCCAGGTACAGGAAGGACGCGTCCAGGGTGGTCAGTCGCTCCACCATCGGCCTCCTCCCGCTCGGAGGCCCACGCTACGACGGGGGCGATCCGGTCGGCACCCGCTGACGAGGATCACGCGCCCGCCTCAGCCGGCTCGTCGCCGGGAGCCGACGCGCCGACGGCCGGTCGCCGGCCGGCGCACGCCGGCGACGGACGCGGCGAGCGCCCGCAACTCGGTCCGCAGCGGGGACGCCGGCGCGACCTCGGCGAGGGTGCGGCCGTCCGCGAGGGCGGCATCGGTCGCGCGCCGGTCCGCGGGCAGGAAGGCGGCCACCGGCTGCCCGGCGAACCGGTCCAGCGCCTCGGCGATCTCCCGGCGCGGGTCGCCCGGCACGGGGCCGCGGCGCACCTGGTTGACCACGACCACCGGCTCGACGCCCGGGACGGCGTCCCGCAGCTCCCCGAGGGCCCGGATCGTGCGCTGCAGGGCGACCGGATCGGCGCCGCTGACGCAGATCACCGTGTCCGCGGCCTCGAGGACGGTCAGCGTCACCCCGTTGCGGCGGGGCGCCGCGGTGTCGAAGGACAGCTCCTCGTCCTCCTCCAGGCTGAAGGA
Organism: Geodermatophilus sp. SYSU D01186; assembly: GCF_054050215.1. Lineage (NCBI taxonomy): Bacteria > Bacillati > Actinomycetota > Actinomycetes > Geodermatophilales > Geodermatophilaceae > Geodermatophilus > Geodermatophilus sp. SYSU D01186. Next base: position 83,937 of record NZ_JBJGYW010000013.1, on the reverse strand, counting down.
ACAGTCGACGACGGTCAGGTCGGCCGCTCGGCGCGCCTCCTCGAGCACCGCCGCCACGCCGTGCGGCCGCAGCTCGGGCCAGCGGTCGGCCCGCGCGAGGCCGGTCAGGACGCCGAGCCGTGGGCGCACCGCCCAGGCCAGCCGCGTCAGGGCGGCGTCGTCGAGCGTCCCCGCCAGCGCCTGGCGGGCCGCGCCGGCCAGTCCGGGCGACTCGTCCAGCAGGCCCAGCACCTGGGCCACCACCCCGCCGTACACGTCGGCATCGACCAGCAGGGTCCGCACGTCCAGCCGGGCCGCCTCGTCGGCGAGCCCGACCGCGACCGTCGTCCGCCCGGGGGCGCCCGTCGGCCCCCACACCGCGACGACCCGTCCCGCGCCCGGCTGCCGCTCCACGGGCGCAGCGGCCGGCGTCGTCGCGGGCAGGGCCGCGCGCGGATCGGCGATGTCCCGCCCGGTCCGGAGCCCGCCGGTGACCGCGTCCCGCAGCGCCTGGGCGATGCCGCCGGGCTCGGTGTCGGCCGGCAGCACGTGCACCACGCCGAGTGCGCGCAACCGGTCCGCCGCCCGGTCGTCGCCGGGATCGACGAGCCCGACCACGGCGACACCGGCGGCGGCCAGGCGCGACACCGCGTCGGCGTCCAGCCGTCGCAGGTCGGCGGAGAGCAGTGCGGCCTGGCCGGTGCCGGTGGCGGCGGCCGCGAGCAACTCGGAGACGTCGACGCACCGGCGGACGACGGTGACCCCGTGGTCGGTCCGGTCCAGCGCACCGACCAGCTCCGACTCCCACCCCGCCCCGGTGACGGCGGTGAAGACCTGCACGGCCATCAGGGCGCCGGCTCCGTGGCGGCGTCCGGCTGCCCGGGCGAGGGTTCGCCGGCCGGCGTCTCGGCCACGGGCTGCCCCTCCACTCCCGTGCCCCTGGCGGGTGCGGAGGCACCGGGGGCGGAGGCAGCGGGGCCCGAGGCAGCGGCGGCACCGGTGGGCACGGTGGCCGCCCCGTCCGGCGACGGGGCGTCCACCGACTCGTGCACGACGACGACCAGCGGCCGGCCGGCGATGGCACCGAGCACCGCCGGGGCGCGGCCGGCCGGCACCGAGACCACCACCTGCACCGTCGTCGTCGCCGTGGACAGCACCCCCTCGGCGCGCCCGGAGATCGCCTGGACGGGGGCCGCGCCGACGACCAGCGAGACGTCGGAGGGACCGGTGGCGCCGACCGCCGGGTCCGCGACGGCGTAGACGTCCACCACCTGACCGCGTACCAGACCCGGTGGGACGTAGCCCGCCTGCACCGGCAGGGCGACCTGGACCAGTTCGGCCGGCTCCTCGAGGGAGGCGCGGGGCAGCAGCTCGCCGGCCCGCACCGCTCGCGCGAGCGTGCGCCCCTCCGGCCGGGTGCCGGCCGCCAGGTACGCCCCCGCCGCACCGTCGAGTCGGACGTCGACCGCGACGAGGTCGGCCGCGGTGAGGACGGTGCCCGCGGCCAGGTCGCCGGTGGCCGACCAGACCGGCACGGTGGCGTCGGCGGGCGCGACCACACGGGCGCCCAGCAGCACCGACCCCAGCACGAGGAGGACACCGAGCACGAGGCGCAGGTCCAGCCAGCGCGGCGGCCGCACGCGCCGCGGCACCGGCCCCGCGACCGGGTCGGCCGGACGCGGCGAGGTGGGGGTGGTGATCGGCGAGCTCACGGCCAGCGGTTCCTTCGGGGCTGCGGATCGTCGTCGACGACCTCGTTGGGTGACGGTCGGACGCAGATGATGCGGCACGGACGCGTATCGCCGCAGTCGCCGTCCACACGTTCGGGTGTGGACGACGCGCATGCCACCCGGACGGGGCTGCCAGACTGGGCGGGACCGGACGGAGAGACCTGATGCCCACACCGCGCTTCCTGACCCTCGACGACGTCGCCGAGATCCTCAACGTGTCGTGGTCGCAGGCCTACGCGCTCGTCCGCCGCAAGGAGCTCATTGCCATCCAGATCGGCGGCCGCGGCCAGTGGCGCGTGGAGGTGGACGAGCTGGAGCGCTTCATCCAGCAGAAGTACGCCGAGGCCCGCGCCGGCACCGCGCCGGAGCAGCCCGCCCCCGCGGAGTCCGACGAGCCCGCCGAGCAGGACGCCGAGAGCACCCCCTCCGCCACCGGCGGTCGCCGCCGGCGCTGACCCGGCTCAGCCGAGACCGGGCGCGAGCGTCCGCACCACCGCGACCGCCGAGAGCGCCACCACCCGCACGCCCCGTACCGCATCGGCGCGTCGCGGCTGGTCGGGGTCGTGCTCGGCGAGCTCGAAGAAGTCCGCGCCCACACCGTCGACCGTGCCGACGTGCACGGAGCCGTCGTCGAGGACCACCTGGACGGCGGCCCGGTCGCGGGCCAGGCCGCGCAGCGCGCGCCGCAGGTCGAGTCGACCCCGCACCGCCCCCTCGGGCTCGGCCACCGCCGTGCCCCGCCCCAGGCCGCCCACCGACCGCACCGACGCGAACGCCACCAGTACCTCGCGCCGGGCGTCGTCGGCCAGCAGGAGCCAGTCGCTGCCGACGTCGGTGAGCGTCCCGGCCACGTCCCCGGCGCCCCGGCACCGCAGACCGACGCGCCGGCCCACCGACCCCGCCACCCGCTCGGGAAGCCGGACCGCGCCCAGTTCGGCGCGGCGACGGGACCCCTCCTCGGCCCGCTCCATCGCGGCCTCGGCGGCGTCGAACTCCGCCTGCAGATCGGTGAACAGCTGTTGCCAGCGCATGGTGCACCTCCTCGACCAAGCGTAGATGGATGTCGAATCTTGCGTTTGGTTGCGTTTGCGTGGTTTGGTCTCGATCCGTCGCTGAGTCGAGGAGGAGACATGTCGATCCGCCGCCTGTTGGGCACGGGCCTGGCCATGGCCGCGGTCGCGGTCGCCCTCCGTGCGCTGACCCCGGACCTCGGCTGGGTCTCCGGGTACGGCCTGGACCTGCAGCGGGCCGCCGACGACCGAGGGGCCGAGGCACTCCTCCTCGGTGCCGTGGCCGCCGCCGCGTGGACCGTCTGGGCCTGGGGCGTGCTCGGCCTCGCGCTGACCGCGCTGTCCGCGGTCCCGGGTGCCGTCGGCGCCCTCTCCCGCACGCTCGCCCGCCGCCTCCTGCCCGCCGGCGCACGGAGGGCCGCGGCCCTGGCACTCGGCGTCGGCCTCGTCGCCGGGGGCCCGCTGCTGACCGCGTGCGGCCCCGGTCCGGCGGCCGCAGCACCGGCGGCGGTCGCCGGGCCGGCCCCCACGGACGTCCGGCCGGATCCGGCGGGCGTCGTCGCGGACGGGCCCGGCCGCATCGCGGACGGGCCCCGCCACATCGCGGACTGGCCCGGCCGCATCGCGGACTGGCCCACCGCCACCGACCGCGCGCCGGCGGGCACGCCCACGGCACCCACCGAGCCCACTGAGCCCGCCGAGCCCGCAACGTCGACGGAGTCCGCGACACCGGCACGGCCCGCACCGGTCGCCACCGGATCACCTCAGCCCGAGGCGGTCCCCGACTGGCCGATGCCGGCGTCCGGCACCCACGTGGTCCTGCGCGGCGAGTGCCTCTGGGACATCGCCTCCGCCGACCTCCGGCGGCGCACCGGCCGTCCGCCCAGCGGCGGTGAGGTCGCGGCGGCCGTCCACGCCTGGTGGCGGGCGAACGCGGCGGTCATCGGCCCGGACCCCGACGTCCTGCTGCCCGGCCAGGTCCTGAACCCACCTGCGGCGCCGTGACCGCCGCCCGGCCAGGTCCTGAACCCACCAGCGGCGCCGTGACCGCCGCCCCGTCCCCGATCCCACCCCGAGCACCGGAGCACCCGATGACCGCGCCCCTCTCCCCCACCGCGCCGCCCCACGCCGAGGCGCGGCCGCTCCCCGCCGCTCCGCTGCGCCTGGTCGTCGTGCCCACCCCGCAGCCGCCGCTGGACGAGGAACCGGCCCGCCGGCTGGTCCTCCCCGGGGTCGCGGTGCCGCGCCCGGCGCACCGCCCGGGTCCGCGGATCCGTCCCGACCGCGGCCCGGCCGGCTGTGCGACCGGCTTCGGGCCGGCCTGGTCCGGTCGCGCCGACCTGCCCGACCCGAAGCCGGCCGGCCGGCGGCTGCTCCTGCTGACCCTCGAGGCGCTGACGGGGCTCCGACCGCTGGCCCAGGTCCAGTCACTGACGTCGGTCGGGGTCTTCGCCGCCCTGACCAGCGGACGCCGGCCGCGCTGGTGCTCGGGCAGCACCGCCCCGGTGCTGCTCGGCCCCGTGCACGTGTGCGAGCCGGTCGACGGGGTCGCGGAGGTCACCGCCGTGGCACGCCGCTCCGGCCGCGCGCACGCGGTGGCGGCGCGGCTGGAGGGCATCGACGGCCGGTGGCGGTGCACCGCCCTGCAGATCGGCTGAGGTGGAACGACGGCCCCGGGACGGCACGGACGACGACGCCCCCGCCGGTCGGACCGGCGGGGGCGTCGTCGTCAGGGATCAGGCGCCGGAGGGGGCGCCGTGGCAGGCCTTGTACTTCCGGCCCGACCCGCAGGGGCACGGCGCGTTGCGCGCCGGCTCCTTGGTGCCGGTGACCGTCGCGGTCTTGGCCGCCTTGGCCGGACCGCTCTCCTTGGGCGAGGCGTCCAGGCTCGGTGCCGAGTAGCTCAGCTGCTCGGTCGACCGGCGCGGCTCCTCCAGGCCCTTGACCGCCAGCTGCGGCCCGGTGCCCGTCGACGCCGGCTCGTCGGGAGCGGCCTGGGCGGGGCGGGCGGTGGGCGCCGACCGGCGGGCGGTCGGGGCCTTCGCCGGCGGCGCGACCGGAGCCTCGGGCTGCCCCCCGGCCGAGGCCGCCGGAGCCTCGGCCGGAGCGGGGGCGGCGGCCGCTGCCGCGGCGGCCGGAGCGGGGGCGGCGGCCGCTGCCGCGGCGGCCGGGGCGGGGGTGGAGGCCGCTGCCGCGGCCTGCGCCGCCTTCGCGGCCGCGGCCTGGCGGGCCAGCACCCGCGCCGTCCCCTCCTGGGCGGCGGCGAGGGCCTTCGCCTCGGCCTCGGCCTGCTTGGCCGCGGCCTCCACCTCCTGCTGCTCCTTGGTCTTGACCTCCAGGTTGAACAGGAAGCCGACCGACTCCTCCTTGATGCCGTCGAGCATCTGGTTGAACATGTCGTAGCCCTCGCGCTGGTATTCCACGACCGGGTCGCGGTTGGCCATCGCGCGCAGGTGGATGCCGGCCCGCAGGTAGTCCATCTCGTAGAGGTGCTCGCGCCACTTGCGGTCCAGCACCGACAGCAGCACCCGCCGCTCGAGCTCGCGGGTGACCTCCGAGCCGAGGGCGGCCTCCCGTTCCTCGTAGGCGCGGTGGACGTCGTCGAGCAGCTCCCGCTTCAGGACGTCGGCGGTCAGCCCCGCCTGGTCGCCGTCGGCCACGCGGTCGATCAGCTCGTCGCGGTCCAGGCCCACCGGGTAGAGGGCCTTGAGGCCGGTCCACAGCTGCTCGAGGTCCCAGTCCTCGGCGTACCCGGTCTCGGTCGCGCCGTCGACGTAGGCGCTGATCACGTCGTCGACCATCGCGCGCACCTGCTCGTGCAGGTCCTGGCCGTCGAGCACCTTGCGCCGCTCGTCGTAGATGACGGTGCGCTGGCGGTTGAGCACCTCGTCGTACTTCAGGACGTCCTTGCGGACCTCGAAGTTCTGCTGCTCGACCTGCGTCTGCGCCGAGCGGATCGCCCGGGTGACCATCTTCGACTCGATCGGCTGGTCGTCGGGGACCCGCAGCGTGGTCATCATCGACTCGAGCATCGGGCCGTTGAACCGGCGCATGAGGTCGTCGCCCAGCGACAGGTAGAACCGCGACTCACCCGGGTCGCCCTGCCGGCCGGAGCGGCCGCGCAGCTGGTTGTCGATGCGGCGGCTCTCGTGCCGCTCGGTGCCCAGCACGTACAGCCCGCCGGCGTCGGCGACCTCCTCGTGCTCGGCCTTGACCTGCTCCCTGGCCTTGGCCAGCGCGTCGTCCCAGGCGGCCTCGTACTCCTCCGGCGTCTCCGCCGGCGACAGCCCGCGGGCCCGCAGCGCCTCGTCGGCGATGAAGTCGGGGTTGCCGCCGAGCTGGATGTCGGTACCGCGGCCGGCCATGTTGGTGGCCACGGTGACCGCGCCCAGCCGCCCGGCCTGGGCGACGATGTGCGCCTCACGCGCGTGGTTCTTCGCGTTCAGGACCTCGTGCGGGATGCCGCGTCGCAGCAGCAGCTTGGAGAGCACTTCGGACTTCTCCACGCTGGCGGTGCCGACCAGCACCGGCTGGCCCTTCTCGTTCCGCTCGGCGATGTCGTCGATGACCGCGTCGAACTTCGCCTGCTCGGTCTTGTAGATGACGTCGGAGCGGTCCTCGCGGACCATCGGCCGGTTCGTCGGGATGGGGACGACGCCCAGCTTGTAGGTCTGGGAGAGCTCGGCGGCCTCGGTCTGGGCCGTGCCGGTCATCCCGGAGAGCTTCTCGTAGAGCCGGAAGTAGTTCTGCAGGGTGATCGTGGCGAGGGTCTGGTTCTCGTCCTTGATCTGCACCCGCTCCTTGGCCTCGATGGCCTGGTGCATGCCCTCGTTGTAGCGCCGTCCGGACAGCACCCGGCCGGTGAACTCGTCGACGATCAGCACCTCGCCGTTGGTGACGATGTACTGCTGGTCGCGGTGGTAGAGCTCCTTGGCCTTGAGCGCGTTGTTCAGGTAGCTGATCAGCGGGGAGTTGACCGCCTCGTAGAGGTTGTCGATGCCGAGCTGGTCCTCGACGAACTCGACGCCCTCCTCGGTGACGGCGACCGTGCGCTTGGCCTCCTCCACCTCGTAGTGGGTGTCGCGCTTCATCAGCGGCACGATCCGGGCGAACTCGACGTACCACTTGCCGGCCGACTCGGCCGGACCGCTGATGATCAGCGGGGTGCGGGCCTCGTCGATGAGGATGGAGTCGACCTCGTCGACGATCGCGTAGTGGTGCCCGCGCTGCACGAGGTCGGCCTTGCTCCAAGCCATGTTGTCGCGCAGGTAGTCGAAGCCGAACTCGTTGTTCGTGCCGTAGGTGATGTCGCAGGCGTACTGCTCGCGGCGGTGCGCCGGGCGCTCGCCGGAGAGGATCGTGCCGACCGACAGGCCGAGGAAGCGGTGCACCCGCCCCATCCACTCGGCGTCGCGCTTGGCCAGGTAGTCGTTGACCGTGACGACGTGCACGCCCTGGCCGGCCAGCGCGTTGAGGTAGGCCGGGAGGACGCCGGTCAGCGTCTTGCCCTCACCGGTGCGCATCTCGGCGATGTTGCCCAGGTGCAGCGCGGCGCCGCCCATGATCTGGACGCGGAAGTGCCGCTGGCCCAGCGTCCGGGTGGCGGCCTCGCGGACGACGGCGAAGGCCTCGGGCAGGAGGTGGTCGAGGGTCTCCCCCTCCTCCAGCCGCTCCCTGAACTCGTCGGTCTTGGCCCGCAGCTCCGCGTCGGTGAGGTCGGCGACGTCGTCCGCCAGCGACTCGACCGCGTCAGCGATCTTGTTCAGCCGTCGGAGGATCTTGCCCTCACCGGCACGGAGGATCTTCGAGAACACCACGTACCCCAGCGTAGGCGGCGTCCGCAGCGGGACAGGTGGTTGACGGCGACAATCCCGGGGTGGCGCACCACTTGGACGACCTGGGCCCCGGCCTGCTCACCTTCCTCACCGAACGGCACCTGGCCACGCTCACGACCCTGCGCCCGGACGGCAGCCCGCACGTCGTCCCGGTCGGGGTGACCTACGACGCGGCCACCCGCACCGCGCGGGTCATCACCTCGGGGGGCTCGGCCAAGGCCCGCCACGTGCGGTCGGGGCAGTCACGGGTCGCCGTCTGCCAGGTCGACGGACGCCGGTGGGTGACCCTCGAGGGGACGGCGGTGGTGCGGGAGGACGCCGCGTCGGTGGCCGACGCCGAGGACCGCTACGCCCGCCGCTACCGCACCCCGCGGGCGAACCCGGCGCGGGTGGTCCTGGAGATCTCGGTCGACCGCGTCCTGGGGAACGCCTGAGACTGCAGGCGTGGAACTGTCCGGCATCGACCTGACCACCGAGGTGGTGCGCACGGACCGGCTGGTGCTGCGCCCCCACCGCCCCGACGACGAGGACGCCGTCCTGCGCGCCTGCCAGGACCCGGGCATCCAGCAGTGGATCGCCACGGTCCCGGTGCCCTACACCCGGGCCGACGCCCGTGCCTGGGTGGCCGACGTGGCGCCACGGGAGCGGGCGGAGGGCCGCGGCCTGCCGGTGGCGGTCGAGGCCGACGGGGAGTTCGTGGGGTCGGGCGGCGTGCACCTGCGCGAGGGCCGGTTCGGGCCGGAGGTCGGCTACTGGATCGCGCCGTGGGCCCGCGGCCGCGGGTACGCCGCGGAGACGGCGCACGCGCTGGCGGAGTGGGCGCTGGGGCTGGGGGCACCCCGGGTGCACCTGGTCGCCGACGTGGACAACACCGCGTCGCAGATCGTCGCCGAGCGGGCCGGCTTCACCCGTGAGGGGCTGGTGCGCTCGTGCCTGGACCGGCGGGACGGCACCCGCGCGGACGCGGTGCTGTTCGGCCGGGTCGCCGGGGACTGAGACGGCGGGCGGGGCGCCTCCCGCGCTCCGCCCGCCGCGCGATCAGAGAGGGGCCGCCGCGGGCTGGGCGGGCTGCTGCTCGAGCTTGCCGTCGAGCGGGGCGTCGACGAGCCGGATGAGGCCGTAGTCGTAGGCGTGCCGCCGGTAGACCACCGTCGGCTGGCCGGTGTCGGCGCACTGGAACAGGAAGAAGTCGTGGCCGACCAGTTCCATCTCGTGGAGGGCCTGGTCGACGGTCATCGGGGTGGCGGGGTGGTGCTTCTCCCGGACGATCCGCCCGGGCAGGTGCTCGTCGAGGTCCGTGACGTGCGGCCCCTCGGCGGCGAGCTGACGTTCGCGGTCCAGTGCCTCGAGGACGCCGGGCTCGGCTCCACCGCCGACGCGGACGGTGGCGGGGGTGCGCCGACCGTGGTGCACGCGGCGGCGGTCGGCCGCCTTGCGCAACCGGTGCTCGAGCTTTCCGGCCGCCAGGTCGAGGCCGGAGTAGAAGTCCGGGGCGCTGGCCTCGGCTCGGATGACGGGGCCCTTGCCCCTGAGGGTGATCTCCACGCGCTGGCACTGCGAGGACTGGCGCGGGTTCTTCTCGTGGAAGAGCTCCACGTCGACGCGGAGGATCTTCAACTTGCCGTCGAAACGTTCGAGCTGGCCGACCTTGTCCTCGACGTGCTGTCGGTAGTGCTCGGGGACTTCGACGTTGCGGCCACGGACCACGATCTCCATGAGACCTCCCGGTAGGACGGGCTGTGATCGGTTCCACGCTAGTCGCCGTTCCCGGGTCCCGACAGTCGACCTTGGCGGCCGCTTCGGCCGGGTCCGGGACCTCCCGCCGGAGCCCCCGCGGAGGCCCGTCGGGGGGTGGCGGCGACCACCGCGGCGAGCACCGGCGGGCCCGGTTCCGGTACCACGGAGGCCAGCTGGGCGGCGGCCTCGGTGAGGGTCGCGCCGCTGGTCACGACGTCGTCGACCACCACGAGGGCCACGCCCGGTGGACGCGGTGGCGGCTCGCCGCGCAGGGCGAAGGTGCCGGCCAGGTTGGCCCGCCGCTGCGCCGCCGACAGCCCGGCGGAGTCACGGGCCCGCCCGGAGCGTCGCAGCAGCCGGACCTCCGCCGCCGGCAGCCCCGCGGCCCGCAGTTCGGCGACGGCGCGGCCGGTCAGCTCCCGCACGTGGTCGCGGCCGCGGGTGCGCAGCGCGGCCCGCCCGCTCGGCACCGGGACCAGCCACACCGGCCCGGGCACGGTCGGCAGCCCGGCGAGCACCCCGGCGACGGCGAGCGCCAGGGCCGCTCCCAGTGGACGGGCCAGCTCGGCGCGGCCACGCTCCTTGAACGCGTTGACCGCCGGGCGCACGGGGCCGGCGTAGGCGCCCGCGGCCACCGTGGGCGGGAACCCGGCCGGGAAGCGCCGCGGCTGGGCCAGGCGCGGCACGGTGAGCAGCGCCGCGCAGCGCCGGCACAGCACCGCGCCGGGCAGCTCGCACCCGGCGCACAGCCGCGGCAGGAGCAGGTCGGTCAGCGCCGCGAGCAGGCCGCCGTCCACTCCCCCAGCGTCGCCGTCGGGACGCCGTCGGCCCAGGGGCGGCCGGCATCTGTGGACACCGGCCGGCAGGTGGACACCGGCTCACACCGGGTAGAAGGGCTCCTCCCCCGGCAGCGGCTGCTCGCCGCGGACCAGCGTCACCCAGGTGCCGCCGGCCACCTGCCACTGCCAGATGGTGCCGCCGGCGCTCACCAGCGGCGGCCGGCCGGGGGCGGCCGCCACCCGGGTGGGCTGGCTGGGCAGCCCGGCCGTCGGCACGGCGGTCAGGCCCCAGCCGTCCACCCCGACCGTGTAGGGGACGACGCGGTCCTCACCGGCGTCCCCGGCCAGCACCAGCAGGCTGCCCGCCGTCCGCCAGGCCACGTCGGCGACCGAGGACAACGTGGGCGCCACCTCCCGCAGGTCGCGCAGCGCGACGGGCCCCTCGTCGGAGCGCACCACGGTGCCGACGTAGAGAGCCTCGCGCTGCCCGTCGTCCACCACCACGGCGGCGCGGACGCCGTCGGGTGAGAGCTGCAGCTCCGAGGCGCGCCCGAGGCCGGGCAGCGTCGGCGCGCTGACCGACTGCGGGGTGCCGCCGGCCGGCACCCGGACGACCGCGCCGCCGTCCCGGATCAGCCAGAACTCCCCGCGCGTCGCGGCGACGGTCGGCTCGCTGAGGGTCGTGCCCGACAGCACCGCGGTCAGGTCACCGCCGTAGGCGCCGGCCAGCAGCGTCGCCTGGCCGTCGTCCCCGGTGGTGCCGACCATCGCCGTGGGCTCGCCGGTGCGCCGGTCGATCGAGACCGCGGCGCTGGTCAGCACGTAGGCGCCGGTGCCGGCCGGGCCGGGCGCCGCGGCGTTCTCGACCGTGCGCAGCGCCCCGGCCTGGACGTAGTGGCCGACCGCGCCGACCGGGACGGTGTCGGGGTCGAAGGCCGACCAGGTGTCGGTCGACTGCACCGGCGTGACGCCCTCGATGCGCAGCGGCTGACCGTCGACCAGGATGTCGACCGAGCTGACCGGCAACTGCTCGAGGGTCCACACCAGCTGGGCGGAGAGCTCGGCCAGCCGCGACGGCGGCGCGTCGCCCAGCCCGGTCAGGTCGACGGTGACCGACTCCGCCGAGACCGTCACCGTGCTGCGCAGCGAGACGCCGGCCAGCTCGTTGTGCACCCCCGCCGCCAGCGACGCGGACGGCCCGTCGAGCATCCGCTCGACGAGCACCGTCGGCTGCGCCTCCCCGCTGATCAGGTACCGCGGGTCGGGCACCACCCGCTGCCCGGTGGGGTCGACGAAGTAGAGGTCCCGCCGCTCGTAGAGCCGCTCGAAGTCCGGTTCGAGGACCAGCAGCCCGTCCGGCGGGTTGGTGATCCGCGACTCCCCGTCGACCTCGGTGAGGGTGAACTCCCGGGTGTAGACCTCCTGGGCGCCCACGGTGAACACCCCGCGCTGGTCGACCGTGCCGACCAGCGTGGCGGTCACCACGACCGAGCCGGCGTCGGTGGTGACCGTCGCGTAGTCCTGGCCGAGGACGGTGATCCCGGCCTCGTCCGACCACGCGCCGGCCGCCTCCGGGGCCATGTGCTCCCGCGCCACGGGGTGGCCGCGGACCCGGCTGGCCCCGGCGTCGAGGAAGCCGCGCACGACCTCCTCCGGGGTCGCGCCCTGCTCCGGCGACAACGGCTCGATCCCGACGGCGCGGTCCTGCCGGGTGGGGGCCTGGGTGATCTGCACCGTCGGCGAGCTCGTCGGCACCGTCGAGCAGGCGGGCAGCAGCGCGGGCAGGAGGAGGGCCAGGACGGCGACGCGGCGCCTCACGATCGTGGTCCGGGACGGCGGGCGATCGCCGGGCGCAGCGGCAGCGGCGAGCTGGTGAGGTCCGCTCCGGCCGACAGCGGGAGCGTGAGGCGGAACTGCGCACCGACGCCGGGCTGGCCCCACACCTGCAGCCAGCCGCCGTGCAGGCGGGCGTCCTCCAGGCTGATCGACAGGCCCAGCCCGCTGCCGCCGACGGTGCGCACCCGCGACGGGTCGGCCCGCCAGAACCGGTCGAACACGTGCTGGGCCTCGGCCGAGGACAGGCCGACGCCGTGGTCGCGGACGGTCACCGCCGCCGCCGTCCGGTTGGCGGCCCAGGTGATCTCCACGGGGTGGCCGGCGCCGTGCTCGATGGCGTTGCCGACCAGGTTGCGCAGGATCCGCTCCACCCGCCGCGCGTCGACCTCGGCGATGACGTCGGAGCCGGGGCCGGTGACGGTCAGCTCGCAGCCGTGCCGCCGGGCCAGCGCCGACATGCCCCCCGCCACCCGGCCCACGAGGGCGCCGAGGTCGGTGGGCTCCCAGTCCAGGACGGCGGCCCCCGCGTCGTAGCGGCTGATCTCCAGCAGGTCGGTGAGCAGCGCCTCGAAGCGGTCCAGCTCGGTGTGCAGCAGCTCGGCGGAGCGGGCCACGTGCGCGGGGAAGTCGCCCCGGGACTCGTAGAGGATCTCGGCGGCCATCTGCACCGTGGTCAGCGGCGTCCGCAGCTCGTGGGAGACGTCGGAGGTGAACCGCTGCTGCAGCTGGGACAGCCCCTCCAGCTGCGTGATCTGGCGCTGGAGACTGTCAGCCATCGCGTTGAAGCTGGTGGCCAGCCGGGCGAGGTCGTCCTCGCCGCGCACGGTCATCCGCTCCTCCAGCTGCCCCTCGGCCAGCCGCTGGGCGATGCCGGCGGCGCGGCGGACCGGGTCCACGACCAGCCGGGTGACCAGCACCCCGATGCCGACGACGAAGAGCGTGAGCGCGATGCCGCTGATCACCACGGTGCTGCGGATCAGCGACAGGCTCTCCTCCTCCTGGTCGAGGGGGAAGGCGTAGTACAGCTCGATCCGCTCCGGCGCCGCGGCGTCGGTGGGCACGGGGGCGCCGATGAGCAGGGTCGGGCGGGGCTCGTCGGTCGCGTCCGGGATCATCGCGTACTGCGAGAACTGGCCGCCCGAGGCGACGTCGGCGCGCAGCTCGGCCGGGATCGCCGGGTAGACGAAGCGGCGGCTCGGGGCCGGCCGCTCGGTGTCGCCGCTCCGGTAGACCATGACGACGTCGAAGTCGCCGGCCGGGCCGCCGCGCTCCTTGAGCTGCTTGACGGTGCGGTCCAGGGTCGACCGGACGCTCGCGGCGTCGCCGGTCGCGATGCCGGCCACCTCGCTCTGCGCGTACAGCACCCCGGCCTGCGCCTGGTCCACCGCGGCCTGCCGTTTCACCGACAGCAGTTGGTCCCGGATCTGGGTGAACAGCACCATGCTCACGATCACGACGACGGTGCCGGCGACCACCATCGTGATGGCCCCGACCCGTACGTGCAGCGAGGAGCGCCACGCGTGCAGGGCGCGGGCGCCCGTCCGGCGCGCCAGCACCCGCGCCCGCACGACGCGGCGGCGCAGCCGGCGGCGGACCGACGCCAGGTCGGCCGGGCGCGCCTGCCGCGGCCCGGCCGGGGTCACCACCCCGGCGGAGGACGACGACGGCGCGTCGTCCTCCGCCGGCGCCGGGGTGGCCTCGGTCGCGGGCCGGGTCGTGCTCACGGTCCGGCGGGCCGGGTCACCGTCGCGATGCCCGCCGGCTCGATCACGGTGCCATGCGGTTCGCTCCCGCGGCCCGCTCCGCTCCTCGCCGACATCACAGGTCGCCTCCGCGGTCGCTCCGCTCCTCGCTCGCAGAGCTCGCTGCGATGCTCACTCCCTGTCGGCTCCGGCCCTCGCTGCGATGCTCACGGGCCTGTCCGCTCACGGCGGGCCGGCCTTGTAGCCCACGCCGCGCACGGTCAGCACGATCTCCGGCTTCTCCGGGTCGCGCTCGATCTTGGCCCGCAGCCGCTGCACGTGGACGTTCACCAGCCGGGTGTCGGCCGCGTGCCGGTAGCCCCACACCTGCTCGAGTAGCAGCTCGCGGGTGAACACCTGGCGCGGCTTGCGGGCCAGGGCCACCAGCAGGTCGAACTCCAGCGGGGTCAGCGCGATCGGGACGCCGTCCCGCGTGACCTGGTGGGCCGGGACGTCGATCTGGACGTCGCCGATGCTGAGGCTCTCCGCCTGGCCGGTCTCGCCGCGGCGCAGCTGGGCGCGCACCCGGGCGACCAGCTCGACGGGCTTGAACGGCTTGGTGACGTAGTCGTCGGCGCCGGCCTCGAGCCCCTGGACGACGTCGATCGTGTCGCCCTTCGCGGTGAGCATGACGATCGGCACCGTCGACTGCGTGCGGATGTCCTGGCAGATCTGCAGGCCGTTGCGGCCCGGCAGCATGAGGTCGAGCAGCACGATGTCGGGCCGGGTCTGCTGGAACACGCCCACCGCGCGGTTGCCGTCGGACACGAAGGCCGGTTCGTAGCCCTCGCGTCGCAGCACGATGCCGAGCATCTCGGCGAGAGCGGCGTCGTCGTCGACGACGAGGACACGGCCGCGGCTGGAGCCGTTCTGGGGAGCGGTGGGTGGCACGGCGCCCATTCTGCGCTGAAAGACGACGGAACGAGGGCACCCGCCCGGTCATCGACCGGACGGGTGCCCCACTGGTGTCACCCAGTCGCAGTAGTCCAGCTCCGGTGAGGTGCTGGAACGGCCCCTTCCAGAGCCTGGTGACGTCCTGGCACGGCCCCCTGCACGGCCCCGCCGCGAGCCGGCGAGGGGCGGGGGCAGGGGTCCTCTCAGTACCGGTAGTGGTCCGACTTGAAGGGGCCCTCCACCGACACGCCGATGTAGTCGGCCTGCACCTTGGTCAGCTCGGTCAGCTTCACCCCGAGCGCGTCGAGGTGCAGCCGCGCCACGTGCTCGTCGAGCTTCTTGGGCAGCACGGTCACGCCGGGCGCCTGGCCCTCGTAGGCGGCCCGGTTGGTCCACAGCTCGATCTGGGCCAGCACCTGGTTGGAGAAGGAGGCGCTCATGACGAAGCTGGGGTGGCCGGTGGCGTTCCCCAGGTTCAGCAGGCGCCCCTCGGAGAGCACGATGATCGTGTGGCCGTCGGCGAACCGCCACTCGTCGACCTGCGGCTTGATCGTCGTCCGGGTGATGCCGGGCGTGCGGGCCAGGCCGGCCATGTCGATCTCGTTGTCGAAGTGGCCGATGTTGCCGACGATCGCCTGGTGCTTGGTCTGCCCGAGCAGCTCGGCGGTGATGATGTCCTTGTTGCCGGTGGCGGTGATGATGATGTCGGCCTTGCCGATGACCTCCTCGAGGGTGGTCACCTCGTAGCCGTGCATCGCCGCCTGCAGCGCGCAGATCGGGTCGATCTCGGTGACGATCACCCGCGCGCCCTGGCCGCGCAGCGACTCCGCGCAGCCCTTGCCGACGTCCCCGTAGCCGCAGACGACGGCGACCTTGCCGCCGATCATCACGTCGGTGGCGCGGTTGATGCCGTCGATCAGGGAGTGCCGGCAGCCGTAGAGGTTGTCGAACTTGCTCTTGGTGACCGAGTCGTTGACGTTGATCGCCGGGAACAGCAGCCGGCCGTCGCGGGCCAGCTCGTACAGGCGCATGACGCCGGTGGTGGTCTCCTCGGTGACGCCGGCGATGCCCTGGCCGATGCGGGTCCAGTACTGCCCGTCGGCGGCGAGGGTGCCGCGCAGGACGTCGAGGATGACGCCGTACTCCTCGGAGTCGGCCTCGGTCGTGTCCGGGACGGCCCCGTCGGCCTCGAAGCGGGTGCCCAGGTGCACGAGCAGGGTCGCGTCGCCGCCGTCGTCCAGGAGCATGTTCGGGCCGACGACGTCCCCGGCCTCGTTCCGGAACTCGAACAGCCGCTGCGTGCACCACCAGTACTCCTCCAGCGTCTCGCCCTTCCAGGCGAACACCGGGACGCCGGCGGGCTCCTCGGGGGTGCCGTCGCCGACGACGATCGCGGCGGCTGCGTGGTCCTGGGTGGAGAAGATGTTGCAGCTGACCCAGCGGACGTCCGCGCCCAGCGCGGTGAGCGTCTCGATGAGGACGGCGGTCTGCACGGTCATGTGCAGCGAGCCGGCGATGCGGGCGCCGGCCAGGGGCTGGGCCTCGCCGTACTCGGCGCGCAGCGCCATCAGGCCGGGCATCTCGTGCTCGGCGAGGGTGATCTCCTTGCGGCCGAAGCCGGCGAGGGAGAGGTCGGCGACCTTGAAGTCGCCGTCGTTCAGGACGCGGGTGCCGGTCGAGGCAGTCATGTCGCTCCAGGTTCCGGCCCGGCCACCCGGCCAGGCCATGCGTGTTCGCTGCGATCCCCGCGCACGGCGGGGAGAGCGAGCATGCCGAGGCTTCGGCGGGGCTCGTGCCGTCGTCCAGCGTACGCGGACGACGCCGCGGAGCTCACTCGCAGCCGACGCCGTCCCCGTCCCCGTCGAAGGCGTCCCGCCAGCCCGGCTCGCCCCGGCGGATGGGCGCGGCGCCGGCGGCCCGGACGGCGCCGCAGTCGGCGTAGCCGACCTCGGCCGGGGACGTCGCCGCCGGATCGCCACCGGGCAGTGGCTCCGCGGGGCAGTCCGACAGCACGGTGGCCGCGGCGTTGCGCTCGGCGCGGGTCACCCACAGCCCGTACCCGGACTTCACCGCGACCTGCCGGGCCACGTAGGCGCAGCGGTAGGACCGGTCGGGCGGCAGCCAGGTCGCGGCGTCGCCGTCCCCCTTCTGCATGTTCAGCGGGCCGTCGACGGCGAGCAGGTTCAGCGGGTCGTTGGCGAAGGCGGTGCGGCGGGCGGGATCCCAGCCCTGGGCGCCCTTCTGCCAGGCGTCGGACAGGGCGACGACGTGGTCGATCTGCACGTCGTCGCTGGTGTCCTGGCCGCGCCGGAACTCGATGGTGCGCCCGGAGTAGGGGTCGGCGAGGGTGCCGGTGAGGACGACGCAGTTGCGCGTCGTCTCGCCGGTCAGGTCGCGGGCCAGCACGTCGTTGCGGGTGTCGCAGCCGTTGCGGTCGACGTCGACCCAGCCGTCGCCGAAGCGGTCGCGCTCGTACCCGGTGCTCGGCGCGCGCCCCTTCACCGCCAGGTCCCCGAGGACCGCCAGCGCCGAGCCGGGCGGTGCGGTGTCGATCGCCTCCTGCGCGGCGGCGTCGGAGAGGACGCCGGTGGGCGGCCCGCCGGCGTCCTCGGCGAGCGGCTCGCAAGCGCTGAGGGCCCCGGCGAGCGCGAGCGCGGCCAGGGTCGACCGCACGCCGGCGCGGCGCCGGCGCGGGAGAGCGGTGGTGCGGGCGGTCACGGGCCTCCCCGGTGCGGAAGCGACGGGACGACGCTAGGCCGCCGTCCCGTCGCTCCCGGGGCGCCACGCCCCGGCTCACCCCGGCGTCGGCCGGCCCGGGTCGGTGATGCGGACGACGACCTGCTCGTTGTTGGACGTGTAGGCCTCGTACTCGACCTGCGCGCCGGTGCGGTCCAGCCACTCCTCCCAGGCCCGGAACTCGTGCTGCTCCCAGCCGGGGAAGTTGAAGAACTCGTCGAAGACCAGCACCGATCCGGCGGCCAGCCGGGGCCCGACCTGGTCCAGCACCGTCACCGCCGAGGAGTAGAGGTCCCCGTCGACGTGCACGAAGTCGACCGTGCCGGGGTGGTCGGCCAGGAATCCGGGGAGGGTGTCGTCGAACCAGCCCACCACCAGCTCGGCGCCGTCGACGTCCGGCAGCCCGCCCACGGCGAAGGCGCCCGCCCGGACGTGCGGCCGGTAGTCCTCGGGCAGGCCCTTGAAGGAGTCGAACCCGAAGACGTCGCGGCGCCCGCGTTCACGGGCGATGACCTCCAGGGACCGCCCCTCGAAGACGCCGAACTCCAGGGCCAGCCCGCCCCGCGGCGCGATCTGCACCCCGTACTCGAGGGTGCTCTCCCGGTCGTGGAAGGCGCGGGCCGTCGGCATCGCCCGCGCGGCGAACCGCGCCGAGCCCACGGCCGCGTCCCGCTCCCCGGCCGCCAGCAGGTCGCGGCGGGAGCGGAACTCCACCTCGTGGACCGCGCCGATCGCGCGGTCGACCTCGGCGGCGACGACGTCGCGGACCACCCGCGCCAGCCGCGCCTCGGCGGGTGCGACCACCGTCCGCACCAGCCACCGTCGGGCCGCCGCTGCGACCCTGCCCCGCCCCTGCCCTCGTCGTCCTCGCGCCATGCGACCGCCTCGTCCTCCCGGCGGCCGCCCCGGGCCGGCGCCGGACCTCCGGGGAACCTAGCGGTTCCCCGGCCCGCGCCGCCCCGGCTCCGTCGCGGCTACGGGCTGTCGAACAGCCGGCCCCACGTCGCGCGGGAGGTCAGCTCCGGGACGCCGGCCCGCCACCGGTCCCGGGCCTGGTCGCCCTCCCGGGACAGCCGCCACAGCACGGCCGCCCCGCGCCGGCTCAGGTCGCGCATCAGCTGCCGGTCGTAGCGGCGTACCCGGACGCCCTCCTGCGAGGGGTCGGTCACCACGGCGGTCTCGAACAGCGACACGTGCCACCAGTGGGCGTCGGCGTCGCTGATCGCGGCCTTGCCCTTCGCCTTGCCCAGCAGCTGCCAGAGGACACGCTTGGCCAGCACGGACTTCGGCATCGACGGGGTCCCCCCGGCCACGGTGCGCTCGATCGCGTCGGCGTCCACGCCGGGCACCGCCGAGGCGGGGTGGTTCTTCGTCTCGGGGTGGGCCGACCACAGCGCGCGGATCTCGCGGGACACCCCCGCGCCGCCGTCGGCGAGGACCTCCGGGCCGCGCAGGAAGTCCTCGACCGCCTTGAGCATGAGCACCGCCAGTCCGTAGCGCATCGAGACCAGGTAGTTGGCCAGCTGGCGGGCCAGGTGCTCGACGATGCGCCCACGGTCGAACTCCCCGTGCAGGGCGCTGGTGATCAGCGAGTTGCGGAAGCTGAAGTACCGCGACCAGTCGTCCCAGTTCTTCCACGCGAAGTCGGCGTGCCACACGCCGGCCCCCGGCAGCGTCACGGTCGGGAAGCCGGCGGCCCGGGCCCGCAGGCCGAACTCGATGTCGTCCCACTGGAAGAAGACCGGCAGCGGGTAGCCGACCGCCGAGACCACCTCGGAGGGGATCAGGCAGGTCCACCAGGCGTTGTACGCCGCGTCGACCCGGACCTCCTGCTTCTCCTTGGTGACGTCGGCGTTGGTCAGCGCGTCGGGCACGGGCAGGCCCGCCCGCAGGATGTCCAGGTCGGCGGACTCGGCGCCGACGTGCAGCCGCTCGGGGTGGAACAGGTTGAGCATCTGGCCGCCGACGAGGATCGGCTTGGCGGCGGCGTCGGCGAGGCCGGTGAGGCGCACGGCGGTGTCCGGCTCCAGCCGGATGTCGTCGTCCATCAGCAGCAGGTTGACCCGGTCGACGGTCTCGTTGCGGACCGCCTCGTAGATGCCCCGGGTGAAGCCGCCCGCGCCGCCCAGGTTGGGCTGGCGCACGTAGCGCAGGACCGGCCCGAAGGCCTCCTGCAGCTGCGGGAACGCCGCCCGCGAGTCGACGGTGTCGGTGCCCTGGTCGATGACGTAGACCGCGCTCAGCCCCGAGGCGACCTCGACGTCCGAGGCGAGGGTCTGCAGGGTGGCGATGCAGTCGTCGGCCCGGTTGTAGGTGCAGATGACCACGGCCGTGGCACGGCGGCGCCGGACCGCGGGCACCGTCCAGCGCACCTGGGTGACGGTGAGCGGGGCGGCGGCGGTCTCGAACTCCAGCCACAGGGCGCCGCCGTCGACGAACCGGTCGATCGCCGCGGTGAGGCGCAGGTGCTCGGCGTCCGCGTCGCTCACCCGTGCGGTGGCCACCGTGCGCGCGACCCCCCGGCTGTCGGAGGCCATGACGCGGACCACCCCGGTGCCGCTGGCGACCAGGGTGACCCGGACCTGGTCGGCGGAGGTCCAGCGCTGCCAGTAGGAGGCGGGGAACCGGCCGAAGTAGGTGTTGGTCGAGACGACGGCGTGCGGGTCGAGGACGACGCGGTCACGCTCGCGCACCGCCGCACCCTCGGCCGCGATGCTGTAGAGGTCCGCGGGCGCCTCGGGGAAGAGCCCGGCGAAGAGGGTGCGCTGCACCAGCAGCCGTTCGCCCACCGGGGTCGCGGCGGGTGCACGCGTCTGGGGCGCGGTGGTCGGGGTCGAAAGGACCATGAGAAGCGGGTACTCCCGTCGAGCCGGTGATGAGCTGCGCCCGACCGTAACCGGGGTGGTCGGTACTCGGCCTGGGATCGGCCGTCTACCCAGGCAGTTAGCAGCGCGGCACGCTGCCGTGCCGGTCGGGTGTGGCGCTGCGTCTCCGATCGGTCACGCAGCGGTTCGACGGCGGCGGCGCCGGCCCCACCACCAGACGCCGGACTGCACGAGCACCACCAGGGCGGCGGCCGCGGCGGCGAGGGCGCCGGCGCGCAGCCCGGGTGCCCGGTACTCCAGCACGAGGGAGTGCTCCCCCGCCGGCACCTCGACCGCCAGCAGGCCGGCCGGGCCGTCGACCACCTCGACCGGCCGGCCGTCGACGGTCGCGGTGTACCCGGGCCAGGTCAGGCGCGCGAACAGCAGGCGGCCCGGCTCCGTGGCGCGGTAGCGGACCTCCTCGCGCCGGGCGGTGGCGGAGTCGGCGAGGACGGCGGTGCCGGGCGACGCCCAGGACACCCGGCCCTCGTCGTCCACGGGCCGGTCGCGCACCCAGACGACCCGCACCGGCGTCTCGAGGGCCACCCGCCAGCCCGGCGGCGGCTCGAGCGCGGCGACGTCCGGCCGCAGCGACCGCTGCACGACCAGGGTCGACACCTGCATCGCGTCGACCAGCGGGACGTCGTAGCCCGGGCCGGCCGGCTGCCAGACGCGGTCGAACGCCTCCGGGCAGGTCGCCCCGCGGTAGTCCATGCACAGCTCGGCGGTGAACTCGCGGAACCCGATGCCGCTGTAGCTGGTCACGGTCGACACGCCGGTCGCCCGCGGCAGGTTGCCGAAGAGGATCTCGCCGTCGCGCATCTGCTCGGTGCCGACGCCGGCGAGGGCGGCCAGCTGCAGCACGGTGCCCTCGTAGGTCGACGTGCCCTCGGCCACCGACGGCAGGTCGTAGGCCGGCTGGGCCGGCGGCGGGGCGCCCTCCGGGCGGGCCGGGAACACGCTGGTCTGGAGGGTGAGGACGCACGCGGTGCCGGCGACCACCACCGCGCCGAGGGCCGGCAGGCCGCGACGGCGACCGGCCAGGACGGCCAGCGCGGTCAGCCCGGCGACGAGCAGCAGCCCCCCGAGGTGGACGCTGCCGAGGTCGGCCGGCTGCACCGCCCAGGCCAGGTAGTACCCGGCGGCGACGACGGCCGCGCTGACCACCGCCCGGGTGCGCACCGCGGTCGTGGCCAGGCCGGCGGAGAGGACGACGGCGAACAGCACCGCCACCGGCAGCCACAGGTACTCGACCAGGCGGACCGGCCACCGGAACAGCCAGAGGTTGGAGGGGCCCAGCGTGGCCAGCAGGTACCAGCCGCCCACGACGAACACGCTGACCAGCGAGCGCGCCCGGCGGCGCAGCCGGTCCCAGCGCAGCCACGGCAGCAGGGGCAGGACGAACCAGGCGAGGTAGGTGGAGGGCAGGCTCTCCAGCAGGGCGCCGTTCCAGTTGGTGATCGACGGCAGGTAGGTCGGCGAGCTGGCCGCCAGCAGGTCGCCGAGGTCGGGCACGAGGAACGTGTCGTTGACGACCTCGGCCAGCTGCTCCCGCGAGGACACCGCGTTGGCCCCCAGCAGCGGCAGGAAGACCTGGAGGGCGACCACCCCGACACAGGCGCCGAGCACGGCCAGGTGGACCAGCCGGGCCCACCGCCGGCGCAGCAGCAGCTCGACGCCGAGCGCCGCCACCACGACCGCCAGCCCGAGCGGCCCGTAGGGGTTGCCCGTGGTGACCGCCAGGAAGCCGAAGACGAAGGGGACCAGCGGGGTGAGCCGGCCGCGGGTGACCCGGTGCGCGGACCACCAGAAGTGCGTGACCCAGGTGACGGCGAAGAGCCCGGCCGGCCAGCCCGACGCCTCGTACCAGAGGGTGAAGCCGGCCACCGGGAGTGCGGTCGCGACGACGGCGGCCGGCCAGCGGGCCGCACCGTAGCCGCGGGCCAGCAGGAACACGCCCATGGCCAGCAGCCCGAGGAACTCCACCATGACGACGAACGCGGCGAGCGACAGGTTGTCGAACGTGGAGACCAGCACGAAGTTCGCCAGGTTGACCGGGTTCCAGATGCCGGTCAGCGCCTCGGCGGCGTAGTTGCCGCCCACCCACCCGGCCGGGTCCATGGCCGGCCACTGCCCGGCGCGCAGCTGCCGGCCGAACAGGTGCCACAGCGGCGCGAACTGCTCGTGCTGGTCGCCCACGTAGTAGAAGAAGTCGCCCCGCCACTGGGGGATGACGCCCAGGGCCCACACCAGCGCCCCGACGCCGAGGGTGACCAGCCACTCGGGCAGCCGGCGGCGCCGCCGCGGCGCGGGGTGGTCGCCGGCGTCGGCGGCCACCTCGGGTGCCGCGGCGGGGGCGGGGTGCTCGTGGGTGCGCGCCGTCACCTGCCCACCTCTCGCGGCGCCGCGCCGACGGGCACCTCCGGCCGGCCGGACAGCACCCTGCGGGACAGCAGGTAGGTGACCGGGATCGCGGCGGCCGCGGCCACCAGGGGGGCGATGCGCTCGCCCATCCCGAACCACTCGACCAGGACCACGACCCCCACCGTCGTCATCACGTAGTTCGTCGCGTTGGTCAGCGGGAACAGCGCGAACTTCCGCCAGGTCGGCCGGGTGTGGAAGGTCCAGTAGCAGTTGAGGAAGAACGACACGACCATCGCCACCGCGATCGCGCACAGGTGCGCCGCCAGGTAGTGCACGACGGTGCGCAGCAGGAGGTAGCTGCCGTAGTAGACCCCGGTGTTGACGACGCCGACGACGGCGAACCGGGCGACGGGACGCAGCCGGGCCGGGATCACGGCCACGGTGCGGCGTCGCCCGGGACGGGGCTCGTCCCCGCGTCGCCGGCCGGACGCGACGCCGCGGCCCGCGTGCCGCTCCCCCGCGGGATCCGCCGCGTGACGTGCGCGGATCCGGTCTCCGCCGTCTGCGGGGCCTGCGCGCCGGGGGCCCGCACGGGGCCGGGGTGGACGGGGACGGCCTCGTTGACGCCGTCCGTGGCGACGTAGTTCCCGACCACGACCGTGCTGCGCGCCGGTGCCCGGGTCCGCCGCGGGGTGACCGTCGGCGCGTGGTCGTCGCTGGACTCGGCGACGAGGAAGTGCGGCCGCTGCTTGGACTCGTAGTAGATGCGGCCGACGTACTCCCCGATCACCCCGAGGAAGAGCAGTTGCAGCCCACCGAGGCCGATGACCGCGGCCACCAGGGTGATGTACCCGGGCACGGTGACGCCGTCGACGATGGCCGCGACCACGAGGAACGCGGTGTAGCCGAACGCCAGCGCGGTGACGACGAGACCCACGTAGATCGCCAGCCGCAGCGGGGCGTTGTTGAACGACATCACCCCATCGATGCCGTAGTTGAGCAGCCGGCGCAGCGTCCAGCGGCTGGCGTCGCCGCCGTACCGGGACTCGTTGCGGTAGTCGATCGTGGCGGTCGGGAACCCGATCCAGGCGAACAGGCCCTTGGAGAAGCGGTTGTACTCGCCCAGTTGCAGCAGCGCGTCCACCGCGCGGCGACTGAGCAGCCGGAAGTCCCCGACGCCGTCCTCGATGCGCACCTCGACGAGGGCGTTCACCAGCCGGTAGTACGTCCGCGAGAGCAGGGTGCGGCCGAGCGCGTCGCCGTCCCGGGTCCGGCGGGCCACCACCTGGTCGTGGCCCTGGTGGTGCAGCTCGAGCATGTCCACGATCAGTCGCGGGGGGTGCTGCAGGTCGGCGTCCATGATCACGACCGCGTCGCCGCGGGCGTAGGCCAGGCCGGCGAGCATCGCCGACTCCTTGCCGAAGTTCCGGCTCAGCGAGACGTACCGCACCCGGGGGTCCGCGACGCTGAGCTGCCGGAGCACCTCGACGGTGCGGTCCCGGCTGCCGTCGTCCACGAGCACGATCTCCAGCTCGACGCCGGTCGGCTGCACCGCCGCGCGGACCTGGTCCACCAGTTCCGGGAGCACGCGCTCCTCGTTGTGGCACGGCACGACGACGGACAGCAACATGCCCGCCATCCTCCCGGAACGGGAGCCGGTGCGCAGGCGACTGCTGCGCGGCGGTCTCCGGCGCCGCGGGGTCAGCGCAGCTGGGTGGTGGTGCGGTACAGGACGGCCGGCCCGCGGGCGGTGACCGGCTCACCGGCGGGGACGAACGCCGACTGCCCCTTATCCAGCACCAGCTCGCCGTCGGCCGCGGCCAGGACGGCGCGCCCGTCGGTGCACAGCAGCACCTGCGGCCCGCGGGTGGTGAGGACGCCGGCCTGCTCGTCGAGCTGGACGTGGGTGAGGTCGAAGTCCTGCACGGGCACCGGGTAGCGCAGTCCACCCGGACCGAGGACGGGGTGGATGACCGGCACGCGCCCGTCGCTGAAGTCGAGCACCTCGATCAGCGCCGCCAGGTCCACGTGCTTGGCGGTCAGGCCGCCGCGCAGGACGTTGTCGGAGCTGGCCATGACCTCCACGCCGGCCCCGCTGAGGTAGGCGTGCAGGTTGCCGGCAGGCAGGAAGACCGCCTCCCCCGGCGCCAGCTTGAGGTGGTTGCACATCAGCGAGATGACGACTCCCGGGTCACCCGGGTAGGCCTCGGCCAGCGTCGCGGCCCAGCGGTAGGTGTTGATGAACTCCGGGTCGTGCGCGGCCACGAAGCGGGCCGCGGCCTCGGCGACGGCCTGGACGAGCGAGGTCCGGCGCCGGCCGGACAGCGCCAGCAGCTGCGGGATGGCCCCGCGCAGCCCGCCGCGGGCCAGCGCGGCGATCGTCGGCTTGAGCTCCGGCAGCTGGAGCTTGGCCAGGCAGTGCAGCGACTCCTCGACCGGCCGGAAGCCGCACAGGGCCTCGAAGGTGGTCAGGGCCAGCAGCAGCTCGGGCTTGTGCCACGGGTCCTTGAACGTCCGCGTGGGGTCGTCGTGCGGCACCCCGGCGGCCTCCTCGGCGGCGAACCCCGCCGCGGCCTGCTCCATGGTGGGGTGCGCCTGCAGCGACAGCGGCGCGTCGGCGGCGAGCACCTTCATGAGGAAGGGCAGGCGCGGCCCGAACCGCTCGACCACGGGCGCACCGAGCAGCCGCTCCGGCTCCTCGGCGATGGCCCGGTCCAGCGGCCGGCCGTCGGCCAGCACGCTCGGCTGGTCGGGGTGCGCGCCCATCCAGAGCTCGGCGTGCGGCAGCTGCGCGGGGGTGGGCTCCCCGAGGAGCTCCGGGATGACGGTCCGGCTGCCCCACGGGTAGAAGCGGACCGCACTGGTGAGCTGCCACATCACGGAGGAGGCTACTGGCGACTCGAGCACAGCAGGGATGTCGGAACGCCCACGTACCGGATGGAGTGCACCCCCCTCCGCCTGCCCCGTCGGGGTGAGTCGGTCGGCCGCCACCGGTCCGTCCCCCGCAGGCCCCGGTCCGCTCCTCGCTCGCAGCGCTCCCTGCGGTGCCCCTCGGGGAACAGCTGTCTCAGACGGCGGACCGCACGTCCGGTGCGCCCAGCCGCGCGGCGTCCGCGGTGCGGTCGTCGGGCATCCGCTGCGACTCCCGCTCGGCCTCCACCCGCGCTGCGTAGTGCGCGACCTCGCGCGCTACGCGCTCGGCGTCCCACCCCAGCGGCCCGGCCATCAGCTCCGCCACCGCCGGCGCGGACTCGGTGCCGCGGTGCGGCGTGGTGATCGACACCCGCGTGCGCCGGGTGAGGACGTCGTCCAGGTGCAGCGCCCCCTCGGCGGTGACCGCGTGCACGACCTCGGCGGCCAGGTGCGCGGGCGCCCCGGGCAGGGGAAGTCCCAGCGCCGGGTCGGCGCGGACCAGGTCCAGCACCTCGGTCACCTGGTCGCCGTGGCGGTGCAGCAGCCGGTCGACGGCGTCCTCGGGCAGGCCGGACGCGGCGGCCAGCTCCGCGGCGCGGTGCCGGACGGCGTCCCAGCCGTGCGCGCCCACCAGTGGCAGGTGCGCGGTCCGCGACGGGGGGACGCCGGGCAGCCCGGCGGTGGCGGCGTCGACGGCGTCGGCCGCCATCACCCGGTAGGTCGTGTACTTGCCACCGGCGACCAGCACCAGCCCGGGGACGGGCGTGACGACGGCGTGCTCGCGGGACAGCCGGCTGGTCTGGTCGGCCTCCCCCGCCAGCAGCGGCCGCAGCCCGGCGTAGACCCCGACGACCTGGTCGACGGTGACCGGCTTGGCCAGCACCCGGTTGACCTGGTCGAGCAGGTAGGCGATGTCGGCGCTGCTGGCCGCCGGGTGGTCGCGGTCGAGCTTCCACGGGGTGTCGGTGGTGCCGATGATCCACTGCTCACCCCACGGGATCACGAACAGCACGCTCGTCGGCGTCCGCAGGATCAGCCCGGTCCGCTCGCCGTCCGGGACGTCCCCGACGTCGATCGCCGACCGGGGCACGACCAGGTGCACGCCCTTGGAGGCTCGGACCCGCAGGCTGGGCGCGGTGGTGCCGAGCATCGCGCCGACGTCGTCGCTCCAGACGCCGGTGGCGGCCACGACGCTGCGCGCCCGCACCGGGAACGACGACCCGTCGGTCAGGTCGGACACCCGCACGCCGACCACCGGGGCACTGCTGCCCTCGCCGTCCCGCAGCAGCCCGGTCACGCGGGCACTGGAGAGCACGCGGGCGCCGTAGCCGGCCGCCGTCCGCACGACGGCGAGGGTGTGCCGGGCGTCGTCCACCTGGGCGTCCCAGTAGCGGATGGCGCCGACCACCGCGTCGGGGCGCAGCGCCGGGAAGGCGGCCAGGGTCGCCCGGCGGGACAGGTGCCGGTGGACCGGGACGACACGCTCGGCGTCCAGTGCGCTGCTGAGGACGTCGTACAGCGCCACGCCCGCCCCGTAGTAGGCGCGCTGCCAGGCCGGAGCGGTGAGCGGGAGCAGGAACGGCAGCGGCCGGACCAGGTGCGGGGCGATCGTCTGCACCAGCCGGGTGCGCTCGTGCAGCGCCTCGCGCACCAGCGGGAAGGCCAGCTGCTCGAGGTAGCGCAGGCCGCCGTGGACGAGCTTGCTGGAGCGGCTGGAGGTGCCCGCCGCCCAGTCCCGCGCCTCCAGCAGCCCGACCGACAGCCCCCGGCTGGCGGCGTCCAGGGCGGCGCCGGCCCCGGTCACGCCCCCGCCGACGACGAGCACGTCCACCACCTCGTCGGCCAGCAGCGCCCGGTCGGCGCGCCGCCGCTCCGGCGAGAGGTGCGTGCGGCTCATGCCCCCACTCTGCTCCGGCTGCCACCCGGGCGGGGTGCGACCTGGATCACTCCCCTGGCGGGCTCAGTGGGCCGCCCCGGCCTTGCGCCGGTGGAACAGGCTCATGACCGCCACGATCAGACCACCGACGAGGAGGCCGAAGAGGGCGCTGGCGAGCGTGTTGACCAGCCAGCCGAGGACGCCCCCGACAGCGCCGGCGGCCTCGTGGACCGCCTCCTCCCAGTGGTGCACCGTCCCGTAGAGGAGGTGCAGCCCCAGCTCGTCGGTGCCGACCAGCAGGATGTGCCCGCCGACCCACAGCATCGCGGCCGTGCCGACCACGGTGATGACGGCGAGCAGCTTCGGCATCGCCTTCACCATGCCGTGGCCCAGCCGGGACACCGCCTTCGAGGAGCGCTGCGACAGGTTCAGGCCGACGTCGTCCATCTTCACGATGAGGCCGACGACGCCGTACACGAGGAGCGTGATGCCGATCGCGACGACCGCGAGGATGACCGCCCGGGCCCAGAAGCCCTCGTCGACCACCTCGTTCAGCGAGATCACCATGATCTCCGCGGACAGGATGAAGTCGGTCCGCACGGCCCCGGACACGATGGTGTCCTCGTCCGGCGGCCCCGCCTCCTCCGCACCGTGGGCGTCGCCGTGGCCGCGCAGCTTGTGCCAGACCTTCTCCGCGCCCTCGTAGGACAGGTAGGCGCCGCCGACCATGAGGATCGGCGTGAGCAGCCACGGGAGGAACTGGCTGAGCAGCAGCACCGCGGGCAGCAGGATGAGCAGCTTGTTGCGCAGCGACCCCATGGCGATGCGCTTGATGATCGGGATCTCGCGCTCGGCGGCCAGGCCGTGCACGTACTGAGGGGTGACCGCGGTGTCGTCGACCACGACGCCGGCGGCCTTCGCGCTGGCCTTGCCGGCAGCGGCACCGATGTCGTCGACGGATGCCGCGGCGGCGCGCGCCAGCGTCGCGACGTCGTCGAACAGGGCTACGAGTCCACCCGCCACGGGAGGTCCTTCCGGTCGGTCAGCACCGGCGTGCTGTCTCGGTCATGGGGATCTCACGCCCGGGTGGGGGCGCGCTCGTCGACGGGGACGCCGGGAACCGGGGAGTTCACGAGGCCGCTCCCCTCTCGGTGTCCAGTGCCAGCGCCAGGTAGACGGCGGTGAAGTCGGCCACGGCCAGCTGCCGCGCCAGCCGGGGTAGCCGGCCGTACCGCTCCGGTTCCCCGTGCTCGGCCAGTCCACTCACGGGCACGTTGGACGTCGCCGCGGTGCGCAGCGCCTCCTGCAGCGCCTCCCGCGCCGACCGGGGCTCACGCTCACCCGCGCCGTCGTGCTCCCCGGCGTCGGTGTCGCGGATGGTCAGCAGCCGCAGCCGGCGGCCGGTGTCCTCGGCGCGGTCGCGGAAGAAGTCGTCGGCGCCGGCCTCCGGTGCCAGCGGGCCGCGGAGCACCGAGCACGCGGCCACCCGCTGGTCGGGCATGCGGAAGGTGGTCGCCGGCAGGCCGGCGAGGGTGGCCAGCTGGTCGGCGATCCGGATGGCGGCGGTGCCGGCCAGCGGCCCCTCGGCGGCGATCACCGGGAGCGCGTCGAGCAGCTCCAGGGCCAGGGTCTTCGCCGGGTTGACGAAGGACTCCTGCGCCGGCCCGCACTCGCCGGCCACCTCGTCGAGGGTCGCCGCGATCGACTCGAGGTCGGCCAACCCGGGCGACAGCAGCTCCAGGTCGACCGCCAGCTTGAGCAGCGGCGTGAGCAGCGACCACAGCGTGGTGTGCCGCACCCGGGACCGCGGGAGCGGCACGTAGGGCGCGCGGGCGGTCGAGCAGGCCGCGCGCAGCGGGGCGTCGTCGGCGCCGATGCCCAGCAGGGTCACCCCGCGGCGCGCGGCCTCGTAGGCCGGGGTCACCGCGTACCGGCCGGCTCCGGTGCGGGTGGCGACGACGGCGATGTCGCTGGGGCCGGTCCACACCGGCAGGTCCGGCCCGGGGACGACGTCCACGGTGACCGGGCTGGCCGGACCGAGGAGTGCGCGCAGCACCGACGCGGCGACCGCGCCCTCGCGCCGGGCGACGATCACCAGGCCGCGGGGGCGCCCCCCGGCGGTGACCCGCTCCAGGCCGGCCTCCTCGGTCAGCCGGGCGGTCTCCCGGACCTGCGCCCCGGCCCCCGCCACGGCCGGCAGCAGGCCCCGCGGGTCGCGGGCGCGCAGCACGTCGAGGTCGTCGAAGACCTCCTCGGCGAGCTCCGGCGAGATCACGCCGGGCGCTCCCCGCGGTGCCGGGCCTCGTCGAGCAGCAGCACCGGGATGCCGTCGCGGACGGGGAAGGCCCGGTCGCACGTCGTGCACAGCAGCTCACCGGCCGCCTCGTCCACCGTCAGCGGGCTGTGGTGGGTGTCGGGGCAGGCGAGGATCTCCAGCAGGGCGGGGTCGAGACCCAGCGGGCCGGTCGGGGACGTCACGCCGGGCCCTCCGCGTCGACGTGGAGCGCCAGCGGAACGTCGTCGTGGGGTGTGGTCATGCGCGCACCATCTCCAGCACTCGGTCTCGGAGCTCGGTCATCCGCGCCGCGTCGGGCGCCTCGACGTTGAGCCGCAGCAGGGGTTCGGTGTTGCTCGCCCGCAGGTTGAACCACGAGCCGTCGGCCAGGGTGACGGTCAGCCCGTCGAGGTCGTCGACGGTCGCGCCGTCCTCGCCCTCGAAGGCCTCGCGGACCGCCCTCGCGCTGCCCGCCGCGTCGGCGACGGTGGAGTTGACCTCGCCCGACGCGGCGTAGCGGCTGTAGCCCGCGGTCAGCTCCGACAGCGGCCGGCTCTGCTCCCCCAGCGCGGCCAGCACGTGCATGGCCGCGAGCATGCCCGTGTCGGCCCGCCAGAAATCACGGAAGTAGTAGTGCGCGGAGTGCTCGCCACCGAAGACGGCGTCCGTGCGGGCCATCTCGGCCTTGATGAACGAGTGCCCGACGCGGGTGCGCACCGGCTCGCCACCGTGCTCGCGCACGATCTCCGGCACCGCCCGCGAGGTGATCAGGTTGTGGATGATCGTCGTCCCGTGCCCCTTGGCCAGCTCGCGCACCGCGACCAGCGCCGTGATCGCCGAGGGGCTCACCGGCTCGCCGCGCTCGTCGATCACGAACACCCGGTCGGCGTCGCCGTCGAAGGCGAGCCCGAGGTCGGCGCCGGTGCGGCGCACCTCGGCCTGCAGGTCGACGAGGTTGGCCGGGTCCAGCGGGTTGGCCTCGTGGTTGGGAAAGCTGCCGTCGAGCTCGAAGTACATCGGCAGCACGGTCAGCGGCAGGTCGGCCAGGACGACGGGCACCGTGTGGCCGCCCATGCCGTTGCCGGCGTCGACGACGACGCGCAGCGGCCGGATCTGCGTGAGGTCGACCAGCGTGCGCAGGTGGGCGGCGTACCCGGCGAGCAGGTCGCGCTGGGCGATGGCGGCGGTCCGCTCCGGGACGCGGTCGTAGGCGTCCCGCTCGGCCCACTCCCGGATCGTGGCCAGCCCCGAGTCCTGCCCCACGGGCGCGGCGCCGGCCCGGCAGAGCTTGATGCCGTTGTACTGCGCCGGGTTGTGGCTGGCGGTGAACATCGCCCCCGGGACGCCGAGGGAGCCGGAGGCGAAGTACAGCAGGTCGGTGGAGCCCAACCCGGCCTCGACGACGTCGACACCGCGGCTGAGCACGCCCTCGGCGAAGGCCCGCGACAGGGGCACCGAGGAGTCGCGCATGTCGTGGGCGGTGACGACAGCGGTCGCGCCGCTCTCCTGCGCCATGAGCTCGGCGAACGCGGCGCCGATGCGGCGGGCGACGGTCTCGTCCCACTCCCCGGGGACCAGGCCCCGGACGTCGTAGGCCTTGATGATCGAGGAGAGGTCGCGCACGACCGGGACACTATAAGGACCCCGTCCTCCTCACGCCTCGCAGGCTCGGCGTGAGCCTCTGGACGGGGCCGGGGAGGGCTTCAGGTGATGTCGGGGAGGACCCGCAGGTGGCCGCGGCGGGTGCCGCTGCCGTCGTCGGCGGGGTTGCGCGGTGGCTCGGGCCGGGCCGCCTCGCGGACGGCGTCGGCCAGGGCGAGAAGGTCGTCGCCGGTCGGGCCGGAGTCCTCGACGTCGATCTCGTGCCGGACGACCTCCCAGCCGCGCGGGACGGTCAGCCGCTCGGCGTGGAACTCGCAGAGGTCGTAGCTGTGTGGCTCCGAGAACGTCGCCAACGGGCCGACGACAGCGGTCGACTCCGCGTACACGTAGGTCAGAGTCGCTGCCGCCGGTTGCGCGCAGCCGCTGCGCGAGCAGCGACGTGACTGCCTCACCACCGGTTCCTCACGCACCGCACAGTAGACGCGTACCCGGGTCGTTGGCATCAGGCACACCGCGAATTGCGCCCGTGACGACAGCAGCAGTCCCATCCTCCACGACGGTCCCGTGGACCCCTCCAGGACGCCGCGGCGGGTCCGCACGGGCGCGATCGGCGGCGCGGGGCACCCCGGCCGTACGCTCGCACTCGCCATGAGCCGACCCGCCCGTTCCCGCCGCGACCGGCACGGCCGCGGGCTGCGCGGGCGGCTGGTCCCCGACGGGGTGCCGTTGGCCCGCAGCCGCGGCGAGCAGTTCGACGACCTCGTGCTCGACGCGGTCGAGGACCTCGAGCGGCGGTGGGAGAAGGAACTGGCCGGCGTCGAGTTCGCCGTCGAGGACGTCCCGTGGGTGGAGCACACCAGCCCCGACGAGGTGGTGCTCGACGCCGACGTCCTGGAGGACGGCAGCGTCCCGCTGGCCCGCGTGCTGCCGGCCCACCGGGAGGGAGGCCGCGAGGTGCCGCCACGAATCGTCGTCTACCGGCGGCCGCTGGAGCTGCGCGCACACGACCGCGACGACCTCGCCGACCTCGTGCGCGACGTCGTCGTGGACCAGGTGGCGGTGCTGCTGGGGCGCGACCCGGAGGAGATCGACCCCACGAGCTGAAGAAGGACCCCGTCCTCCTCACCCCTCGCGGGCTCGGGGCGAGCCTCGGGACGGGGCCGGCGACGGGCCCCTGCAGGGGGCCGTTCCCTCACGTCACCACGGGACTGCCCAGCTCCGCCGCGATGCCGCGCGCGTCGACCAGCCGCGCCCGGCAGAAGGCGAGGTCCAGGCCGTCGCCGCGGTCGGCGCGGGTGAGCCGGTCGGCGAGCTGCTCGAGGGCGACGGCGTGCCAGAGCAGGCCGACGTCGGGCTCCTCCCAGCCGGCCGTGCGGTCGAGCACGACCCGGGCGATCCCGGCGCGGTCCTCCTCGTCCGGCGTGCTGGCCCACAGGGTCAGCAGGTCGCGGTGCCGCGGCCCCGAGCGGACGCCGGTCCACTCCAGCACCACCATGCGGCCGGCGTCGTCGAGGACGGCGTTGGCGGCGCGGAGGTCCCCGTGGGTCACCTCCGACAGGGGCAGCTGGGCGGCCGCCGCCCGGACCGCCCGGAGCTCGCCCAGCCGGACGCCCCCGCGCACCAGCCGCCCGGTGGAGCCGACCGAGGCGCGGGCCCGGCGCAGGGTCGGCGGGGCAGGCGGGTGCCAGGGACTGCCCGGGGGCGCGGGCAGCGGCGCGATGCGCATGGCGGCATCCACGGCGGCCTCCGTCCAGCGGGGCCCGCCGCCGGGCACGGGGTGCACGCGGCGGGACAGCAGCCACCGCCCGTCGTCGGCGGCGGCCAGCACCTCCGGGACGCCGATCTGCCGCTCCTCCGCCCAGCGCCGGCCCCGCAGCTCCGCCCGCAACCGCCGTCGTCCGCTCTCGGTGACCGCGAGGTCGACCACCCGGTCGGCGAGGACGCCCTGGACCACGCCCAGCGACGCGGACAGATCGGTGACCCCGGTGAGCGGCTGCTCGACGCCGAGCTCGGTCAGCAGCGCGCCCACCCGTTCCCGCGCCGCACCCTCTGCCACTCCCCCGTTGCTGGTCACCCCAGGAGCCTCCCAGCCCGCCACCGACCCCGCACGCAGTCCGGCCGGACGTCGCCGGCGTCCCTGGGATGCTTGCCGGGATGGACTCCTCCGCGCCGGCCGCCGTGCCCTGGATCGTGCTGGGCGCGGCGCTGCTCGCGCTGGCGGTGGTCGCCGTGGTCCTGCTGACCGGCCGCCGGGGTGGTGCCGGCGCCGTCCGGCGGGAGCCCGCCGCGCCCCCGCCGGCGGCGCGCTTCCCGCACGACGACCTGCCCGGGTTCCTCGACGCGCCGCCCGGCACGCCGGCGACGCCCGCTCCCGAACCGCCCGCCCACCCCGCGCCCGCCAGGGAGGAGGCCGCGGACGCGGACGCCGGGCCGGGTGCCGGCCGCGCGGTGGCCGGGATGGCCGCGGTCGCCTTCCTGCTCGTCGGCGCCCTGGCCGTCGTCGCCGCCGGCACGCGGGACGACGACCTCCCGGCCGCGGCGGAGCAGCCGGCTCCGCCTCCGGCCGCGACGCCGACCACCGGGACGCCCACGGCCGCCCCGGTCCCGGAGCTGCCCGGCGTGCCGGCCGACCCGCTGCCGGGTGAGAGCGGCGCCGGCGCGCTGGCCGACCGCTCGGTGCCGCTCGGCGAGGACGGCGTCACCGCCACGCTCGGCTTCGGGGGGATCGTCGTCGAGCGGCACGCGGTGGGCATCACCGTCGCCGAGCCCGTGGTCAGCGTGACCGCGACCGGCGACCCGGCCGGGGAGGACGGCGCGGCGCTGGCGCACCTGTCCCTGCCGACCTGGAACTGCGTGGCCGACGAGCCGCCGGCCGACCCGGAGGCGGCCGGCTGCGTGCGGTCGACGACCGAGTACGCCGACCTGCCCTCCCCCGCTCTGGAGGTCACGCGGGACGGCGACGACGTCCGGCTGACCGGCCGCTTCCCCACCTACACCCGGCCGATCGCCACCGCCCCCGCCTACACCGGGCGGGTGTACGAGCTCACGGTCACCATCTCGCCGGCCGGTCCGGTGCACGACGGCGGCGCGGTGGCCGAGGCGACGCTGTTCCTCGGCACCGACCGGACGTCGACGACGCGCGGGGGGTTCAACGTGATCCGGTACGCCGGCTGAGCGGCCCGCCGGACAGCGTCAGGGAGACGACCGGCGCACCCATCTCGCGGCGCAGGCCGCCCACGTCGGAGGAACCCCACCAGGGCCGGCGGTCGGCGCCGTCGACGAGGGTCAGCAGCCCGGCCCGCAGCCGCTCCCCGTCGGCCAGCACGGCCAGCTCCACCTGGTCGATCGCGGCGTGCAGGCGGGTGGCGGCCCGCAGCAGCAGGCGGGTCCGGGGGTCGGGCTCGCGGGCCAGCAGCTGCGGCAGCCACCGGTCCAGCTCGCGGGGGTCGCGGGTGCGGTGCACCGGCCCGGTCTCGTCGAGCGCGTCGACCAGGCGGGCGCTGCGCGCGGTGGAGAAGGCCGCCTCCGGCCGCAGCCGGCCGAGCTCGCGCAGCGTGGGGTCCCCCAGCGGCAGCCCGGTCAGGCGCAGCGTCCACGGCCGGCGCACCCGGGCGAGGAGGTCCAGCACGCCGGCGGCCAGCCGCGCGGCCGCGGCGTCGTCCCGCACCGGCAGGCGGGCGGATGCCGCACCCGGGGGGACCGGGGCGTCGTCCCCGAGGAGGGTGACGCCGACCGTCGGGCCGCGGCCGTCGACGACGAGCGCGGCCAGCGCGGCGAGGCCGCCCACCCGGTCGGGGTCGCGGTCGACGACGACCGCGACCGGCCGGGTGCCCGGCCGGCGGCGGGTGGCGGCGACGTTGAGCACGGTGGTGAGCCAGGGGCTCCGGGCGGTGACCGGGGCGCGGACGGCCGCCTGGAGGGGGACGGCGGCGCGGAGCTCACGGACCACCTCGGCCCGGCCGGTCGCCAGCCGGGTCAGCGGCCCCCACGTCGTCACACCCCGAATAGCACCACAGCCGCCGACGGCGCTGCGTCGGCGGCTGTGGGACAGCTGACGGGTGGTGTCACACGGCGGTGTGTGCGGGGCGGGGAGTCCTCAGACGGCGCGGCGACGCAGGCGGCGCCGCTCCCGCTCGGAGAGCCCGCCCCAGATGCCGAAGCGCTCGTCGTTGGCCAGCGCGTACTCGAGGCACTCGGCCTTGACCTCGCAGCCGGTGCAGATCTTCTTGGCCTCGCGGGTGGAGCCGCCCTTCTCGGGGAAGAACGCCTCGGGGTCGGTCTCGGCGCACAGCGCCCGCTCCTGCCACGACTGGGCGTCGGCCTCCAGGCCCGCGCTCCAGATGCCGGCGAAGAGCTGCCCGGCACCCTCGACGCCGCGGTCGGCGTTCCGCTCCGACGCGCTGACGTAGTCGCTCAGCCACGAGACCTCTGCCATGACGATGCGTCCCCTCTCGCTCCCCCGGTGCGCGCCCTCCGGGACGATCCCGGGCCGCTCGGCACTTGCTGACACCGCGGGAATTACACGCGTGTCGTTGCGTAGGCGTCAACTTCGCGCGGTGTAAGCGACTCGCCACACCAGCCCCGCCTGTCACACCCTGTTCGTCACTTCTCGTCCCACCCCCCGACACGCCCGCCGAACAGTCGACAACTGCCCATGGGGCACGATGACTTTCGTGCAGATCGTCGTGCTCGCCGGAGGTGTCGGCGGAGCCCGATTCCTGGCCGGTCTCCGCGCCGCCGTCCCCGAGGCCGGGCTGACCGCCGTCGTCAACACCGGGGACGACGTCACGATGCACGGCCTGCGGATCTGCCCGGACCTCGACACGGTCATGTACACCCTCGGCGGCGGCATCGACCCCGACCGCGGCTGGGGGCGGCTCGGCGAGAGCTGGACGGTCAAGGAGGAACTGGCCGGTTACGGGGCCGAGCCGACCTGGTTCGGCCTCGGCGACCGCGACCTCGCCACCCACCTCGTGCGCACCCGGATGCTCGACGCCGGCTACCCGCTGTCCCAGGTGACCGCCGCGCTGTGCGACCGCTGGCAGCCCGGCGTCGACCTGCTGCCGATGAGCGACCAGCGGGTCGAGACCCACGTCGTCGTGGCCGACCCCGACAGCGGGCGGCAGCAGGCGATCCACTTCCAGGAGTGGTGGGTCCGCCACCGCGCGGCGCTGCCGGCGTCGGCCTTCGTCCAGGTCGGCGTGGACACCGCCCGCCCCGCCCCCGGTGTCGCCGAGGCGTTCGCCGCCGCCGACGCCGTCCTGCTGGCGCCGTCCAACCCGGTGGTGTCCATCGGGACCGTGCTGGGCGTGCCGGGGATGCGCGAGGCGCTGCTGGCCACGCCGGGCCGGGTCGTCGGGGTCTCCCCCATCGTCTCCGGTGCCGTGGTCCGCGGGATGGCCGACCGCTGCCTGCCGGTGGTCGGCGTGGAGGTCAGCGCGGAGGGCGTCGGCCGGCACTACGGCGCCCGCACGGCCAGCGGGCTGCTGGACGCCTGGCTGGTGCACACCGGCGATCCCGCCGACGTCCCCGGTGTCGACGTCCGCGCCGTCCCGCTGCTCATGAGCGACCCGGCCGCCACGGCCGCGATGGCGCGTGCCGCCCTGGACGCCGCCGGTGTCTGAAGAAGGACCCCGTCCTCCCCACCGCTCGCACGCTCGCGGCGGTGCCCTGGACGGGGCCGCCCGAGAGGGATCTGTGCCTCTTGCCGGGATCTCCGTCCACCCGGTCTCCGGGCTGCCGGAGTTCTCCCCCGGCGACGACCTGGCCGCAGCCATCGCCGGCGCCGCTCCGTGGCTGGCCGACGGCGACGTCGTCGTCGTCACCTCCAAGGTGGTCTCCAAGGTCGAGGGCCGGCTGGTGCGCGTCGAGCCGGGCGCCGACCGGGAGGCCGCCCGCCAGCGGGCCATCGACGCCGAGACGGTGCGGGTGGTGGCCCGCCGCGGGCCGCTGCGGATCGTGGAGACCCGCCAGGGCTGGGTGGTGGCCGCGGCCGGCATCGACGCCTCCAACGTCCCCGGCGACGCGCTGGTGCTGCTGCCGGAGGACGCGGACGCCTCCGCGCGGGCGCTGCGGGCGCGACTGGCGGAGCTGCTCGGCGTCACCGTCGCCGTGGTCGTCAGCGACACGTTCGGCCGCACCTGGCGGGAGGGGCTCACCGACGTCGCGGTGGGGTCGGCCGGGATCGCCGCGCTGGTCGACCACCGCGGCGACGTCGACGCCCACGGCAACCGGCTGGAGACCACCCAGGTCGCCGTCGTCGACGAGCTCGCCGCCGCCGCGGACCTGGTGAAGGGCAAGCTGGCCGGGATCCCGGTGGCCGTCGTCCGCGGTGTGGCCGTCGACCCGCCGGCCGACGACGCCGGCACCCGGCCGCTGGTGCGCCTGGGCCCCGGCGACCTCTTCCCCTACGGGAGCCGCGACCTGGTGGGCTCCCGCGCACCCGGGGCCGACCTCGTGCCCCGGCCCGGCGAGCTGGACGCCGTCGCCGGGGCCTTCCGCGTCGCGGTCGCCGCGCTGCCGGAGTTCCCGGTCGTGCTGCGCTACGGCGGTGAGGAGGACGGGGTGGTCGACGTCCACCTGCCCGACCGGGCGACGACGACACACGCGCTCAACCTGGGCGCCCTGGTGGGCGCGGTGATCGTGCAGCTGCACGCGGAGGGCTGGACGACGCGCTGGGAGCCGGCGGCGACGGCCGGGGGCACCTCACTCGTCGGGAGGTTGTGGCTCGGTTCGCCGGCGCCCTGACCTCCCCGGCTGGGTAGCGTCGGCGATCATGCGCGGGATCATCCTGGCCGGGGGCACCGGCAGCCGCCTCTTCCCCATCACGCAGGCGGTCAGCAAGCAGCTGATGCCGGTCTACGACAAGCCGATGGTCTACTACCCGCTCTCCACGCTGATGATGGCCGGCGTCCGCGAGGTGCTGGTCATCACCACCCCGGGCGACCAGGCGGCGTTCCGCGCGCTGCTGGGTGACGGCAACCGGCTGGGGATGCGGATCGAGTACGCCGTCCAGCCGCGCCCGGAAGGGCTGGCGCAGGCCTTCCTCATCGGCGCGGACTTCATCGGCGACGCGGCCGTGGCGCTGGTCCTGGGCGACAACATCTTCTACGGCGCGGGCCTCGGCACGGCGCTGGGGCGGCTGCCCGAGCCCGACGGCGGGCACGTCTTCGCCTACCACGTGGCCAACCCGCAGGACTACGGCGTGGTGGAGTTCGACGGCGGCGGCCGGGTGCTCTCCATCGAGGAGAAGCCGGCCCGGCCGCGGAGCTCCTACGCGGTGCCGGGGCTCTACTTCTACGAGAACTCGGTGGTCGACGTCGCGCGCGGGATCACGCCCAGCGCGCGGGGCGAGCTCGAGATCACCGCGGTCAACGACCACTACCTGCGCCAGGACCGGCTGACCGTGACCGTGCTCGACCGCGGCACCGCGTGGCTGGACACCGGCACCTTCACCTCGCTGCGGCAGGCCACCGAGTTCGTGTCGGTGGTCGAGGAGCGGCAGGGGCTCAAGATCGGGTGCATCGAGGAGGTCGCCTGGCGGCAGGGCTGGCTGGACGACGACGGCCTGCGCCGCGCCGCCGAGCCCCTGGGCAAGAGCGGCTACGGGGACTACCTGCTCCGCCTGCTGGACGAGCCCCGCGTCTGAAGGAGGACCCCCTGCTCCCCACTCACGCGGGACCCTGCAGGGGGCCGGAACCCGGGACGGGGCCGCTCACCGGCGGCGGTGGTCGGTCGCGGCGTTGCGCGGGCCGAACCGCGGCGCCCGCGCGACGCCCCCGGCCAGCAGCAGCCGCACCACCCGCTGGCGCTGGCCGCGCCACGGCTCGAGCAGGGCCATCATCGCGTCGTCGTCGGTGCGCGCGGCCCCGGTCAGCGCGAAGCCCACGTGGTTCTTGAGGTGGTAGTCGCCGTAGCTGACCGTGTCGGGGCAGCCGAACACCCGCTGCACCACCTCGGCCGCCGTCCAGACGCCGATGCCCGGCACCGACCTCAGGCGGCGCTGCAGGTCGGCACAGTCGACCGCCGCCCCCGGCTCCAGGCGGGCGGCGACGCTCGCGACGGCCCGCAGGGCGCGCCGGCGGGCCCCGTCGAGACCGCAGCGGTGCCACTCCCAGTCGGTCACGTCCAGCACCCGCCGCGGGGAGGGGATGACCCGCATCCCCTCCGGCGCCGGACCGGGGGCCGGCTCGCCGGCCAGCCGCAGCAGCGCCCGCCACACCCGGTGTGCCTCGACGACGGTGACCTTCTGCTCCAGGACGGCGGGCACCAGG
The DNA here is from genome assembly GCF_054050215.1 of Geodermatophilus sp. SYSU D01186. NCBI lineage: Bacteria > Bacillati > Actinomycetota > Actinomycetes > Geodermatophilales > Geodermatophilaceae > Geodermatophilus > Geodermatophilus sp. SYSU D01186. Next base: position 44,492 of record NZ_JBJGYW010000013.1, on the reverse strand, counting down.
GCGTCCCAGGTGCGGCCGGTGCTGCCCAGCCGCAGCCAGGGGGTGCTGCGGTGCAGCCGGGTCAGCAGCGCGTGCCCGGCCGGGTCGAACTCCTCGGGCCGGTCCTCGGCGCCCAGCCAGCCGGGTACCGCCGCCCCGGCACGTTCGGCCCCGGGACCCCACGCGGTCACCCGCACCTCCCCGGCGGCGGCCACGATGCGGACCGTGGCCGGCCCGTCCGGCGTGCTCACCGTGCGCCAGGTGGCGCCGTCGGTGTGCCGCAGCGTCGGGTCACCGCTGCTGCGCTGGTGCGGGAAGAGCGTCCGGCGGAGGTCCAGCGGCCAGTCCGGTCGCCAGACGTCGGAGAAGACCGGCGCCGCGAGGGTGGTGCTCAGGTGGTGCTCCTGGGGAAGAGGACCCGCCGCCCGCGGGCGGCGGGGCGGGTCAGCGCGGCGCCATCCGGAGCGCGCCGTCCATCCGGATGACCTCGCCGTTCAGGTAGCCGTGCTCGACGATGTCCAGGGCCAGCTCGGCGAAGTCCGACGGGCGGCCCAGGCGCTTGGGGAAGGGTATGCCCGCCGAGAGGCTCTGGCGGGCCTCCTCCGGCAGGCTCCCGAGCAGCGGGGTGTCGACCAGGCCCGGGGCGATGGTGCAGACCCGGACGCCGACGCCGGAGAGGTCGCGCGCCGCCGGCAGCGTCATGCCGACGATGCCGCCCTTGGACGCCGAGTAGGCGATCTGGCCGATCTGCCCGTCGTAGGCGGCGATCGAGGCGGTGTTCACCACGACCCCGCGCTCCCCGTCCTCCCCCGGCTCGGTGGCGGCCATCGCGGCGGCGGCCAGGCGCAGCACGTTGAACGTGCCGACCAGGTTGACCATCACGGTGCGCACGAAGGGGTCGAAGTCGTGCGGCACATTGCCCTTGCCGACGGTGCGCTGCGCCGCCCCGATGCCGGCGCAGTTGACCGCGATCCGCAGCGGCCGGTCCTTCCCCGTGGCCTCGGCGACCGCCGCCTCCACCGACGCCGGGTCGGTCACGTCGGTGCGGACGAAGGTGGTGTGCCCGCCGAGCTCGGCGGCCAGCTCCTTCCCGCGGTCCTCCTGGATGTCGAGGATGGTCACGGCCGCGCCCCGGGCAGCGAGGGCCCGGGTGGTGGCCTCCCCCAGCCCGGAGGCGCCCCCGGAGACGACTGCGGCGACGTCGAAGTCCTTCACGGAGGCGAGGCTAGCGACTTCTGTGGGCAGGCTGGCGGGGGCACTCAGCTGAACTGTGACCCGTGTCGCTCCTCGACCGCGGCCAGCAGCTGCTTGACCCGCTCGGCGTCGCCGACCGGGCAGACCATCGTCACGTCCCGGGTGGCGACGACGACGCTGTCGCGCACCCCCACCAGGGCCACCAGGTGCGCCGGGTCGTCGCTGAAGACGATGTTGCCCGCGCTGTCCAGCGTCACCGCCAGCCCGCGGACGGCGTTGCCGCCGGCCGTCTCCAGGGTGGCGGCCAGCGCCGGCCACGAGCCGACGTCGAGCCAGTCGACGTCGAGGTCGGCGACCAGCACCCGCCCCGGCTCGGTCGCCGCCGGCTCGAGGACGGCGTAGTCGACGCTGATCTTCGGCAGGGTCGGGAACACCTCGGCCAGGACGGCCTCCCGCGCCGGCCCGGCCGGGACGGCGACCACCCGGGCCAGCCCCTCGGCGCTCGCGGGGAGGTGGTCGGCGAGCGCGTCGAGCACCGTCCGCGCGCGCCAGACGAACATGCCGGAGTTCCACAGGTACTCGCCCGACGCGAGGTAGGCCTCGGCGGTGGCGCGGTCGGGCTTCTCGCGGAAGGACGCCGCCTCCGCCACGCCCGCCACCTCCGTCGCCGGGCCGCGCTGCACGTAGCCGAACCCGGTGGCCGGCGCAGTGGGGCGGATGCCCAGGGTGACCAGCGCGCGCGGCCGCGCGGCGAGGGCGCCGTAGGCGGTGGTCAGCGCGGCGGCGAAGCGCTCGACCGGCCGGATGACGTGGTCGGCGCTGACCACGGCGAGCTCCGCGTCGGGGTCGACGTCGGCGACCAGCGCCGCGGCCAGGCCGACGGCGTTGGCGGTGTCGCGGGCCACCGGCTCGAGCACCAGCCGGTCGGGGCGCAGCCGGGGCAGCGCCGCCTGCACCTGGTCGCCGTACCGCGCGGCCGTGCACACCCAGATGCGCTCGGCGGGCAGCACCGCCTCGAGCCGGGCGAACGCCTCGGCCAGCAGGCTGTGCGCGGCGCCGTCCCCGTCGGCCACGACGTCCAGCAGCTGCTTGGGCCGGCCGGCCCGGGACAGCGGCCACAGCCGCGTGCCGGAGCCCCCGGCCATGATCACGGCGTGGCGCACCGTCAGCTCCTGCCCCGCCGGCGCGGCAGCGCCCGGGTCCCCCGCGCCTGGGTGCCCACGCCCTCGGCGCGCCGCTGGAAACGGGCGCCGGCGGCGACCTTGCCGCTGACGTGGGAGACGAGCATCCGGCCGCCGAGCCCGGCCCGCAGCGCCAGCCGCAGCGGCGCGTGCCGCCGCAGCGGGTACTGGCCGGACAGGTAGCGCAGCGCACTCGTGTGGTGCACCCGCTGCATGCGGTGCGGCTCGCGGCGGGTGGCGTGCCCGCCCTCGTGCGTCACGACCGCGGAGGGGGCGTAGACGTGCAGCCAGCCGCGCCGGGTCAGCCGCTCGGCGAGGTCGACGTCCTCGAAGTACATGAAGTAGCCGGGGTCGAAGCCGCCGACCGACCAGAACGCGGCGACGTCGACCAGCAGGCACGACCCCGACAGCCAGCCGGCCGCCCGCTCGCGCGGCGCCTCGCGCTCGCGCCGGTAGCGGGCGGTCCAGGGGTTGGCCGGCCAGACCCACCCCAGCAGCGCGTGCCCGGCGCCGGTGGAAAGCCGCGGCAGGTCGCGGGCCGACGGGTACAGCTCCCCCTCGGGGGTGCGGATCGCGGGGCCGAGCGTGGCGGCCCGCGGCCACCGCGCGGCGACGGCCAGCAGCTCGTCGACCGAGCCCGGCTCGAACCGGACGTCGGGGTTGGCCACCACCGCGTGGCCCTCGGTCAGCCCGGCCAGGCCGGCGTTGACCGCGGCGCCGTAGCCGATGTTGCCGCCGGTGCGCAGCAGGCGGACGTGCGGGTGCGCCGCCGCGGCCCGCTCGGGTGCACCGTCGGTGGAGCCGTTGTCGGCGAGGACGACCTCGACGGGGCGGGTGGTGGCCTGCGCCAGCGAGTCGATGAAACCCTCGAGGGCCTCCCCCGGCGAGTAGGTCACCGCCACCACGCGCAGTGGTGCGGTCTCAGGGCGCGCGCTCACGCGGAGGACACTACGAGCCGTCCCGCGGGACGGGGTGCACCCGCTGTGACCCCTGGTGCGTGAGGGACGGGCCCGTCCCAAATCTCCGTCGCGTGCCCTGAGGCGTCGGCGGTGCGTCGGTACAGTCGCAAGGCGTGACTTCAGCCAGTCCTGACCTCGTCGTCGTCGGTTCCGGGTTCTTCGGGTTGACCGTCGCCGAACGGGTGGCCACCCAGCTGGACAAGAAGGTCCTCGTCATCGACCGGCGCGACCACATCGGTGGCAACGCGTACTCCGCGCCCGAGCCGGAGACCGGTATCGAGGTCCACGTCTACGGCGCCCACCTGTTCCACACGTCCAACGAACGGGTCTGGCAGTACGTCAACCAGTTCACCGAGTTCACGAACTACCAGCACCGCGTCTTCAGCATCTACCAGGGCCAGACCTACAGCCTGCCGATGAACCTGGCCACGATCTGCCAGTACTTCGGCAAGAGCTTCTCCCCCGAGGAGGCGCGCGCGCTGGTCGCCGAACAGGCCGCCGAGTTCGACACCGCCGAGGCGAAGAACCTCGAGGAGAAGGCGATCTCCCTGATCGGCCGGCCGCTCTACGAGGCGTTCATCCGCGGCTACACGAAGAAGCAGTGGCAGACCGACCCCACCGAGCTGCCCGCCGCCGTCATCGCCCGGCTGCCCGTGCGGTACACGTTCGACAACCGGTACTTCAACGACACCTACGAGGGGCTGCCGAAGGACGGGTACACCGCCTGGCTGACCCGCATGGCCGACCACCCGAACATCGAGGTGCGGCTGTCGACCGACTACTTCGACGTCCGCGACGACCTGCCCAAGGACGTGCCGACCGTCTTCACCGGCCCGATCGACAAGTACTTCGACTACCAGGCCGGTGAGCTGGGCTGGCGGACGCTGGACTTCGAGACCGAGGTCCTGCCGATCGGCGACTTCCAGGGGACGTCGGTGATGAACTACGCCGACGAGGACGTGCCCTTCACCCGGATCCACGAGTTCCGGCACTTCCACCCCGAGCGCGACTACCCCGAGGACAAGACGGTCGTCGTCCGGGAGTTCTCGCGGTTCGCGCAGACCGGCGACGAGCCGTACTACCCGATCAACACCCCCGAGGACCGCGCCAAGCTGGAGCGCTACCGGGAGCTGGCGACCAAGGAGGCCGCCGAGAAGAGGGTGCTCTTCGGTGGCCGGCTGGGTACGTACAAGTACCTCGACATGCACATGGCCATCGGCTCCGCGCTGACCATGTTCGACAACCGCATCCGTCCGTTCTTCGACCAGGGCCAGTCGCTCGACGGCCGCCTGGAGGACTGACGTGCTGCCGACGACCGCCTGCCCGTCCGACGGCCGACCGCTCCAGGAGAACCACCCGTGACCGACCCCCACGACCAGACCGGCGCGCACCGCGTCTTCGAGATCCTCCACGAGCCGGACTGGTTCTCGGGGCTGTCCTCTCGCGAGGCGCGACTGCTCGACGGCGCCCTGGCCTTCCACTGCCTCGCGCGGCCCGGTGAGCGCATCCGGGCGACGGTCCTCCGGACCGACGGCCCCCACTTCCCCGCGCTGACCGACACCCGCACCTCGACGATCGAGTGGCCCGACGACCGGACCGTCGTCGGCACCATCGAGGCACACACCGCCGGCCACCCGGTGCCCACCACCGGGGTCGTCGACGTCGTCCTCGACCTGGGTGGTCCGCACGAGGCGCTCATGCGGACCGAGCCGCCCGCCGGCCGGGTACTCGCGGCGCGCGACGCCGTCCGTCGCCGCGCGCCGGTCGCCTTCGACGCGCTGCGTCAGCTGCGCACCGACCGGCTGGAGAACCGGCGGCTGTCCCAGCCGATCCCGCGGGTCGGCCGGCTGCACAACAGCAACACCGGCTCGTCCCGGGGCCACACCAAGGCCGTGCTGTTCGGCCTGCACTGGCTGGAGCTCGGCGGCGCCGAGAAGTGGGCCGCCGAGACGATCGGGATGGCGCGCGAGGCCGGTCTGCTGCCGATCGTGCTGAGCGACCGCCCCTCGGGTCACCCCGACATCACCCGCCCCGTCTTCGACGACGCCCTCGTCATCCCCCTGACCCACCCGATGCAGGGCCCGCAGGAGTCGCGGCTGCTCAGCCAGCTGTTCGAGCGATTCGACGTCCGCGGTGTGCACATCCACCACTGCACCTGGCTCTACCAGCGGCTGCCGTGGATCCGCGCCCAGTACCCGGGCACGGAGCTGGTCGACTCGCTCCACGTCCTCGAGTGGCGCACGGGGGGCTTCGTCGACATCGCCCTGCGGATGTCGAACGTGATGGACGCCCACCACGTCATCTCCCCGCAGCTGCGCGACTACCTGGTCGACCGGCAGGGGCTGCCGCGGGAGAAGGTGGCGCTGGCCACCCTGGCCGACCTCACCGTCGACGCCGCGGCCGACCGGCCCGCGCCCTCCTCCAGCCGCAAGCCGGGCGACCCGCTCACGGTGGCCTTCGTCGGCCGCTTCACGCAGCAGAAGCGCCCGTACCTGTTCCTCCGGCTCGCCGCGCAGCTGCGCAGCCGGCTCGGGGACCGGGTCCGCTTCATCATGCACGGGGACGGCGAGCTGGCCTCCGACGTGCGCAGCGACCACGCCCGCCTCGGGCTGGCCGACGTCGTGGAGCTCCGCGGCCCCGGTCGTCCGGTCTCCGGCACCCTCCAGGAGGCCGACGTCCTCGTCATCACCTCCGACAACGAGGGCGTGACGCTGACGTCGTTCGAGGCCGACGCGCACGACGTCCTGGTGGTCAGCAGCGACGTGGGCTCCCAGGCCTCGGTCGTGACCCCGGAGCTGCTGCTCCCCCGAGCCACCGTCCCCTTCCTGCGTGCCGCCGAGCGCACGCTGGTCTCCCTCTGCGAGGACGAGGGCCTCGCCACGCGGCTGCTCCTCGAGCAGCGCGCGCGGGTCGATGCCTTCGCCGCGCTCCCCCGCGCCCGGGACTGGACCCGGTCCCTCTACGAAAGGTGGGCCTCTTGACCACGACGAACGTGGCCGCGGTCATCGTCACCTACAACCGCGCCGACAAGCTCGGGAAGGTCATCGAGCAGGTCCTCGCCCAGGACCGTCCGGCCGAGCAGGTGATCATCGTGGACAACGCGTCCACGGACTCCACCGCGGAGGTGCTGGCCGCCTACGAGGGCCGCCCGACCGTGCACATCGAGCGGCTGACCACCAACACCGGCGGGGCCGGCGGCTTCGCGCACGGCATGTCGGTGGCCTACGAGCGGGGCGCGGACTTCGTCTGGATCATGGACGACGACTGCTACGCCGACACCGATGCCCTGCGCGCGCTCCTCGACGGGCACGCCGCGGCCGAGGAGAACATGGGGCTGCGGCTGCCGTTCGCCTGCTCCGTGGTGCGCTGGACCAACGGTGACATCTGCGAGATGAACAACCCGGAGCCCACCTGGGACTGGGGCAAGCTGCTCGTCCGCGGCCAGCAGACCGTGCTGGTCAACTCCTGCTCGTTCGTCTCCGTCATGTTCCCGCGCTGGGCCATCACGCAGTTCGGCCTGCCGCTGTCGGAGTACTTCATCTGGTTCGACGACCAGGAGTACACCCGCCGCATCACCGCCGCGGGCCCGGGCGTGCAGGTCCTGTCCAGCACCGTCACCCACGACCTCGGCGTCAACCGCGGGGTCAACTTCGGTGACGTGAACGACTCGAACATGTGGAAGTTCGAGTACGGCGTCCGCAACGAGGCCTCCTACCGCTGGCACCACGAGGACCCGTTCGCCGCCCTGCGCTTCGCCCAGCGGCTGCACACGGGCCTCAAGGGCGGCAAGGTGCCGTGGCGCCTGCGCCGCCGGCTGGCGAAGAAGTTCCTCGAGGGCGTCCGCTTCGACCCGAAGCCGGCGTTCCCGCGGACCGTCCTCTGACACCCGCTGCTCGAACGACGAGAGCCGCCGGCGCCCATGCGCGCCGGCGGCTCTCGTCGTCGTGGAGGGAGTCGGACACGCGCTCCCGCGCGCGGTGACCCCGCCGGTCAGGGGCGGGTGCCGGGCATCCGGAAGCGCTCCCTCCGACCGGCGCGGGTCAGCGCCAACCAGTCGCGCAGCCCGCGGGCGTCGCGCCGGCTGAGGAAGAACCAGCCGAACCGCACCAGCTCCAGCGGGAACAGCCAGCGCATCCCCGGCTGGGCCATCAGGTAGCCACGGTTGCGATAGGTGAAGTACCGCTTGGCGGCGTCGCCCGGGTACTGCGCGGACAACCGCCCGCCGAGGATCGGCAGGAACTCGTCCCCGCCCTGCGGGTGGACGTACGTGGCGCGCAGCGTGGTGCCGAACCGCAGCCCGGACCGGCGCAGCCGCCGGTGGATCTCGGTCTCGTCCCCCCGGATGAACAGCCGCAGGTCCGGGACACCGACGGCGCGGAAGGCGTCCGCGCGGAACAGCGCGCCGTTGAACAGCGACGCGTAAGACGGGAGGAACTGCCCGGGGCGGAAGTCGTCCACGCGGCGGCGCCAGCGCAGACCGCGGCGCAGCGGGAAGGCCAGCCGCTCCGGGTCGGCCTCGTCGACGACGGCCGGCGAGACCTCCGCGAGGTCCCGGCGGCGCGCCTCGGCCAGCAGGGTCGCGAGGACGTCGTCCCCGCCCGGGCGGCCGTCGTCGTCGGCGCACCACACCCAGTCGGCGCCGAGGGAGAGGGCGGTCAGCAGGCCCAGCGCGAAGCCACCGGCACCGCCGAGGTTCGTGTGCGACGGCACGTAGACCGTCGGGACGTCGCAGGCGCGGACGACCGCCTCGGTCTCGGCGTCGGCGCCGTTGTCGACCACCACGACCGTCCCGACCGGGGAGGCCTGCCGGGCCACCGCCTGGAGGCTCTGCCGCAGCAGCTGCGGGCGCCGGTGCGTGACGATGACGGCGACGACCAGGTCGCCGCTGCCAGGGGGCGCAGACGTCACGCCGCGCCGTGCCCCTTCTCGACGAGTGCCTCGGGGCCCTTGTAGGCGAGCAGGACGTCTGTGAGCGAGCCGTGCTGCTTGACCCGGCCGTGCTCCATCCAGATCGCGCTGGTGCACAGCCGCTTGAGGAACTCGTCGGAGTGCGACGCGAACACCAGCAGGCCGGCGCGGTCCACCAGGTCGCTCAGGCGGTCCCGGGCCTTCTCGAGGAACGCCGCGTCCACGGCGCCGATGCCCTCGTCGAGGAGCAGTATCTCGGGGTCGATGCTGGTGACGACGCCCAGCGCCAGCCGCACCCGCATGCCGGTCGAGTAGGTGCGCAGCGGCATGGACAGGAAGTCGCCGAGTTCGGTGAACTCGGCGATGTCGTCGACCCGCTTCTCCATCTGCTTGCGGGTCATCCCGAGGAACAGCCCGCGGATGAGGATGTTCTCGTAGCCGGAGATCTCCGGGTCCATGCCGACGCCCAGGTCGAAGACCGGCGCCACCTTGCCCCGCACCTCGGCCGAGCCCCTGGTGGGCTCGTAGATGCCGGCGAGCAGCCTCAGCAGGGTGGACTTGCCGGCGCCGTTGTGCCCGACGAGGCCCACGCGGGCCCCCTCCTCGAGGTCGACGGTGATGTCGCGCAGCGCCTGGATGACGGGGACCTTGGTGTCGCTGGCGATGTTGCCGCCCACCACACCGAGCACGGTCTTCTTCAGCGACCGGCTCTTGGCGTCGAAGATGGGGAAGTCGACGGACGCATCGCGCGTCGTGATGCTGACCACGGGTCAGTTGCCTCTCTCGTGCCTGGTCGGGTGGGCGTCAGACCCAGTAGGCGACGCGCGCGCGGTACCGGCGCATCACCACGAGGGTCAGGACCCAGCCGACGACGGTGATCGCCAGGACGACCACCCAGTGGCGCACCTGCTGATCGGCCCCCAGCAGGGGCGCACGGACGATCTCCACGAAGTGGAGGAAGGGGTTGAACTCGGCGATCCGCGCGCGCTCGGCGATCGCCGGGTTGGGACTGTTGAGCAGGTCGTCGTAGATCCACACGATCGGCGTGAGGAAGAACATGAGCTGCACGATGCTCTGCGTGATGGGGGTCAGGTCGCGGAACCGCGTGCTGACGATGCCCGAGAGCAGCGCGACCCACACGCCGTTGAGGACCAGCAGGCCGAAGGCGGGGACGACCGCCACCGCCGTCCACTTCAGCGGCTGCGGGAAGATGAACAGCATCACCACGTAGACCAGCATGTTGTGCACGAAGAAGAGGGACTGCCGCCACACGAGCCGGTAGACGTGGACGCTGATCGGTGCGGGCAGGTGCTTGATGAGCCCCTCGTTGGCGATGAACACCTCCGACCCCTCGTTCACGCAGCCCGCGATGAAGCCCCAGATGATCATCCCGACCAGGATGTAGGGCAGCTGCTCCTCGAGGGGGTTGCCGAACAGACCCGCGTAGAGGATGCCCAGGGCGACGGCGGTGACCGCCATGCTGATGGTGATCCAGATGGGGCCGAGCAGCGAGCGGCGGTAGCGCTGCCGGATGTCCTGCCAGCCGAGGTGACCCCACAGTTCCCGCTGCCGCCACCCTCCGGTCAGGTCTGCCAAGGCCCTCCGGGTGGGGGATTCGGGCACGGTGGTCGCTGCACTCACGTACTCGACGCTACCTGCGTCCGCCGCGACACCCCCGGAGGCGCGGTTGTGACGGACGACCTCGTCCGTCCGCCATCGCCCCGCCCGTCCCTCACTTCACGGAGACCACAACCTGTCCACCGGAGGTCACGAGGACAGACCCCCGTTCGAAGTCCATGCGCGTCCCGCCGGTCACCCGGTACTCCTCGCTCGCCGGGAAGCCGAGGGACCCGGTCTCGTACCCGGAGGTCGCCCAGGCGTCGTAGAACCTGCCCCGGATCGAGTGCGCCCCGGTGGCCGGCGACCAGTAGACGGCGCCGCCCTGGAACCGGTTGTAGGCACCGTTGGGGACGTGCGTCTCGTCGGTGACCGGGTACCCGAGGAAGCCGTTCTCCCAGCCGGTGGCGGCCCAGGTCGCGTAGATCGCGCCCTTGACCACGTGCGCTCCCGTCTCCCGGGAGGTGTACACCGACCCGCGCTGGAAGTGCTGCACCCCGCCGTCCTGGCCCCGGCCGAGCCGGGTGACGTCCGTGCCGGGCAGGCCGAGGGCGCCACCGGCCCCTCCCCACCGCTGCCAGGCGTCGTCGATCCCGCCGGAGACGGCGTGCGCCCCGGTCGTGGCCGACCAGTAGACGGCGCCGTTCTCGAAGGTCGTGACCGTCCCGTCGGTCCCGGTCACGGGCGCGGCGTCCGCGGTCGGGTACCCCAGGGGCCCGTTCTCCCAGCCGGTGGCCGCCCAGACCCGGTACGTCGGACCCGAGACGACGTGCGCCCCGGTCGCCTCCGACCAGTACAGCGAGCCGCCCAGCAGGTGGACCACCGCGCCGCCCGTCGCCGTCGTCGCCTGGTCGGTCGCGGGGAAGCCGAGGGGGCTCGTGGGGCCGCCACGCCGGTGGTAGTCCGCGGCCGTCGGGCCGGACAGCACCCGGGCACCCGTGGAGGGGGACCAGTAGATGCCCCCGCGCTCGAAGAGGTTGTACGTACCGCCGGGGACGACCTGCTCGTCGGACACGGGGTAGCCCAGGGACCCCGCCTCGTACCCGGTCCGCGCCCAGGCGCTGTAGATCGCCCCCTTGACGAACCGCAGACCGGTCGACGGCGACTGGTAGAGGGCACCGCCGGCGAAGACCTGGTAGGAGCCCGACCTCGTCGACCGCAGGTCGGAGTGCGGGAACCCGAGGAACCCGCCGTACCCGCCCAGCGCGGTCCACCGTTCGGCGACCGCGCCGGTCACCGGGTGCGCGCCACCGGACGGCGACCAGTAGATCGTGCCCCCGGTGAACGACGTGTACGCGCCACCGGGCACGTGGACCTCGTCCGTCGTCGGGAAGCCGAACGATCCGGCCTCGTAGCCCAGCCGGCCCCACGCGCTCCAGATGTCGCCCTTGACGTAGTGCGTGCCGGTGCCGGGCGACCAGTAGAAGGCACCGCCCTCGAACACGCTGTAGGTACCGCCGGGGACGCTGGTCTCGTCCCTGGTCGGGTAGCCCATGAAGCCCGTCTCGTAGCCCGTGCGCGCCCACTGGGTCCAGATGTCGCCCTTGACGAAGTGCGCTCCGGTGGCCGGCGACCAGTAGAGGCCGCCGTTCTGGAACAGCTGGTAGCACCCACCGCGGGCGAGCCCGCAGGTGGCGGCGGACGTCGCGTCGCCGAGCAGCCCGGTCGCCCCGCCCAGCGAGGCCCACTTGTCGGCGAGCGCCGCGCCGCCGGGACTCTGCGTCGACCCGAACCAGTCCGTGTAGTAGAGCCAGAAGTTCCGGTTGCCGTAGGCCGAGCAGCCGTCGCCCGAGCCGTACTGGGCGTCGAGCGCGGCCTGGTTGGGCTGGTAGGGCGTGTAGTTGTAGAGGCCGGCGGTGGCCACGTTCTGGATGTAGACCTGCGAGGAGCCGCAGCCCGCGTTCGGGTGGAAGCGGACGGCCTGGGTGCGGCCGGCCTTGTGGTTGTAGCTGTCCGGATTGGCCGCGTAGACGCGGAACTTGCGGGCGGCGCTGTAGACCTGCAGCGCGAGCCCCTTGTAGGCCGGGTCGCAGGGCGCGGTGTCCGGGCAGCCGTAGCCCAGTGCCTGCTCGTACCGCAGCGGGTTGAGGCTGTACCGGCCGTCGGGCAGCCGGGTCGTCCCGCCGCGCATCGTGACCAGCGACTGTTCCTTCTGCAGCATGACCAGCAGGACCCGCGGGTTGATGCCGCAGGCCCGCCCGGCCTTCGCCAGGATCTGCGCCGCCGTCTCGTTGGCCGCCCCCTGGTAGGTCGAGCAGTACGCGTCCGCGGCACGGGTCCCGGTGTCCTGCCGGTAGTCCTTGAGGCAGGGCGTCCCGTCGGGGGCTGCGGTGCACTGCGCGCCCCGCTGGTCCAGGAAGGTCTGGATCTGGCCGGCGTCCATGCTGCCGCCGTCGAAGAACAGCGCGTCGGAGATGACGTTGCCGGCCTGGAACTGGCGGGCGTCGGCGGCCGAGGCGGCCGGTGCCGACACGGCGACCAGCAGCGGGACGGCGACGAGCGCGGCGACGAGCACCGCGACGAGGCGGGCGACGCGGGACACGGTGGATCGGGTCACGGCACGTCCAGGGGGGTCTCTGCGGAGAGGGCCGCGGTCGTGGACGACTGGTAGCTGAGAGTCGCCGTCCATGTCCCCGAGGTCACCTGCGGGTCGTCGATCGTGAGCCAGCCGCACGCCGTCGTCGTGGCGTCCGCGGTCGCGGCCTGGGTCGTCTCGAGCCGGACGCCGTCGCGTTCCAGGGCGAGGGTGCACTCCCCGTCGGACTCCACGACGCCGCTGACGTAGCCCGCGACCTCGGCGCCGCCGCCCGGCACCCACTCGGCGAGGGTGATCACGACGTCGACCGGCGCGGCCAGCTCCTGCGCATCCCCGAAGGCCACCGGCGTCTCGCCGGCCCCCCGGTCGCGCAGCACCGTCACGACGAGGACGGCGAGCAGGCAGGCACCGAGGACGGCGATCCCACCCGCTCGGCGGACGCGCGGGCGCATGAGGGAGGTGCGCATGGGTTCTCCTCGCTCTCTCGGTGGACGCACGGCCCTCCGGCACCGGTCGAGGCGGGTGCCCCGACCGGCGGCCGGCGGACGGTGCGGCGGTCAGCGCGCAGAGACGGTGGCGGTCCCCCGGGCGTCGACGAAGATGGAGCCGCCCTGGAAGTCGTGGCGCGTACCGCCGGAGTAGGGCTGGGCGTCCGTCGTGGGGAAGCCCAGCGCACCTCGCTCGGAACCGAGCCGCAGGTAGAGGTCGTAGGCCGCGCCCGTGACCGCCCGTGCGCCGGTGTTCGGCGACCAGTAGATCCCGCCGCCGGCGAAGGTGCTGTAGGTCCCGCCCGTGGTGTTGGTCTCGTCCTTGGTGGGGAAGCCCAGCGGGCCCGTCTCGTAGCCGCTGGCGGCCCACCGGTCGTAGATGGCGCCCTTGACGAAGTGCGCACCGCCGGCGGGCGACCAGTAGACGGCGCCGCCCTGGAAGAGGCTGTAGGTGCCGCCCCGGACGTTGGTCTCGTCCCGGGTCGGGAAGCCGAGGAAGCCGGTCTCGTAGCCGTTGCGCGCCCAGGCCTCGTAGATCGCGCCCTTGACCATGTGCGCACCGCTGGCCGACGACCAGTAGATGGCGCCGCCCTGGAAGAGGCTGTACGTGCCGCCCCGGACGTTGGCCTCGTCCCGGGTCGGGAACCCGAGCGGACCGGTCTCGTAGCCGTTGCGCGCCCAGGCCTCGTAGATCGCGCCCTTCACGACGTGGGCGCCGGTGGCCGGCGACCAGTAGATCGCCCCGCGCTGGAACAGGCTGTAGGTGCCGCCCCGGACGTTGGTCTCGTCCTTGGTCGGGAAGCCGAGCGACCCGCCCTCGTAGCCGGACCGCGCCCACGCGTCGTAGATGGCGCCCTTCACCATGCGGGCACCCGTGGCCGGCGACCAGTAGATGGCCCCGCCCTGGAAGAGGCTGTACGTGCCTCCCGGCACGTTGGTCTCGTTCCGCGTCGGGAAGCCGAGCTCTCCGAGCTCGTACCCCCGGGCGGCCCACGCCTGGTAGATCGCGCCCTTCACGAGGTTCGCGCCGGTGGCCGGGGACCAGTAGATCGACCCGCCCTGGAAGTGCGTGTAGGTGCCGCCGCGCGTGGTGGTCTCGTCGGTGGTCGGGAACCCGAGGACGCCGGTCTCCCAGCCGCTCCGGGCCCAGGTGTCGAAGGTCGCGCCCTTCACGACGTGCGCACCGGTGGCCGCCGACCAGTAGATGCCGGCACCGGCGAAGGGCACGTAGCTGCCCGTGCCGTTCCACGTGCCGGCCTGGTCCGCCGTGGGTGCGCCGAGCGCGGCGGGGCCGCCCCAGGAGAGGTACTTGTCGAGCAGGGGCCCGTTCCTCACCACGGTCGCCCCGGTCGTGGGACTCCAGTACACGCGGCCCTTGTCGTAGGCCTGCCAGGACACGCCGTTCGCCGTCTGCAGCGAGCCGACCGGGTTCCCGAGCGAGGCCGCACCGCCGGCCGCGGCGTAGCTGGCGGCCATGTCCGCCCCGCGATCGGGCATCTGCGCCGCGACCGCGGACCGGATCTCCCCGAGCCGGGCGTACCCGTACCGGCCGGGACAGGCCGTGCTCCCGACGTCGCGGTGACCGAAGATCGTCGGCAGCGTCACCGACTGGCCGGCGGCGTACTTCGCCGTCCCGCCGCCCTTGGAGGTGAGCACCGTGGTCCCGCGGGGATCGATGCCGTAGAGCGCGAACTTCCAGGCGATGATCGCGGCGACGGCGTCGATCATCGGCTGGGGCGTCTCGACCGTGTCGTAGTTGCCCAGCATCGAGACGCCGAAGGTGCCGGTGTTGAAGCCCCCGGCGTGCGCGCCGATGACGGTGCTGGCCAGGCCGCCGGCGCGGCCCTCCCACAGGCGACCGAACTTGTCGACGATGACGTTGTAGCCGATGTCGCCCCAGTTGAGGCTGACCGAGTGGTACCGGTAGATCGACCGCATCATCGCCGGCACCTGGTCAGCGGTGTAGTTGTTCGTGTCGGCCGTGTGGTGGAGCGTGGCCGCCTTGATCGTGGGTGCGTACTCGGGGTCCCACGACCGGATGCCCTCGTCCGCCCCCCACTGCGCACGCGAGTACACGTCGGGCATGGCCATCGCCGCCTGCGCGGTGTCCTGGATGTCCGGCGTCCCCAGGGAGGCGTCGGCCGGGCTCGACCCCGGGTCGACCAGGTCGAGCTGGACGTCGGTCGGCGTCGCGCCCGACCGGGCCACGACCTCGACCTCGACGCCCGTACTGGGGCCGGTCCACAGCGGGGCGGTGCCGGCCCGCCGGTCCTGTGCCGCGCCGTCGTCCTGGCCCGCGTCGGCCCCCACGTCCTCCGGCCCGACCTCGGTCCACTCCCCCCACGCGCCTGCCGCGTCCTGGACGCGCACGTTGACGAGGACGTCGCGGACCTCCGGGTCGTAGGCCCAGGTGACCCCGACGAGGGAGAAGGGTGCGACGCCCGTGCGCGTGACGGTGAGGGTCGGTGCGGCCACCGGGACGCCGGCCACGGGATCGGTCGTGCCCTCCTGCACCTCGGCGTCAGGAGCGGGCTGCTCCACCGACCCCAGCGGGACCTCGGCGACGGACGTGGTGACCGGCTGGGCCTCCGGGGTGGACTCGGCGTAGACGGGCAGCACGAGGATGGTCCCCGAGAAGGCGAGGAAGGCAGTCAGTCCCGCGAACAGGCGGCGCACGAAGTGGTCCTCCAGTGGGGCGGCGGCGGTCGCTGCCCCCGATCGAGGACAGATCTCTCCCCCGGAGGATCGGCACCTCGCAGGCGGATCTTGAGTCGACAGGCTGGCGCCGGCCGGGAAGTCGCCCCGCGCGGCCCGTCCCGCCCCACCGGCCCCAGCAGCACCACGCCGCGAACGCCCTCAGGACCAGGGCCAGCCCTTCAACGCCTCGTGCAGCGCCGTCCGCCACGGCCGCGGGGCGGGCAGCCCCGCGGCCCGCCAGGCGGAGCCGTCGAGCACCGAGTACGCCGGGCGGGGGGCCGGCCGTGGGAAGGCGGCCGTCGTGGTCGGGCTCACCAGTCCGGCGTCCGCCCCGACCTCCTCGTAGACCGCGCGGGCCAGGCCGAACCAGCTGACCGCGCCCTCGTCGGTGCGGTGCAGCACCGGCGGCGCCGGCTCCGGACGGGCGCCCAGGGCCACCAGGCCTGCGGCGAGATCGGCCGACCAGGTCGGTGACCCCACCTGGTCGTCGACCACGGAGACCGGCGCGCCGGACAGGGCGCGCCCGGCCATGGTGCGGACGAAGTTGGTGCCGTGCGCGCCGTAGACCCACGACGTCCGGACGACGGCGGCCTCGCCGCCCGCGGCCGCGACCGCCCGCTCCCCCGCCGCCTTGGTGCGCCCGTAGGCCGAGCGGGGCGCGACCGGCGCGTCCACCGGGTACGGCCGGGTCGCCGTGCCGTCGAAGACGTAGTCGGTGGAGACGTGCACCAGCCGCCCGTGCCCGGCCAGCTCCTCGGCCAGCCAGCCGGGGGCCCGGCCGTTGACCAGCAGGGCGGTGGACTCGTCGGTCTCGGCGGCGTCGACGGCGGTGTAGGCGGCGGCGTTGACCACCACGGGCCGCTGCCCGCGGGCGCGGGCCCCGGCCAGCCACGTGCGGACGACGGTCCGCACCTGCGCCTCGTCGGTGAGGTCGAGTTCGGCGCGGCCCACCGCGGTGACCGCGTCCTGCGGTCGCCCGGCCAGGACCGCGAGGAGGTCTCCGCCCAGCTGACCGCGGGCGCCGGTGACCAGCCAGGCGGTGGTGACGGCGTCGGTCATGCCCGGGCGGTGGCGGCCGCCGCCTTGAGCGGCTCCCACCAGGCCCGGTTGTCGCGGTACCACTGCACGGTGAGGGCGAGGCCCTCCTCGAAGGTCATGCGCGGGGCGTAGCCCAGGGCCGCGGTCTTCGAGTGGTCGACGGAGTAGCGCAGGTCGTGACCGCCGCCCCGCGGGTCGACGATGTTCTCGACGTAGCTCCAGTCGCGGCCGGTCGCCTCGAGCAGCTTCTCGGTGAGCTCCTTGTTGGACAGCTCCCGGCCGCCGCCGATGTTGTAGAACTCGCCGGGCCGGCCCTTCTCCAGCACGAGCTGGATGCCGCGGCAGTGGTCGTCGACGAACAGCCAGTCGCGGACGTTCGCGCCTTCGCCGTAGAGCGGCACCTTCTGCCCGTCGAGCAGGTTGGTGACGAACAACGGGATGACCTTCTCCGGGAAGTGGTACGGCCCGTAGTTGTTGCTGCAGCGGGTGATCGAGATGTCGAGCCCGTAGGTCTTCGCGTAGGCGCGGGCGATGAGATCGGCACCGGCCTTGGCCGCGGAGTACGGCGAGTTCGGCTCGAGCAGGTGGTCCTCGGTCCACGAGCCCTCGTCGATGGAGCCGTAGACCTCGTCGGTCGAGACGTGCACGACCCGGCGGACGCCGTGGCGCAGCGCGGCCTCGAAGACCTGCTGGGCGCCGACCACGTTGGTCAGCACGAACTCCGACGCCCCGGAGATGGAGCGGTCCACGTGCGACTCGGCGGCGAAGTTCACCACGGCGTCGTGCCCCGGCAGGGCCGCGTCCAGGTCGGCGGCGCTGCAGATGTCGCCCCGGACGAAGCGGAACCGGGGGCTGTCGGCCACCGGGGCGAGGTTGGCGAGGTTGCCGGCGTAGGTGAGCTTGTCGAAGACGGTCACCTCGGCGTCCTCGTGGCCGGGGTAGCCGCCCGTGAGCAGGGTCCGGACGTAGTGGGAGCCGATGAAGCCCGCTCCCCCGGTGACGAGCACGCGCATGGCCTCGATCCTCCCGTCGGGGTGCCCCCGGGTCATCATCCGCAGGGGTGAGGCGTGTCGCGCCCCGGTGGACGGTAGCCGCGCGTCAGGCGCCGGCAGGGGGACGGACCGGTCCCGCCTGGCCACCCTGCACCGTTGGTCCCACGCGCCCCGTGTCATGCCGTCGCGTCGCCCGCGGGACCCCGCCGGCGACCTACCATCGCCGACAGCCTCCGAGTCATGCCCGCTGCTGGACGACGGCGGCGAGCGGGGGGTCAGGCCCCCGGACGCGGCGTGTCGGCGCCGCCGCCCGCGCGGACCAGAGCAGACGGAAGGACGTCCCACGTGAGCCCGAAGAAGCCCGGAACCCCCGAGTCCGGCGACGGCCGGCAGCTGCCGGCCCGGCTGGACCCGCGCGCGGGCCGCCCCGGCTCCTCACGCACCGGCTCCTCCGCTGCCGGGTCGCGCCCGGCCGGCGGCGCCGCCGACGGGACCGCCGGGCCGCGCCGCACGCGCCGCGGGGCCATCGCCGGTCGCGCGGTGGCCGGCGTCCTCTCCGCGGCTCTGCTCGCCGGCTCCGGCTGGGGCTGGTACCTGGGCCAGGTCGCCGAGGCCACCGTGAACCGGACCGACGCGATCCCGACCGAGGGCAACGACGAGACCGGCACGGCCCCCGAGGCCATGAACCTGCTGCTCGTGGGCAACGACAGCCGGGCCAACCTCTCCCCGGACCAGCTGGCCGAGCTCAACGCCGGCACCGACTCCGGGATCAACACCGACACGATGATCCTGGTCCACCTGCCCGCCGACGGCTCCCGCGCGTCGTTCGTCTCCTTCCCGCGCGACTCCTACGTGCAGATCCCCGGCCACGGCTCGGACAAGCTCAACGCGGCCTACGCCTACGGATTCGCCGAGACGTCCGAGGACCAGCCGCTCGAGCAGCGCCAGGCGGCCGGCGCGCAGCTGCTGGTGCAGACCATCAGCCAGCTGACCGGCCTGCAGATCGACCACTACGCCGAGGTGGACCTGCTCGGCTTCTTCAACCTGACCTCGGTCGTCGGCGGCGTCGAGGTGAACCTCTGCGAGGCCGTGGACGACTCCCGCTGGTCGGGTGCGGTCTTCCCGGCCGGCGTCCAGACGATCAGCGGCGCCGACGCGCTGAAGTTCGTCCGCCAGCGCCACGGGCTGCCCCGCGGCGACTTCGACCGGATCGTGCGCCAGCAGGTGTTCATCGCCGGCGTGCTGCGCAAGATGCTCTCCGACGACGTGCTGCTCGACCTCGGCAAGCAGCGCCAGCTGGTCCAGGCGGCCTCGGAGTCGCTGACCGTGGACAAGACCCTGGACCTGTTCTCGCTGGCCGACCAGATGCAGTCGGTCACCGCCGGCAGCATCGAGTTCCAGACCATCCCCTACGTCGGCACCGACCGCGACGAGCAGGACCGGTCGATCATCCGGCTCGAGGACGAGGACACGCTGCACCAGTTCTTCAGCGAGCTGTCGGCCGAGCCCGAGGCCCCCGCCGAGGAGGCTCCGGCGGCCCCGGCGACGGTCGCCCCGTCCGAGGTCACGGTGGACGTGTACAACGGCTCGGGCGTCTCCGGGCTGGCCGCGAAGGCCAGCACCCAGCTGGGGTCGGCCGGGTTCGCCGTCGGGAGCACGGGCAACGCCGACTCCACCGACTACGACCAGACCGTCGTCCGGTTCGCCGCCGGTGACGAGGCGCTGGCCGCCACCCTCGCCGCCGCCATCCCCGGCGCGGTGACCGAGGCCGGCGACGACGCCACGCCCGGCACGGTGCAGCTGGTCCTGGGCTCGGACTTCAACGGCGTCGGCCAGGCCGTCGACCCGGCCGCGCCGCAGGAGCCGGTGGAGGGCCAGGACGCCTTCACCGCGGCCGACACCGACTGCATCAACTGATGACCGGCACCCCCGCCGAGCTCCTCGCCGCCACGCTCCGCCGCGACGCCGCGGCGCCCCTCGTCACGTACTACGACGACACCACCGGCGAGCGGGTGGAGCTGTCCGGCGCCACGCTGGCCAACTGGGTGGCGAAGACGGCCAACCTGCTGCAGGACGAGTTCGACGTCACCGCGGGCAGCACCGTGGCCGTCGCGCTGCCGGTCCACTGGCAGACGGCGGCGGTGCTGCTGGCGGTGTGGAGCTGCGGCGCGACGGTGCTCGACACCGCGGCGGAGGACGACGGCCGGCTGGACGGCGCCGACGTCGTCCTGGCCGCGCAGGACCGGCTGGCCCCGCTGGAGGAGCAGGACCTGCCCGAGCTGCTGGGCCTGTCGCTGCACCCGCTGGGCCTGGGCATGACCGGGTACGCCGGCCCGGCCCGCGACTTCGCGCTCGAGGTGCGCGCGCACGGCGACGTCTTCACCCCGTGGCAGCAGCCGGACCCGGCCGCGCCGGGGCTGCTGCTGGGTGGGCTCGAGCTGACCCTGGGCGGGTTGGTGGCCGCCGCCCGGGAGCTGGCCGGCCGGCTGGAGCTGACCGCCGGTGACCGGGTGCTCGTCGACGAGCGCACCGCCGGCGAGGCCGGCCCGGTGGCGTGGCTGCTGGCCCCGCTGGCCGCCGGCGCCTCGATCGTGCTCGTCCACGCGCCCGTGCCCGGGACGCTGGCCGCCCGCGCGGCGTCCGAACGGGTCACGGCTACGCTCGGCTGCACGATCGAGGGCATCCGCGAGCTGGGCCGCCCCGCCTGACGCAGTCGCGCCCAGCCGCCCGGACGGACGGTGGTTCCTGCATGGACAAGGTGGTGGAGAGTGCGGCCGCGGCGGTGGCCGACATCCCGGACGGTGCGGTGCTGGCCGTGGGCGGGTTCGGGTTGTGCGGGATCCCGTACGCGCTGATCGACGCGCTCCTGGAGCGGGGCAGCACGGACCTGACCACGATCAGCAACAACTGCGGGGTCGACGACGCGGCGCTGGGGGTGCTGCTGTACGCCGGGCGGATCCGCAAGACCATCTCCAGCTTCGTGGGCGGCTCCAAGGAGGTCGCCCGCCGCTACCTGTCCGGGCAGCTGGAGGTGGAGCTGACCCCGCAGGGCACGCTGGCCGAGCGGCTGCGCGCGGCCGGGGTGGGCATCCCGGCCTTCTACACCCCCACCGGGGTCGGCACGATGGTCGCCGACGGCGGCATCCCGGTCCTGTACGACGCCGCAGGCGCGGTGGTCAAGACCTCCCCGCCCAAGGAGATCCGCGAGTTCGACGGGGTGCAGTACGTGCTGGAGACCGCGCTGCGCGCCGACTTCGGGCTGGTCCGCGCCGCGCTCGGGGACCGGCACGGCAACCTGGTGTTCCACGAGTCGGCGGCCAACTTCAACCCGCTGGCCGGCATGGCCGCCCGGATCACCATCGCCGAGGTGGAGCGGATCGTCGAACCGGGGCAGATCGTGCCCGAGCAGGTGCACCTGCCCGGGGTGTTCGTCGACCGGATCGTGGCCGCCGACCCCGGCGACAAGAAGATCGAGAAGCTCACCACCCGCCCCCGCCCGGCCCCCGCCGCCCCCGCGGCCGCCGGTGACGAGGCCGTGCAGGAAGGCAACTGATCATGGCCCTGACCCGCGACCAGCTCGCCGCCCGCGTCGCCGCCGAACTGGCCGACGGCCAGTACGTCAACCTGGGCATCGGCATGCCCACCCTGGTGCCCAACCACGTGCCCGCCGGGGTGCACGTGGTGCTGCACTCGGAGAACGGCATCCTGGGCGTGGGCCCCTACCCGTTCGAGGGCGAGGAGGACCCGGACCTGATCAACGCCGGCAAGGAGACCGTCACCATCCTGCCCGGCGCGGCCTTCTTCGACTCCGCGCTGTCCTTCGGCATGATCCGCGGCGCCCACCTGGATGTCGCCGTGCTCGGCGCCATGCAGGTCAACCCGCGCGGAGACCTGGCCAACTGGCTGATCCCCGGCAAGATGGTCAACGGCATGGGCGGGGCGATGGACCTCGTCCACGGCGCCAAGCGGGTGATCATCATGATGGAGCACACCGCCCGCGACGGCTCGGCCAAACTCGTCGCCGAGTGCACCCTGCCGCTGACCGGGCGGGCCTGCGTGGACCGGATCATCACCGACCTCGCCGTCATCGACATCACCCCCACCGGCTTCACCCTGCGCGAGACCGCCCCCGGCGTACCCGTCGAGGAGGTCACCGCCAAGACCGGCGCCCCCCTCACCATCGCCGACGACGTCCACGAGATGCCCCTGCCCGCCACCGTCGCCTGACCGCGGCAGGCGGCGGCGAGGAGGTGCGGTGACCTTCTCGGTCGTCGCTCGGGACCCGGCCACCGGGGACCTGGGCATCGCCGTCTCGTCCTGCATCCTCGCCGTCGGGCGGGCGGTCCCGACCGCCCGCCCGGGCGTGGGCGTCGTGGCGGCCCAGGCCCGCAGCCGACGCGGGCTGGGGCCGGCGCTGCTGCACGGCCTGGCGGACGGCGCCGCCCCCGCCGACCTGGTCAAGCGGGCGGCGCACTCCGCCGAGGACGCCGACCGGCAGATCGCCGTCCTCGACACCGCCGGCCGGGTGGCCGCCGACACCGGCCGCGGCTCGTTCCCGGTCAGCGGGCACGTGCTCGGCGACGGGATGAGCGTCCAGGGCAACATGCTCGCCTCCCCGGAGGTGCTGCCGGCCATGGCGCAGGCGTTCACCGCGGCCCGCGGCGACCTGTCCGACCGGCTGCTGGCCGCCCTGACCGCCGGGCAGGACGCCGGCGGCGACGTGCGCGGCCGGCAGTCCGCGGCGCTGCTCGTGGTCAGCGGCTCCCCCGCCACCGACGAGGACGACGGCGTCCGGATGGACCTGCGGGTCGACGACTCCGGCGACCCGGTGGCGCAGCTGCGGATGCTGCGCAACCTGCAGCGCGCCTACGACGAGCGCGACTACGAGCACCTGGCGCTGTTCGCCCCCGAGGGGTCCCGCGACCTCTACGCGGCGCTGGCCGCCTCGCAGCGCGGCGACCGGGCCGGGGCCCGCGCCGCCCTGGAGGCGATGCGGGCCCGCCCCGGCTGGTCGGCCTGGCTGTCGGCGATGGCCGGCGACTCCCGGCTGTCGGGGGTCTCGCGCCTGCTCGAGTGAGCCGGTCGCCGCCGCGCGTGGCCTGCGGCCGGGCCGGGGTCAGCCGGCCGGCCCGCCGTCCCTCGGGTGGCACCGGACGGCGAGCAGCGCGATGTCGTCGTCGGTGCCCCCGGTGACGAGGCGGTCGAGCAGCCGGTCGCAGAGCCGGTCCAGCGGCAGCGTCGCGAGCCCGCCGAGGACGTCGGTGAGCTCGGCGATGCCGTCGTCGAGGACCCGGCGGCCGTGCTCGACCAGGCCGTCGGTGTAGAGCAGCAGGGTGTCACCGGGGCACAGCCGCGCCTCGTGGTCGGTGTGCGGACCGGGCGCGTCGGTGCCGAGGAGGCGCTCGGGCGGGCGGTCGAGCACGTCCACGGTGCCGGCCGGGTGCGCGAGGAGCGGGGGCAGGTGCCCGGCGGACGACCAGTGCAGCGTGCACGCCCCGTCGGCCGGGTGCGGCGGTTCGACGTGCGCGACCAGGGTGGTGGCGAGCGTGCCGACGCGCAGGCCGGCGAGGACGGCGTCGACCCGGGTCAGCACCCGGGCCGGGCTCTCGGCCCGGTCGAAGGCGATGGCCCGGAGCATGCTGCGGATCTGCCCCATCGCCGCCGCGGCGGCGACGTTGTGCCCGACGACGTCGCCGATGACCAGCAGGGTGGCCCCGTCGGGCCGGGTGAACGCGTCGTACCAGTCGCCGCCGACCTGCTGGTGGGCCGCGGCCGGCCGGTACCGCACGGCGACCTGCAGACCCTCCGGTCGCGGCGGCGGGGTGAGCAGGCTGTGCTGCAGGGTCACGGCGACGGTGAGCTGCCGGCCGTAGAGACGGGCGTTGTCCAGGGCGAGCGCGCCGCGGCGGGCGACCTCGACGGCGGTGGCGATCTCCATCTCGCTGTGCGGCGGCCGGTCACCGGCGTTGAGCAGCGCCATCGCGCCGAAGGTCTCCCCGCGGGCGCGCAGCGGCACGATCAGGCACGAGGTGGTGCCCAGCCGCCGCCAGGCCGCGCGGACCTCCTCGGTGGGCAGGGTCGGGGCCACCCGCGCGGGGTCCATCGTCGTCATCTGCACCGGCGCGCCCGACAGCAGCGCCTTGTGCAGGACGGCGTCGCCGGCGTCCCGCAGCCGCCCGGTGAGGTAGGTCTGCAGGTCGGCGCGCCGGGCCGGGTCGCGGTGTGCCCAGGCGTCCTCGCCGAGGCGGCCGTCTTCGCCGCGCAGCGCGACGAACGCCCAGTCGCACAGCCGCCGCGTCGCCACCTCGGCCAGCCGGGTCGCGGCCTCGCCGGTGTCCAGCGTGGCGATCAGGGTCTCGCTGACCTCGGCCAGGAAGCGCAGCCGGTCGGCGCCCTCGCCCGGCTGCCGGGCCGCCGCGGCGTCGGCGAGGTGCCCGGCCCGCCCGCCCGCGACCACCCGCGCCGTCACCTGCAGCAGGTCGTCCTCGACGACCGCCGTGGCCTCGAGCCACCGGCCGGCCGGCGGGTAGAAGCCCGACCAGGTCACCGGCGTCCCGGTGCTGCGGGCCCGGAGCAGGAAGCTGTGGAAGATCGTGCCGCCCAGTTCGGGCAGCGCGACCCAGATGGTGCGGCCCACCAGCTCCGCCACGGTCCGGCCGAGCAACCGGGCGAGGGCCGGGCTGACGGAGCGGATGCACCAGTCGCGGTCGAAGGAGGCGACCGGCTCCTCACGCGCCTCCGGGCGTGCGACCGCGTCCGCACCCCGCGGGGAGAGCGTCGTGCCCACCGCGACCCCGGCTCCGTCGAGACCGCCCCCGCGCCCCTGGGGGGTGTGCAGAGGCTACGGCAGATCCGATCCCCGGGACGACGCTCTCCGCCCGCGGCCTACCTGAGCAGGCTCCGCGCGATCACCATGCGCTGGATCTGGTTGGTGCCCTCGTAGATCTGGGTGATCTTGGCGTCGCGCATCATCCGCTCGACCGGGAAGTCCTGGGTGTAGCCGGCGCCGCCGAACAGCTGGACGGCGTCGGTGGTCACCTGCATGGCGACGTCGGAGGCGAACGCCTTGGCCGAGGCGCACAGCCGGCCGAGGTCCGGACCGCCGGTCTCGCCGCGGGCGGCGGCGACGTAGACCAGGTGCCGGGCGGCCTCGATCTGCATGGCCATGTCGGCGAGCATGAACTGCACGCCCTGGAAGTCGGCCACGGCCCGGCCGAACTGCCTGCGGTCGCGGGTGTACTCCACGGCGGCGTCCAGGGCGCCCTGGGCGATGCCGACGGCCTGCGCGCCGATGGTCGGGCGGGTGAAGTCCAGCGTCCGCAGCGCGGTCTTGAAGCCGGTGCCGGGCTCGCCGATGATCCGGTCGGCCGGGATGGTGCAGTCGGTGAAGTACAGCTCGCAGGTCGGCGAGCCCTTGATGCCCATCTTCCGTTCCTTGGGCCCGACGGCGAAGCCCGGGTCGTCCTCGTGGACGACGAACGCCGAGATGCCGTTGGCCCCCTTCTCCGGATCGGTGACGGCCATGACCGTGTACCAGGAGGAGACCCCGGAGTTGGTGATCCACGCCTTGGTGCCGTTGAGCACCCAGGAGTCGCCCTCGCGGCGGGCACGGGTCCGCATCGCGGCGGCGTCCGAGCCGGCCTCCCGCTCCGACAGGCCGTAGCTGATCATCGCCTCACCGGCCGCGATCGAGGGCAGCACGGCCTGCTTGAGCTCCTCCGACGCGGACAGGATGATCGGCATCGAGCCCAGCTTGTTGACCGCCGGGATCAGCGAGGCCGACGCGTCGACGCGGGCGACCTCCTCGATGACGATGCAGGTCGCGATCGGATCCGCGCCCTCGCCGCCGTACTCCTCGGGGATGTGGGTGGCGTGGAAGCCCGCGGCGGTCAGCGCCTTCTGGGCCTCGATCGGGTAGCGGGACTCGGCGTCCACCTCGGCGGCGAACGGGGCGATCTCCCGCTCGGCGATGTCCCGGACCGCGGCCCGGATCGCGTCGTGCTCCTCGGTCAGCGCGTACAGCCCGCCGGCGTTGTTACCCACGGGTAGATGGTAGGACCCGGCGGCCCCGGAGACGACGCACGCGCCCCCGTCAGGAGGAGGCGAGCCGCTCCTGCAGCGCCGCGTCCCGGGCCACGACCGCGTCGGCCAGCTCGGTCTGGAAGCGCTGCACGGCCGCCCGCAGCTCCGGGTCGGCCGCGGCCAGGACGCGGACGGCGAGCAGCCCGGCGTTGCGGCCCCCGCCGATGGACACCGTCGCCACCGGCACGCCGGCCGGCATCTGCACGATCGACAGCAGGCTGTCCAGGCCGTCGAGGCGGTCCAGCGGCCGCGGGACGCCGATCACCGGCAGCGGCGTGGCCGCGGCGACCATCCCGGGCAGATGGGCCGCTCCCCCGGCGCCGGCGATGACCACGCGCAACCCGCGGCCGGCGGCCGCCTCGGCGTAGTCGAGCATCCGGCGGGGGGTGCGGTGGGCGGAGACGACGTGCACCTCGTACGGGACGCCGAACTCGGCGAGGGCCTCGGCCGCGGGCTCCATCATCGGCCAGTCGGAGTCGCTGCCCATGACGATGCCGACGACGGGGCCAGGGGCGCTGTTCACGGGGCTCCTCGGTGCTCGGTCGCGAACGCGAAGGCCGGGTCGATCTCGCCGTCGGACAGGTAGCGCGCCGCGGCCACGGCGCGGGCCCGCACCTCGTCGAGGTCGTCCCCCAGCGCCGTCACGTGGCCGAGCTTGCGGCCGGGGCGCTGGCCCTTGCCGTACCAGTGCAGCTTCACGTCGGGCCAGTGCGCCATGAGGTGGTGGACCCGCTCGTCGAGCCCGGGACCGGCCCAGCCCTCCGCCGCGGCGCGGCCGCCCAGCACGTTGGCCATCACCACGACCGGCGCGGTCATCCCGGTGGAGCCCAGCGGGTAGTCCAGGACGGCCCGCAGGTGCTGCTCGAACTGGCTGGTGCGCGCACCCTCGATCGTCCAGTGCCCGGAGTTGTGGGGGCGCATGGCCAGCTCGTTGACCAGGACGCCGTCCGCCGTCTGGAACAGCTCCACGGCCATGACCCCGACGACGCCGACCCGGTCGGCCACCCGCACCGCGAGCTCCTGGGCGGCGGTCGCGGTGGCCTCGTCCAGGCCCGGCGCCGGCGCGAGCACCTCGGTGTTGATGCCGTCGCGCTGCACGGTCTCGACCACGGGCCAGACGGCGACCTGGCCGAAGGGCGAGCGTGCGACCAGCGCCGACAGCTCCCGGACCATCGGGACCCGCTGCTCGGCGAGCAGGACGTCGTACCGGGTGAAGAGCTCCGCGACGTCGTCCGCGGTGGCCACGACGAACACCCCGCGCCCGTCGTAGCCGCCCCGCGGCGTCTTGACGACCACCGGCCAGCCGTGCCGGTCACCGAAGGCGGCGACCTCGTCGACGGAGGCCACCTCGGCCCACGCGGGCTGCGGCTCCCCCGCCTCGGCCAGCGCCCGCCGGAGGACCAGCTTGTCCTGCGCGTGCACCAGGGCCTCCGGCCCGGGAGCGACGCGGTGCCCGGCGGCCTCGAGCGCGTGCAGGTGCTCGGTGGGGACGTGCTCGTGGTCGAAGGTCACGACCGTGGCGCCCTCGGCGACGGCCAGCAGCGCCTCGAGGTCGCGGTGGTCGCCGAGCCGGACGTCGGCGGCGATCAGCGGCGCGGACTCGTCCGGGCCGGTCGCGAGCACCCGCAGCGACTGGCCGAGGGCGATCGCCGCCTGGTGCGTCATGCGGGCCAGCTGCCCGCCACCGACCATCGCGACGACGGGCAGCCCGGTGCGCGGGTCGAGTGTCACGGCCATGGTGGGCCCAGGCTAGCCGGACGCTCCTGCTCGGCCTCCGCCGCCCGCGAGCGGGGCACGGCCCGTGCGACACGAGCGCCCGCCGCCGCCGCCGGCCGCGACTCCCACGTCCCTAGACTGTGTCGCGTGTCCGTCGGCCAGCCTCACCGGTCGGGCGGGCGCCTGCCTCAGCGCCTGCTGCACGAGCTGAGTGCCTTCGGCGCCGTGGGTGGTGTCGCCTTCGTGGTCGACCTCGGTCTCTTCCAGCTGCTCTACGCCACGGTGGGCGTCAACGCGGTGGCCGCCAAGCTCCTGGCGACGGGGATCTCCATGACGGTCGCCTTCATCGGCCACCGCTTCTGGTCGTTCTCGCACCGGGCCCGCACCGGCCTCCGCCGGGAGTCCCTGCGGTTCGCCGTCGTCAACGGGCTGACGCTCGGCCTCGGCGTCGCGATGGTGGCCCTGGTCCGGTATCCGCTCGGCCAGGAGAGCGCCTGGACACTGCAGCTCACGAACATCGTGTCCATCGGGCTGGGAACCGTGATCCGCTTCCTCGCGTACCGCCACTGGGTGTTCCCCGCGCGCACCGACCACGTCGACGCGCAGGCACGTGGACTCGTCGGCGACCCGGCGTCGATGAAGGCGTGAGCGGGCTGGTCGGGGCCCGACGCCGGGTCGTCGCGGTCGTCCCCGCCCGGGCGGGGTCCCGTGGGTTGCCGGGCAAGAACCTGATGACCGTCGGTCAGCGGAGCCTCGTCGCCCGCGCCGTCGACTGCGCACGCGGGGCCGGCGTCGCCGAGGTGGTCGTCACCACGGACGGCACGGCCATCGCCGCCGAGGCCGAACGGCTGGGCGCGACCGTCGTCCACCGCCCGGCCGAGCTGTCCACGGGAGACAGCCGGACCGTGACCGCGCTCCTCCACGTCGCCGACACCCTGGCCCTCCCGGCCGACGCGACCGTCCTCCTGCTGCAGCCCACCTCGCCGCTGCGGGTGCCGGAGGACGTCCTGGCCGTCCTCGCCCGCCACGCCGACGGCGACGTGCAGACCACGCTCACCGCCACCCCGCTGGACCACCACCCCTTCAAGCAACTGCTCGTCTCCCCGGAGGGCCGCGCGCGCCCCGTCCACACGTGGCCGGACCTCGAGGCGCCCCGGCAGGACCTGCCGGCGGCGGTCCGCATCAACGGTGCGGTCTACGCCACCACGCTGGGTGCGATGCGATCGCACTCCGCCGTCGTCGTCCCCGAGGTGGCCGTGGTGGAGATGCCGCCGGAGCGCAGCATCGACATCGACACCCGCGAGGACCTCGAACGGGCCCGCGAGGCGGCCCGGCGCATCGACGAGAGCTGACCCCGAGCTCAGCAGCGGTCGATGAACCGCTTCTGCAGGGGGAGTCGCCACACGGCGTCGTCCCTGAGGGTCGCGACGATGCGGGCGGCGGCGCCCACGGAGCCGAAGTGCTCCTCGGGGGCAGACCGCCCTCCGGCGCGGGCCCGCTCGACGGCCGCGACGATCGCCTCGGCGGTGGCCTCGACGTGCTGGACGGACCGGGCCGGTGACCGGCCGTCCTGGCGGGTGCCGACGTCGACGGCGGGAGTGCCGAGCACGGGTGCCTCGCGGACGCCGCTGCTGGAGTTGCCCACGATCACCTCCGCGTGCCGCAACAGCGTCAGATAGGCGGAGAACCGCATCGAGGGCAGCCGCACGATGCCGGGACGGCCGTCCAGCCGCTCCAGAGCGGCCCGGATGTCCGGCGTCCCCTCGTCGTTGTTGGGGTCGATGACGACCCACGAACCGCCGAGCCGGAGGACGGCGTCGACCAGCTGGTCCGCCTGCTGCCTGTTGGTGGCGTACTCCGTGGTGACCGGGTGCATCGCCACGATGCCGAAAGGCGGGTCGGGGGTCCCGTACCGGTCCTGGACCGGGCCGAGGGGACTGCTCGAGGCAGCAGCCAGGGCGTCGATCTCAGGACTCCCCACGACGAAGATCCGGTCGTCCCCCTCACCCAGCTGCAGCACCCGCCTGCGGGCGTCCTCGTTCGCGAGGAAGTGCACGTGCGCCTGCTTGGTCAGCGAGTGCCGGATCGAGTCGTCGATCGTGCCGGAGACCTCACCGCCCTCCACGTGGGCGACACGGGTGTTCGTGAGGCTGCCGGCGAGACCGCCGGCCAGCGCCTCGACGCGGTCACCGTGTACGAGCACCATGTCGGCGTTCTCGGCGAGCAGCAGCCGGGCGACCGAGTTCAGGCTGTTGGCGAGGACCAGAGCCATCGGCTCGTCCTCGACCTGGTTCGGCACGTGGTGCACCCGCCGCAGCCCGGCACGTTCGATCTCCCGGACCGTGTAGCCGTACCGGTGCAGCAGGTGCATGCCGGTGACGACGAGGGAGAACTCGATCTCCTCCGCATCCTGCAGGCCCAGGAAGACGTCACGCATCTTCCCGAAGTCCGCACGGGTACCGGTGATCCCGATGACCCGCCGTATCGGGGGGACCGACGGAACTGCTCCGCTCATCCGGCCGCGACGTCGGCCCAGCCCAGCTGCTGGTCCGCAGGCAGGTCACGGACGGCCGAGCGACCGAGCACGGCGTCGTAGTCGGCGGCCTTCAACTCACCGGTCCCGGGACGCTTCACCCAGACGTTGTCGACCGTGAACGGTTCACCGGCCGCCACGGGCGCGATCGTCACGACGCACGCGTAGGCGAAGTCGATCGTGGGCTGCTCCTCGGGGAGGATCTCCTTGCGGCCGCCGCGCGCCAGCGCGAGCGTGTCCGCGCCCTCGATCAGCCGGCTGAAGTCCGCCGGGAGACTCGAGATCGGGATGTCCGGCCCGGGCCACGCCATGTCCGAGGTGAAGTGCCGCTCGAGGACGTCCGCCCCGACGGCCACTGCGCCGAGGCACGCGTAGATGGACGTGGTGTGGTCCGAGAGCCCGAGGACCGCGTCGGGGAAGGCTGCGGCGAGCTCGGCGATGCCTCCCAGTCGCACCTTCTCCGGCGGCGTCGGGTACAGGCTGGTGCAGTGCATCAGCGCGAACGGGACCCCGTGCTCACGCAGGAGCTCGACCGACGGACGGATCGTGTCGACGTCGTTCATCCCCGTGCTCAGCAGCACCGGCTTGCCGAACGAGGCGATGTGCCGCACCAGGGGGTAGTTGTTGCACTCCCCCGAACCGATCTTGAAGGCGGGGACGTCCTGCTCGGCCAGCCGGTCGGCCGCCGCGCGGCTGAACGGGGTGGAGAGAGCGATCATGCCGCGGTCACGCGCGTGCGCGAAGCAGTCCTTCTCCTCGGCGGCGGAGAGGGCGCAGCGCTGCATCATGGTGTAGATCGACTCGGTCGCGTTCCCCGGGACGACGTCGTTGGGGATCATCTCGTCCTCGACGACGTGCGACTGGAACTTCACGCACTCCACGCCGCTGTCGGCCGCGTCGTCGATCATGCGGTGCATCCGGTCGAGGTCGCCGTCGTGGTTGATGCCGAGTTCGGCGACGACGAGCGGGCGGTGTCCGGGCCCCACGGTGCGGGTACCGATGGTCATGTTCGGGGCTGGCGCCGACATGCACCCCACGGTAGAGGACCCGCTCCGGGGCCGGCCCGACCGAGCCAGTCCAGCCCCACCCGCCCCCACCGTCACAGCGGTGCCGCGCGGGGCACGGCCGAGGCCCGCCGATCGACGACGTCCGGCCGCCGGGTTCGCGGGGCGCTCTACCATCGGCGGCTGCTGATCCGCGGCCGGCGAGGAGACAGATGGGCGAGACGGCGGGCGAGCAGCGACGCAACCGCGTCCGCGAGCTCGCCAGGACGTATGCGCGGGACCCGCGGGTCCGCTCCATCGCCGTCCTCGGCAACAAGCCGCTGGAGCCCTCGGCGGAGCGCGTCGCCGCGGTCGAGGCCTGCGACCTGGTCATCCGCGTCAACAGCTTCCGGCTCGACGAGGACCTCGAGGAACCGACGTACGGACGGCGGGTGGACGCCGTCTTCTTCCACCGTGGCCTCGTCGCCACCCGCTGGTTCTTCGAGGACTACCAGGACCGGCTGTACCTGCTGGTCGAGCCGGGGCGGCTGCACTGGGAGCGGGAGACCGTCCCCGACTGGTGGCCCTCCGACCTCGGCCAGGTGCACCTGAACAACGCCGACCTCACCCTGCGGCTGTCGGCCGAGATGGGGCTGGACAGCACGAGGGACGGTGTGTGGTCCACGACGGGGACGATGGCCGCCTGGTGGGCGCACGACGCCTTCCCGGACGCCCGCCTGGAGCTGTGCGGCTACTCCTTCATCGACGACGCCACCCAGACGAGCTGGCAGCACGCGTCCGGGGCGACCATGCCCATCACCCCCGAGCACCGGCTCGCGGCGGAGTCGCAGCTGCTGCGGCGGTGGGTCGACGAGGGCCGCGCGCACGTGTGGGCCTGACCGGAGCGACCGCGACCCGCTGACCAGTTCGCGGCCCGGTGACGCCCTCTCAGGCGCCCCGGTGACGACCCTCCCCAGGAAAGGAGCGCCATGAGGATGCCGAACCGGATCCGACGACGACTCGACCACGCCGTCCGGACACGGATCGACGAGTACCGGCGGTCGACCGACGAGGAGCTGGGCCGCCGTCTGGACGAGCTGGCCGCCCGCACCGGTGAGCTGGCGGCGGCGGTGGACCTGAAGAACGTCTCCGAGCGCGTGGACGAGCTGGCTGCGCGGGCCGGTGAGCTGGCGGCGGCGGTGGACCTGAAGAACGTCTCGGAGCGCGTCGACCGGCTCGACGAGGTGACCCGCGGCTTCGAGGAGCGACTCGCCCGGCTGGAGGGGCAGGCCTCCTGGGACACCCACCAGCTCTCACGCCTCTCATCGCAGGCGGCGGCGTTCGAACAGCGACTGGAGGGGCAGGCCCGGCCGATCGTCGTCACCGGCACCGAGGAGGTGGCCGAGCCGCACCTGCTGGTGGACGTCGTCCGAGAGGAGCACGCGCGCGTGCGCGCGCGGCTGTCCATCCTGTCCTCCTACGAGGAGCGCATCAGGCGCCTGGAGGAGAGGGCGTTCCCGCTGGACGGGGCGTGACCCGCGGCCCCGCCACACCCTCTCGGTGACGCGGGGCCGCGCCGAGCCCGGGTCGTCAGCCGGCCAGGCGGGACCCGTGCCGTCCGGCGACCACCTCCAGCCGGGTGGGGATGCGCGTGCGCAGCTCCTCGAGGTGGCTGATGACGCCGACGGTGCGGCCGCCGCGGCGCAACTCGTCGAGCACGTTCATCACCGCGTCGAGGGCCTGGGCGTCGAGGGTGCCGAAGCCCTCGTCGACGAAGAGCGTGTCCATCTGCACGCCCCCGGCCTCGGCGGTGACGACGTCGGCCAGCCCGAGCGCCAGCGCCAGGGAGGCCATGAAGCTCTCGCCGCCGGAGAGGGTCTTGGTGGGCCGGCGGGTGCCGGTGTACTCGTCGAACACGTCCAGCCCCAGGCCGCCGCGGGCGCCGTGGCGGCCCTGCGCGTCGCTGTGCAGGAACGTGTAACGGGCGCCCGACATGTCCTGCAGCCGCCGGCTGGCCACCTCGGCGACCTGCTCCAGCCGGGCCGCCAGCACGAAGGACTGCAGCCGCATGCGCAGGGTGTTCGCGCCGCGGCCGGTGACCAGGTCGGCCAGGCCGGTGACCTGCTCGGCCCAGGCCCGCCGCTCGCCGAGCTCGACCTCCGCGGCGACCACCTCACCGGCCAGCGTGTCGAGGGCACCGGAGCAGCGCCGGGCCTGGTCGAGGGCGGCGACCACCTCCTCCCGCCGTGCGGTGAGCGCCGCGCACCGCTGCTCGAGGGCCGCGAGGTCGGGCCGCCCCGGCAGGTCGGTCAGCTCGGGGTCGGCGAGGGTGGCGACCACGACCGAGCGGGCCTCGTCGTGCTCGCGCAGCCGGCGTTCCAGCGCGGCGAGTTCACCGGTCTCCAGCAGGGCGCCGGCCGCGTCGAGCAGGTCGTCGAAGCCGGCGGTCGCGGCGCGCTCGGCGGCGGTGCGCCGGGTGGTCTCCGCGGCGCTGCGGGCCCGCAGCTCCGCGGCCTCGGCGGCGACGACCGCCTCGCAGCGCTCGGCGGCCGTGGTGAGCCGCCGCACCCGCGTCGGCAGGTCGGGGTCCTCGCCCCGGGCGGCGTCCAGCCGCGCCGCCAGCTCGCGGAGGGCCTGCTCGCGGGCCGCGCGCTCCGCGACGCAGCGCTGCAACTCCTCGCGGTCGGCGGCCAGCGCGGTCGCGGCGGCGTCCCGGCCGGCCTCGGCCGCGGCCAGCGCCCCGCGGGCGTCGTCGGCGGCCCGGGCGCGGGCGGCGACCTCGGTGAGCTCGGCGCGGGCCTCCGCCGCACGGGCGGCCAGCTCGACCACCGGCAGCTCGCCGGCCCGCGCGCGCAGGACCGCGAGCTCCCGGTCGCGCTCGTCGACGACGCCCCGGGTGGCGGCGGCCCGGGCCTCGGCGGCATCGGCGGCGGCCCGCGCCCGCTCCTCGTCGTCGGCCGAGACCCCACGGCCGGTCGGCCGCGCCGGGCGCGGGTGCTCCGTGGCACCGCAGACCGGGCAGTCGGCGCCCGGCACCAGCCCGGCCGCGAGCTCCGCGGCCATCCCGTCGAGCCGGGCGGTGCGCAGCTCCACCAACTGTTCCCGAGCCTCGAGCCAGACCGTGCGGGCGGCGTCGGCGGCGGTGCGGGCCGCCTCGAGGTCGGCGGCCACCCGCTCGGCGGCGGTCGCGGCGGCCAGCGCCGACCGGGCCGCCTCCTCGGCCGCGGTCAGCCCGGGCAGCCGGGCGGCCGCCCCGAGCGCCGCGTCCAGCCGGCTCTGGGCGTCGGCGACGCGTCGGGGCCACTCCTGCGCCGCGCGGGCGCCCTCGTCGCAGCGGCCGGTGAGCGCCGCCCCCTCGCGCGCCAGCCGGGCCAGCTCGCGGGTCAGCGCGTCCGCCCGGTCGGCCTCGGGCGCCAGCGCACGGGCCGCGGCGGCCTCGTCGCGCAGCTCGCGGGCGAGCAGGAGGTCCGCGTCGCGCCCGTCGGCGACGGCCGTCCAGGCGGCCCGGGACGAGGCCAGCGCCGCGGCGGCGGCCTCGGCCTCCAGCGCGGAGCGGCCGGCCGCCTCCAGGACGTCGCGCAGTCCCTCGGCGCGGCGCCCGGCGTCGGCGCGGGCGCGCAGCGGCGTCAGCTGCTCCTCCCGTGCGTCGAGCCGGGCCAGCTCCTCGCGGGCGCGGTCGCGGCGGTCGTGCCGCCCGGCCAGTGCGCGGGCGTCGGCCAGTTCGGTGTCGAGCCGGGCGCTCGCGGCGGCGGCCTCCTCGGCGTCGGCGGCGGCCCGCGTGCGGGCGGCCGCGGCGCGCGTGCGGACGGCGGTCACCCAGGAGCCGACCGTCGTGCCGGGGCGGGCCCCCACCAGCTCGGGCGCCAGCTCCTCGGGCACCTCCACGTCGGCGATCTGGGCGACCCGGTGCAGCAGCGTGCTGATCCGGTGCCGGTCGGCGCGCAGGGTCTCCTCGACGGCGCGCCGCTCGGCGGCCAGCCACTCCTCGGCGCGGGCGAACCGGCCGACGTCGAACAGCGTGCGCAGCAGCCGCGCCCTGTCCTCCGGCTCGGCGCGCAGGAACCGGGCGAAGTCCCCCTGCGGCAGGAGCACCACCTGGCAGAACTGCTCCGCGGACAGGCCCAGCCGCACCCGCAGGTACTCCGACCCCTCGTCGATCCGGGTGCTCACCGGCTCCCAGCCGGCGCCGTCCCACCGCTGCACCAGCAGCTTGGCCTGCTCGGTGGTCTCCCCGGCGCCGCGCTTCTTCGGGCGGGTCTGCTCGGGGCGGCGCACCACGAGCAGCCGCTCCCCGGCCAGGGTCAGCTCGAGGGAGACCTCGGTGCGGGTGGCGGCGTCGGCGTGGTCGCTGCGCAGCCGCTTCTCCTCACCGCGGGCACCCGGCACGGTGCCGTAGAGGGCGAAGACCACGGCGTCCAGCAGCGTCGTCTTGCCCGCACCGGTGGGGCCCCACAGCAGGAACAACCCGTCGCGGGCGACGTCGTCGACGTCGACGGTCTCGGTGCCGGCGAAGGGCCCGAAGGCGGACAGGGTGAGCGAGTGCAGCCTCACCGGGCCGCCTCCTCGCGGGCCTCGGCACCCAGGGCCCGGGCCAGGAGCTCGCGCTCGGCGGCGCTGGCCGCGACCCCGCCGCGGACGTGGGTGACGAACTCCCCGGCCACGTCGATGTCGCTGCGGCCGCGCAGCCGCTCCTGGTAGCTGCGGCCGTCTCCCCCGGCGTCGCCGCCGGTCCACTCCAGGTGCACGCAGTGCGGGAAGCGGCCGCGCAGCTGCCGCATCGGGTCGGCCGGGCGGGCGGCGTCGGTCAGCCGGGCGGAGACGAAGTGCTCCTCGACGCTCGCGTGGGCCGGGTCGTCGAGCAGCTCGGCGAGGGTGCCGGTCAGGACGGTCAGCGGCCGGGGCGTGGGCAGGGGCAGCGGGCGCACCTCGGCCAGCCCGCCGGCGTCGAGGTCGACCAGCCAGGCCTGCTTGTGCTGGCCGGCCTCGCCGAAGGAGTAGGCCAGGGGCGAGCCGCTGTAGCGCAGCCGCGGCGTGAGCGTCTGCGGCCGGTGCAGGTGCCCGAGGGCGACGTAGTCGACGCCGTCGAAGACCGCGGCGGGTACCAGGTCGACGCCGCCGACGCAGATGTCGCGCTCGCTCTCGCTCGGCACGCCGCCCCCGACGAAGGCGTGCGCCAGCACCACCGAGCGGGCGCCGGGGCGGAGGAAGAGGTCGGCGCGCACCCGGTCCATCGCCTCGGCGAGCACCGCCTCGTGGCTGCGCGCGGCCGGCACGCCCAGCTCGTGGCGGGCGATCTCCGGCTCCAGGTAGGGCAGCCCGTAGACGGCGACCTCCCCGTGCTCGTCGCGCAGCAGCACCGGCTCGTCGAGCCCGCCGGTCGCGGCGCGCACGTGCAGGCCCGCGACCGCGAGCAGCCCGGAGAACGTGCCCAGCCGGCGCGCGGAGTCGTGGTTGCCCGGCGTCAGGACGACGGTGGCGCCGGCGCGCAGCAGCCGGCCGACCACCCGGTCGAGCACCGCCGTGGCGTCGGCCGAGGGCACCGCACGGTCGTAGACGTCACCGGCGACGACCACCGCGTCGACCGACTCGGCGACGACCACGTCGGCCAGGCCGGAGAGCACCGCCTCCTGCTCGCGGAGCAGGTCGGCCCCGTGCAGGGAGCGGCCGATGTGCCAGTCCGAGGTGTGCAGCAGCCGCATGGTCGCCGAGGTTAGGAGCGGCCACCGACAGTCGCCGGCACCGCCTCTCGGGCGACGATGGAAACGGACCGCGCGGGCCAGGGCTGAACGGCGCGCAGCCGGCAGCGCAGCGGTTCCTCGACCCGCGTGTACAGCACGTGGGCCAGCAGCAGGACGAGCGGGATGCACACCGCGTTGAGGAAGTGCGCCTTCGTCGTCTCCGGCGCCAGCCAGGGGAGCGACAGCATGCCCGTCCAGACGATCTCGAAGAGACAGTCGTGCACCAGGTAGACGGCGAAGGAGATGCGACCGCCGTGGACGAGCGGCCGCGATCCCAGCACCGCCGTGAGGCGTCCCCCTGCCAGGCTGATGGCCGCGATGAGGACGGGGAAGGCCGCGATCGCCAGCCCCTGGTAGTCCCCTCCCCAGCGGCGCGCGAGGACGTCGGCCGCGTACACGACCGCGAGGACGAGGACCACCGCACCGATCGCCACCCGGCTCGCGAGCCGGGCGCGTGCCTCGGTGGCCTGGATCTGCCGCACCGCGAGGCAGGTCAGGGCGCCGGCCAGGAAGCCGCCGGCGATGCGGACCGCCCACTGGTAGGGGAAGCCCGCCGTACCGGTCATCAGGGTGTGGATCCCCAGCGGCGACGCGAGGACGACGGCGCCGGCGAGGAGGACGACGGGCGAACCCCGACGGATCCGCCAGAGGCCCCAGGCGACGAGCGGGAAGGCGAGGTACGCCAGCCACTCGGCGCTCACCGACCACCCGGGCCCGACGTAGGACGCGCCCGGGAAGTAGGGCCGGTGCCACTGCTGCACCATCAGCAGCTGCTCGACGAGGTGCGCGGGGCCCAACTGGGGCTGGACCATCTGGAACGAGGGGTTGTCGTCCACCGTCGAGCGGAGGAGCAACCAGGCCCAGAAGACGACGGTGACCAGGGCGTAGAGCGGCCACAGCCGCGCGATCCGCGCCCACAGGAAGTCCCGGGTCCGCGCCAGGGTCGGCCGCTCGCCCATCTTGTGCAGGTACGTCAGGGTGATCACGAACCCGCTGAGCATGAAGAACAGGTCGACGCCGAGCCAACCGGCCGACACCAGCGGCTGCAGTGGCGCCAGCAGCCCGGTGAACGTCGGGACCGGCGCGTAGCTGAGGTGCAGGGCGACGACCCACAGCGCGGCGACGATGCGCAGACCGGTCAGGGCACGGATCTCCCCACGCGCGGCACTGGGGGCGCCGACGTCGGAACGGGTGTGGTTCACAGTGGCTCGCTCGCATCCTGGGCGTGACCGGTCCGTACCGGTCAGGTGGATCCGAAGCTATCGACCGGGCTGCGCCCGCCTCGACTCGTGACCACGCCAGAGTCGCGTCACACGATGGTCGAGAAGTGACGAACCTCGTCACAGCCGCCCCACCCGTCACCGCGCCTCCGTCCGGACGCCCGGGGTCCGGGCGGAGGTCAGAGGCGGGCGGTCGGGTACGCCGTGTCCCAGCCGGAGACGTAGCCGGCCGCCTCCTGGGCGCGCCGGTCGGCGTCCTCCTCGACCATGTGGTTGAGCAGCTGCTGCACCCCGTCGCTGTCGGGGATCCGCCGCAGCACCGTGGCGCCGCCGTCCCCGGTCGACTCGATGGTGAGCGTCCCGGAGTTGATCACCCGCTCCCACAGCGTCTGGCGGTAGGAGACGTCGGCGATGCGGGACAGCCCGATGTCGCGGCCCCGGCGGGCCAGCACACCCTCCCGGAAGAGCAGCCGGTGCGTGGTGATGACGTAGTGGGTGGTGCGCCACCGCAGCAGCGGCACCAGCACGAACCACGCGAGCAGGGCCAGGGCCACACCCGCGACGACCATCCGGACGACGCCCTGCTGCCGCCCGTCCGGCACGAGCGCGGCACCGAAGGAGGCGACCCCCACCACCAGGAGGAAGGCCACGATCGGCCAGAAGATGGTCAGCCAGTGAGGGTGCAGGTGGCGGACGACCTCTTCGTCGTCGGCGAGCAGCTTGTCCGGGTACGGCACCGCGCCAGGATGACTCAGCGCAGTCGGACCGTCACTGTCCTCCGGGAGGTGTCCGCACGTGTCGCACGTCACCGCTGGCCAGCTCCAGGCGCCCGGCCGCCGTCCGGACGACGAGCCGGCCGTCCCAGTCGACCGCCTCCGCGACGCCTTCGACGCCGGAGCCGTCGGGCAGCGTGACCACGACCCCCCTCCCGACCGTGGCGCACCACGCCAGGTAGTCGCGGGCCAGGCCGGTGCCGACCGGGTCGCCCAGCGCCCGCACCCACGGCAGGTAGCGGCGCTCGAACCCGCGCAGGAAGCGCAGCAGCACCGCCGCGCGGTCGACCGGCGCCCCGGCGGCCAGCGCGAAGGAGGTGCCGCCCTCGGGCAGCTCGTCGGCGCGGGTGGACACGTTGAGCCCGACCCCGACGACCACCGCCCCGGACGCCACCTCGGCGAGGATGCCGGCGAGCTTGGCCCCGTCGGCGGCGAGCAGGTCGTTGGGCCACTTCAGCGCGGCCCGGACCCCGGGGACGTCGCCGACCGCCTCGGCCAGTGCCACTCCGGTCAGCAGCGGCAGCCAGCCGCGCCGCGCGGCGGGGACGTCGGGGCGCAGCAGGAGGGAGACGGTGAGCCCGGCGCGGGGCGGCGAGGCCCAGGTGCGGTCCAGGCGACCGCGGCCGGCAGCCTGGTGCTCGGCGACCAGCACCGTGCCCTCCGGAGCCTCCTCCGCCGCCTCGGCCGCGAGGACGGCGTTGGTGGAGCCGACCTCCTCGACCACGCGCAGCGACCGCCACAGGACGCTGTCCGAGGTGAGCGCGGCCGCCACCTCCGCCGCGTCGAGGGGCGGCCGGTCCGGGTCGACCGAGCGGGACGGCGTCGGTTGTGGCACTCCCCTACGCTACGGAACTCGTGAGCGAGCATCGCAGCGAGCGACCGAGCCGGCACCGGAGCGGGTCGCGGTGAGCGCGGCCGAACTCGAGAGCGCCGGCGACCACGTGACCGGCGACGTCGACATCCACACGACCGCGGGCAAGCTCGCGGACTTCGAGCGGCGCGTCCAGGAGGCCACGCACGCGGGCTCCGAGCGCGCGGTGGAGAAGCAGCACGCGGCCGGGAAGATGACCGCCCGGGAGCGGATCGAGGCACTGCTGGACCCGGGCTCGTTCACCGAGCTCGACGAGTTTGCCCGGCACCGCTCCACCAACTTCGGCATGGACGCCCGGCGGCCCTTCGGCGACGGCGTGGTCACCGGCCACGGCACCGTCGACGGCCGGCCGGTCTGCGTCTTCTCCCAGGACGTCACCGTCTTCGGCGGCAGCCTCGGCGAGGTCTACGGCGAGAAGATCGTCAAGGTGCTGGACCTCGCGATGCGCAACGGCTGCCCCGTCATCGGCATCAACGAGGGCGGCGGCGCGCGGATCCAGGAGGGCGTGGTCGCCCTGGGCCTCTACGCCGAGATCTTCCGGCGCAACGTGCACGCCTCCGGCGTCATCCCGCAGATCTCGCTGGTGATGGGCGCCGCGGCCGGCGGCCACGTCTACTCCCCCGCGCTGACCGACTTCATCGTGATGGTCGACCAGACCAGCCAGATGTTCATCACCGGCCCCGACGTGGTGAAGACCGTCACCGGCGAGGACGTCACCCTCGAGGAGCTCGGCGGCGCCCGCACGCACAACACCAAGTCCGGGGTCGCCCACTACCTGGCCGAGGACGAGAACGACGCGCTGGACTACGTCAAGGCGCTGCTGTCCTACCTGCCCTCCAACAACCTCGACCCGCTGCCGGTCGAGGACGTGCCCCCGGTCGACGTCACCGTCCCCGACGGCGTCACCGAGGACGACCTCGAGCTCGACACGTTCATCCCGGACTCGCCGAACACCCCGTACGACATGCACACCGTCATCGAGCACGTCCTCGACGACGGCGAGTTCCTCGAGGTGCAGGCGCTGTTCGCGCCCAACATCGTCACCGGCTTCGGACGGGTCGAGGGCCGGCCGGTGGGCGTGGTGGCCAACCAGCCCACCCAGTTCGCCGGCACGCTCGACATCGACGCCAGCGAGAAGGCCGCGCGCTTCGTGCGCACCTGCGACGCCTTCAACGTCCCCGTGCTGACCTTCGTCGACGTCCCCGGCTTCCTGCCCGGCACCTCGCAGGAGTGGGAGGGCATCATCCGGCGCGGCGCCAAGCTGATCTACGCCTACGCCGAGGCCACGGTCCCGAAGATCACCGTGATCACCCGCAAGGCCTACGGCGGCGCCTACGACGTCATGGGCTCCAAGCACCTGGGCGCGGACCTCAACCTCGCCTGGCCGACGGCGCAGATCGCGGTCATGGGCGCCCAGGGCGCGGTCAACATCCTCTACCGCAAGGAACTGGCCGAGGCCGACGACCCCGAGTCGCGGCGCGCCGAGCTCATCACCGAGTACGAGGACGCGCTGCTGAGCCCGTACATCGCGGCCGACCGTGGGTACGTGGACATGGTGATCCGGCCGTCCCACACGCGCGTGCAGGTCACGCGCGCGCTGCGCCTGCTGGCCAACAAGCGCCAGACCCTCCCGCCCAAGAAGCACGGGAACATCCCCCTGTGAGCGAGCATCGCAGGGAGCGCCAGCGACCGAGGAGCGGAGCGAACAGCCTCGCGGAGCGAGGAACGGCACTGTGAGCGAGCATCGCAGGGAGCGCCAGCGACCGAGGAGCGCAACGACCGGCCTCGCGGAGCGAGGAGCGGCACCGTGAGCGAGCCGCAGCGCCCGCTGCTGCGGGTGGTCACGGGCCGGCCCACCGCCGAGGAGCTCGCCGCCCTCACCGTCGTGGTCGCCACCCTGGCGCAGCGACGGGAGCGGCGCCGGCCGACACCGGTCGGGGCGTGGGCGTCCCCCGGCGACGCCCACCGCGCCCCGCTGCGCGCCGGCCCCGGCGGCTGGCGCGCCTCGGGCCGCTTCGCGTGAGCGCGTGTGGGCGCCCCGGCCCCCGGGCAGCAGCGCCGCGGGGGCAGCAGATGGACCTGGACGAGGAGAACCCATGAGTGTCGACCGCCGGCTGGTGCTGGCATCGGCGTCCCCCGCGCGGCTGGCGCTGCTGCGGCAGGCCGGCCTGAGCCCCGAGGTCGTCGTCAGCGACGTCGACGAGAGCGCCGTGCGCGCGCCGCGGGTCGGCGAGCAGGTGGCCCTGCTGGCCGCGGCGAAGGCCTCGGCCGTCGCCAAGCGGGAGCGCGACGCGCTCGTCATCGGTGCCG
Source organism: Geodermatophilus sp. SYSU D01186 (assembly GCF_054050215.1). NCBI lineage: Bacteria > Bacillati > Actinomycetota > Actinomycetes > Geodermatophilales > Geodermatophilaceae > Geodermatophilus > Geodermatophilus sp. SYSU D01186. Next base: position 2,677 of record NZ_JBJGYW010000013.1, on the reverse strand, counting down.
ACTCGCTGCTGGAGTTCCGCGGCCACCAGATGGGCAAGCCGACCGACGTCCACGACGCCCGCGACCGCTGGCAGCGGATGCGCGGCAGGAGCGGCGTGCTGCACACCGGCCAGGCCCTGTTCGACGTCCAGGACGGCCAGGTGCTCGGCCGGGACGTCGCCGTCGTCTCCACGGTGGTGCACTTCGCCGACCCGACGCCGCAGGAGATCGAGGCCTACCTGGCCACCGGCGAGCCGCTCGCCGTGGCCGGCGCCTTCACCCTCGACGGGCTCGGGGCGCCGTTCGTCCGCCGGGTGGACGGCGACCCCGCGGCGGTGGTCGGGCTCTCGCTGGCGGTGCTGCGCACGCAGCTGGCCAAGCGCGGGCTGACGATCACCGACCTCTGGCGCCGCTGAACCCGCTCGCCCCACAGAGCCCGAACCCCGAGGAGAACACGGTGCAGAAGGTCCTGATCGCCAACCGCGGAGAGATCGCGGTACGTGTCGCCCGCGCCTGCAAGGACGCCGGGCTGGCCAGCGTCGCCGTCTACGCCGAGCCCGACCGGGACGCCCTGCACGTGCGGGCGGCCGACGAGGCGTTCGCCCTGGGCGGGACGACGCCCGGCGACTCCTACCTGGTGATCGAGAAGATCCTCGACGCCGCGAAGCAGTCCGGTGCGGACGCGATCCACCCCGGCTACGGCTTCCTGTCGGAGAACGCCGACTTCGCCCGCGCCGTCATCGAGGCCGGGCTGACCTGGATCGGCCCCTCCCCCGAGTCGATCATCGCCCTCGGCGACAAGGTGCAGGCCCGGCACATCGCGATGAAGGCCGGCGCCCCCCTGGTGCCGGGCACGAAGGAGCCGGTGAAGGACGCCGACGAGGTGGTCGCGTTCGCCGAGGAGCACGGGCTGCCGGTCGCCATCAAGGCGGCGTTCGGCGGCGGCGGCCGCGGGCTGAAGGTGGCCCGCACCATCGAGGAGATCCCCCACCTGTTCGACTCCGCCGTCCGTGAGGCGGTGTCGGCCTTCGGCCGCGGCGAGTGCTTCGTGGAGCGGTTCCTCGACAAGCCGCGGCACGTCGAGGCCCAGGTGCTGGCCGACACGCACGGCAACGTCGTCGTCGTCGGCACCCGCGACTGCTCGCTGCAGCGACGCAACCAGAAGCTGGTCGAGGAGGCGCCGGCGCCGTTCCTCACCGACGAGCAGCGGGAGCGCATCCACTCCTCCGCCAAGGCGATCTGCGCCGAGGCGGGCTACCACGGGGCCGGCACGGTGGAGTACCTCGTCGGCGCCGACGGCTCGATCTCCTTCCTCGAGGTCAACACCCGACTGCAGGTCGAGCACCCGGTCAGCGAGGAGACCTCGGGCATCGACCTGGTCCGCCAGCAGTTCCGGATCGCCGAGGGCCTGCCGCTGGAGGTCACCGAGGACCCCACGCCCCGCGGGCACAGCATCGAGTTCCGCATCAACGCCGAGGACGCCGGCCGCAACTTCATGCCCGCCCCCGGTCCGGTGCGGCGGCTGGAGATCCCGCAGGGCCCCGGCGTGCGCTGGGACTCCGGGGTGGAGACCGGCGGCGAGGTGGCCGGCGCGTTCGACTCGATGCTGGCCAAGCTGATCGTCACCGGCGCCAGCCGCGCCGAGGCGCTGCAGCGGGCCCGCCGGGCGCTGGACGAGCTCCTCGTCGACGGCATGCCGACGGTGATCCCCTTCCACCGGGCCGTGGTCCGCGACGAGGCGTTCACCAGCGAGCCGTTCACGGTGCACACCCGCTGGATCGAGACCGAGTGGGACAACCAGGTCCCCCCGTACGACGCCGCCCCGGCCGAGGCCGAGGACGCCGAGCCGCGGCAGACCGTCGTCGTGGAGGTCGGCGGACGCCGCCTGGAGGTGTCCCTGCCCGCGGGCCTGGCCGCCGGGGGCGGCGGGGTGGGCGGGAGCGGCGGAGCGGCCGGCGGCGGGGCCAAGCCGCGCCGGCGCGGGCACGGGCACGGCGGGTCGGCGACCTCCGGCGACTCCCTGACCAGCCCGATGCAGGGCACGATCGTCAAGGTCGCGGTCGAGGAGGGCGCGACGGTGGCCGCGGGCGACCTGGTCGTCGTCCTCGAGGCGATGAAGATGGAACAGCCGATCGCGGCGCACAAGGCCGGCGTCGTCAAGGACCTCGCCGCCGAGGTCGGCGCGTCGGTCTCCAGCGGCGCGGTGATCTGCACCATCGCCGACAGCGAGTAGCGCGACCCGGTCATCTGCCGGGGGGCGTCCGGACCGTCCGGACGCCCCCCGGCACCCCGTCAGGGGTACCAGTACAGCTCGCCACCCTGGTACCGCTGGTAGCAGCCACCGCCGGGCAGACCGCACACGACGTCGGTCGTGGGGTATCCGAGCCGGCCGCTCTCGTACCCCTGCGACGCCCACCGCGACCACAGGTAGCCGCTCACGGCCCGCGCCCCCGTCGCCGACGACCAGTACAGGGCACCACCCTGGAACACCTGGTAACACCCGCCGGCCCGCAGACCACACACCACGTCCGTCGTCGGGTACCCCAGCCAGCCACCCTCGTAGCCCAGCCCCGCCCACCGCGACCACAGGTAGCCGCTCACGGCCCGCGCCCCCGTCGCCGACGACCAGTACAGGGCACCACCCTGGAACACCTGGTAACACCCGCCGGCCCGCAGACCACACACCACGTCCGTCGTC
>NZ_JBJGYW010000012.1:0-133032 GCF_054050215.1 Geodermatophilus sp. SYSU D01186 | reverse complement strand
CCGGTTCTCCCGCGCAGAACCGGGCGCCGGCGCACACGCTCCATCGGAGATCGGGGCGTCAGCCCCGCCGCTGCGCGACCGCGGGGTCACACGATCACCCGTGTAGAGCTCCCCGGCGCACACCTCGACCCGCGACCGGGTGGGTCGGCCCGACGCCCGGTCCCGACTCCCGCCGCTGCGCACGGCCCATGCCCACCGACCTCTCACGAGCCCGCGGCCGTGCAGAGGTCATCGGCAGGCGGCGCCGCCCCGCTGGGATGCGGCCGCGTCCCGCGCTCGGGCTGCGCCACGCCCCTCACCGCACCGGGCCGGCTCGGCGTCCTCGGTCGCAGCGGGCTCGGGCGCGGGCTCCGGCGGGACCGCGCTGGTGGAGGCGGTCGCCGGCCGCGTGGGGACGGGCTCGTCGGGGGCCTTCACGACCTCCGGCACGGGCGGCTCAGTAACCCCGGGCACCGCGGACGGCGGGGTGGCAGCGTCGTCCACCGCGAGCCGTCCACCCCGCGCGACCGGGTCGGCGCTCTCGCCGACGACCGACCGCGGTCCGGCGACCGCCTCCGGCGCCGGGGTCGCCTCCTGCGCCACGCTCCCGCCGGACCGGCCCACGACCACACCGGCGATCGCGACCAGGCCGATCGCCGCGAGCGCCACCGCCACCACGGCCCACCGCCCGACGGACGAGGACGAGGGTGCGCGGTGCGCCGGCCGGAACCGGACCGTGTCGTCGTTGATGGGATCCCTCCTCGGTGCGGGTGCGTCCGGCCGACCGTACGAAGAGATCCGGCGCGTGCCGTTCCGCAACGCCGGTCGGAACGCGGCCGCCCCGGGTCGCGCGGATCGGCACGCGGACCGGTGTTCGTGACCGTCCGGAGGTGTCCCGGATGTGATCCGTGGTCAGACCGGCAGCACCCGTCACACCCGCCCCAGACGCCTCGCGCACCTGACCGGACCGTTCCGTCCGGACCGGTAGACAGATCGCATGAGCGCCACGGACCTCCGGTCGACCGACACCAGCACCCGGCCGGCCGTGGCGATCTCGGCGACCTCCACCCCGGTCCTCAGCTACGCGCTCGCCCACAACCGGGTGCCCGTGGTGAGCCGGTTGGCGTTCACCAACCACGGCGGTCCGGTGCGCGCGGCGACGGTCCGGCTGGGCGTCCGCGACGCCGAGGGCCCGATCGGCAGCGCCGTCGAGCTGCTGGTCGACCTCGACGCCGGCCAGACCACGGTGCTCAGCGACGTCGGCCTGGTCATGGACCCCGCCGCGATGCTGCAGATCGAGGAGCAGCGCCCGGGCTCGATCGAGATCGACCTCCTCGTCGACGGCGAGGACGTCGCGGGCACCGCCGTCCCGGTGCAGGTGCTGGCCGCCAGCCAGTGGCTGGCCGCGCCGGTCCCGCTGGCGCTGGAGATGCTGGCAGCGCACGTCATGCCCAACCACCCGGCGGTCACCGCGCTGATCGACGAGGCCAGCGTGCTGCTGGAGGAGCGCACCGGCAGCGCGTCGGTGCAGGGCTACCAGTCCGGCCCGGAGCGGGTCGACGAGATCGTCGCCGCGCTGACCGAGGCGATGCGCCGGCGCGGCATCCGCTACAGCGAGCCGCCGGCCAGCTGGGCCGACGTCGGGCAGAAGGTGCGCACCCCCGGCGACGTCCTCGACGGCCGGGTCGGCACCTGCCTGGACACCGTCGTCGTCCTGGCCGCCGCCCTGGAGCAGGCCGGCATCCGCCCGATGCTGTGGCTGGCCGAGGGGCACGCCTTCCTCGGCTACTGGCGGGAGGAGCGCGGCGCCGAGAGCGCCGCGACCACCGACGTCGCCCCGCTGGTCAACCTGGTCGACCTGGGCCTGGTGCGGCTGGTGGAGACCACGCTGCTCACCAGCCGTGCCCGGGACGGCGAGCCGCAGGACCTGCACTCCCCCGCGTACGACGCCTGGCTGACCGGCGACCTCGACCGGGTCCTGGGCGTGACCGACGTCCACCGCGCCCGGCGCGACGGCATCGTGCCGCTGCCGGCCCGCACCCGCGGCACGGACGGCGCGGTGCAGGTGTTCGAGTACCGGCCGGCACTGCACAGTGTCGCGGCCAAGCCGGTCGAGCGGACGCCGGCGCCGGTGCAGCCGGGGCGCCCCGAGACCCCCGCCCGGGTGCAGCAGTGGAAGAACAGCCTGCTCGACCTCTCGCTGCGCAACCGGCTGATCAACTACTCCGAGCGCGCCGGGCTCCCGCTGGCCGTGCCCGCCGCCTCCCTCGGGACGCTGGAGGACCTGCTGCACGCCGGCACCGCCGTGCAGTTGCTGCCCAGCGACCGGATCGCCGCCGTCCAGCGGGAGCGCGGGCTGCGCTCGGCCACCGAGCTGCCGGCCGACGTGCTCGCCGAGCTGCTGGTGGAGCGCAAGGCGGTGCACGCCGACGTCACCGAGGGCGGCTACCTGCCCCGGCTGCGCAACCTCGCCTACAAGGCGAAGACCGTGCGCGAGGAGACCGGCGCCAACAACCTGTACCTGGCGCTGGGCAGCCTGGCGTGGGAGCTCGACGGCCGGCCGCTGCGCTCGCCGCTGGTGCTGGTGCCGGTCGCCCTCACCCCGACCAGCCGCAACGGCGTCTACCGGCTGACCCTCGACGACACCGGCACCACCACCCCGAACCACTGCCTGCTGGAGAAGCTGCGCCAGCTGCACGGCCTGACCGTGCCGGGGCTGACCGAGCCGGCCGAGGACGGCGCCGGCATCGACCTCGACCGCGCGCTGCAGGCGATGCGCCAGGCCCTGGCCGACTCCGCGCTGCCCTACCGCGTCGAGCCGACCGCGGACCTCGCCGTCCTGCAGTTCGCCAAGTTCCGGCTGTGGAAGGACCTCGACGAGCACTGGGCCGACTTCACGGCCAACCCGCTGGTCGCCCACCTGGTGCACGAGCCCACCGAGGCGTTCGCCGACCCCGCGCCGGACACCGCCGACCGGGTCGACCTCGACGAGCTCGCCGCGACCTGCCCGGTCCCGGCCGACGCCTCGCAGCTGCGGGCCGTGGCCGAGGCCGCCGCGGGCCGCACCTTCGTGCTCGAGGGCCCGCCCGGCACCGGCAAGTCCCAGACCATCACCAACCTGCTCACCCGGGCGGTCGCCGACGGCAAGCGGGTCCTGTTCGTCGCCGAGAAGCGGGCGGCCCTGGACGTCGTCGCGCGGCGGCTCGAGGCCGTCGGCATGGGCCCGTTCGCCCTCGACCTGCACGACAAGGGCAGCAAGACCTCGGTGGTCCGCGCGCAGATCAAGGCGGCGCTGGAGCACGCGGTCGCCGTCGACGAGCAGGGCCTGGCCGCCGACGGCGAGGACCTGCGCTCCGCCCGCCGCACCCTGGCCCGCTACGCCGACCGGCTGCACGCCGAGAACGCCGCCGGGCTGTCCTACTACTCGGCCCGCACCGCCGCGCTGGCCGTGCGCGACGGCGTCCCGTCGATGCCGCTGCCGGCGACCTTCGTGGCCGCCGCGTCGGCGGAGACGATGACCGCGGTGCGCCGCGCGCTGGCGCTGCTGCCCGACATCGCCGACCTGGTGCGGCCCTCGCCGCAGCACGCGTGGGCGTTCGTTGACACCGCGCGGGTGGACCTGCTCGCCGCCCAGCAGGCCGCCGCCGCCGTCGACGCCGGGATCCGCGACCTGCCGGCCGAGCAGCACCTGGCCCGCGCGCTGCGCGAGGTCCGGACGCCCGAGGACCTCACCGCCCTGGCACACCTGCTCACGGGCCCCGCGACGGCGCTCGACGTGCTCGACGAGGTGCCGACCGAGCGCTGGACGACGGCGACCACCACCGTGCTCGGCGAGGTCGCCGCGTTCGCCGCCGCCGTCCACCCGGGGCTGGAGCTGGCCACGCCGGCCGCGCTGGAGCTGCCGCTGGCGGACCTGTACGTCGCCGCGCAGACCGCGCAGGCCGGGCGCTGGATGGCCCGCCGGAAGGGGCTGCGCGCCGTCCGCGACCAGCTGGCCCCGGTGCTGCGGCCGGGCGTGAGCGTGAAGCTCAAGGACGTCCCCGAGCTGACCGCGGCCCTGTGGCGGGTGCAGACCGCGGCGCAGGGCATCGCCGCCCGCGCCTCCGTGATCCCGGGGCTGTCCGTGCCGGCCGGCTGGAACCCGCTGGTCGAGCCCACCCTGCTCGACGGGCAGGTGGCCTGGCTGCGCGCGGCCGGCGCCGCCACCGACCGGGACGGCGAGTTCGCCGCCGCCCTGCGCCGCTGGGTGGTCCAGGGCCCCGGTCCCGACGCCGCCACCGGTGCGGCCGTCGCCCGGCTGCGCGACGCGATCACCGCACTGCTGCGGGTGTGTTCCACCGGCTCGCGCCAGCTGGCCCGCTGGGCCGGGGACGACGGCCTGGTGCTGCGCTGGCACATGACCCGCCCGGAGCGCGGGGTGGAGCACACCGGGCTGATGTCGCTGCGCCGCTGGGCGGACTTCATCGACACCCTCGAGCCGCTGCGCGCCGCCGGCCTGCACGAGGCACGGGCGCTGCTGATCAGCGGGGAGCTGCCCGCCGACGACGCGGTGCGCGCCTTCGAGCACGGCGTCGCCCTCGCCTCGGTGACCGAGCGGCGTGCCGCCTCCGGCCTGGACGGCTTCGACGCCGACGTCCACCTGCGGGCGATCACCCGGTTCACCGCCGCCTCGAAGGCCGTCCGGGAGCACCTGCGCTCGGCGCTGCCCGGCGCCGTGCTCGCCGCCCGCCCGTTCGACGCCGCCAGCGGCAACGGCCAGGTCGGCGCGCTGCAGCGGGAGCTGGCCAAGACCCGTCGCGGGCTCGGCGTGCGCGGCCTGCTCGCCCAGTACGGGGAGCTGGTCACCGCCGTCATGCCGTGCGTGCTGGTCTCCCCCGACTCCGTGGCCCGGTTCTTCCCGGCCGAGGCGGGCCTGTTCGACCTCGTGGTCTTCGACGAGGCCTCGCAGATCCGGGTGGCCGACGCCGTCGGCGCCCTGGGCCGGGCGAGGGCCGCGGTCGTCGTCGGCGACAGCAAGCAGATGCCGCCGACGTCCTTCGCCGAGCCGTCCACCGGCGCGGCCGAGGACGACGGGATCGAGCTGCTGGGCACCGCGGTCGAGGACGAGGAGTCGATCCTCTCCGAGTGCGTGCAGGCCCGGGTGCCGCGGCAGTGGCTGTCGTGGCACTACCGCAGCCAGGACGAGTCGCTCATCGCGTTCAGCAACGCCAACTACTACGAGAACCGGCTCTCGTCGTTCCCCGCGCCGACCCACGGCCGCCCCTCGGCGGACGTCGACGGCCGCGGCATCTCGCTGGTGCGGGTCAACGGCACGTTCCACCGCTCCGGCGCCGGCCGGCTGCTGCGGACCAACCCGATGGAGGCCAAGGCCGTCGTCGCGGAGATCCGCCGCCGGTTCGACGCCTCGCCCGACCAGCTGCCCTCGATCGGGGTCGTCACGTTCAACGTGCAGCAACGGGCCTACATCGAGGGCCTGCTGCGCGACGCCGGTGACGACCGCCTGGTCGAGGCGCTGGACCGCACCGACGGCGAGGGGCTGTTCGTCAAGAACCTGGAGAACGTGCAGGGCGACGAGCGCGACGTCGTGCTGTTCTCCACCGGCTTCAGCGTCAACGACCGCGGGTTCTTGCCGCTGAACTTCGGCCCGCTCAACCGGGTCGGCGGCGAGCGGCGGCTCAATGTCGCGGTCACCCGCGCCCGGCGGCAGGTCGTCGTCTTCTCCTCGTTCGAGCCGTCGCAGCTGCGGGCGGAGCAGACCTCGTCGGTGGGCATCAAGCACCTGCGCGCCTACCTGGACCTGGCCGCGCTGGGCACCGACGCGCTGCCCAAGGACGCCCGTCCGGTCGCCGTCCCGGACCGGCACCGCGACGAGATCGCCGCCGCGCTGCGCGACCGCGGGCTGGTCGTGCGCACCGACGTCGGCCTCTCGGAGTTCCGGGTGGACCTGTCGGTCGCCCGCGCCGAGGCGCCGGACGCGCCCGTCATGGCGGTGCTGCTCGACGGCCCGACGTGGGCCCGCCGCCGGACGGTCGGCGACCGCGACGGCCTGCCGGTCGACGTCCTCGCCGGCATGCTGCGCTGGCCCGCGGTCGAGCGGGTCTGGCTGCCCACCTGGCTGCGCGACCGCGAGGCGGTGCTCGACCGGCTGGTCGCCGCCGTCGACGCCGCGCCGGTGCCCGCCCGCCGGGCCGAGCCGGCCTTTGTGGCCACTTCGGCCCCTCAGGAGCCGGCCATCGTGGCCACAATGGCCGTCGCGGAGCCGGGAGACGTCGTCCCGCCGGTCCCCGCCCCCGCCGAGCCGCCGGCGACCGAGCTGAGGTCGGCGGTCCCGCTGCGGACCACCGCACCGGTCGTCGTCGAGGTCCCGGTCGCCGAGGTCGCTGGAGTCGCCGAGGTCGGGGCCCCCGTCGTCGAGGAACCCGTGACCGAGGCTCCCGAGCCGGCTCCGGCCCGGCCCGCGCGGCGGACGGCGAGGAAGGCCACGGCGACGCCGCTGGACGGCGAGCTGCCGTTCGTGCCGTGGGTGCCCAAGACCGCCGGCGACCGCAAGGTCCTCGACGCGCTCTCCGACGCCCGCATCGCCCGCACGGTGAAGCGGGTGCTCACCGCCGGGCTCAAGGCGGAGGGGCCGGTGCACCGCGACCGGCTGACCCGGCTGACCGCGAGCGCGTTCGGGCTGACCCGGGTCAGCGAGTCCCGGCGCGACGCGCTGCTGGCGCTGCTGCCCCCAGTCACCCTCGTCGGCGAGTTCGTCTGGCCCGAGACGCTGGACCGCGACACCTGGTCGGCCTTCCGCCGGCAGTCCGCCAGCGCCGACCGGCCGCTGGAGCACGTCGCGCCGGAGGAGGTCGGCAACGCGATGGTCGCCCTGTGCCGCGCCAGCGCCGGCATGACGCAGGACGAGCTGTTCCTGCGGACGGCGGAGGTCTTCGGCTACCGCCGGCGGACGCCGTCGCTGCTGCCGCTGCTGGAGGCGGCGCTGGCCCGCGGACTGGACGCCGGCCGGCTCACCCGCCAGGAGTCCGGCCTGCTGACCGCGGCGGGGTGACCCGGACTGCCCGCGGGGCGGGGCGGCGGGTCGGCGACGATGGCGGCATGAGTTCTCCCTCCCTCGCGGGCGCGGGCCTGGACTCCGGGTCGTTCGAGGCGGCGGTGCGGGAGGCCGTCGGCCGCCTCGCCGGGGTGGCCGAGCGGACGCCGCTGCAGCGCAACGCCCGGCTGTCGGCGGCGACCGGGGCCGACGTCTGGGTGAAGCGGGAGGACCTGCAGGTCGGCCGGTCCTACAAGGTGCGCGGCGCCTACAACACGATCGCCGGGCTGGCGCCCGCCGCCCGGGCCGCGGGGGTCGTGTGCGCCAGCGCCGGCAACCACGGTCAGGGCGTCGCGTACGCGTGCCGGGCGCTGGGCGTGCGCGGCTCGGTGTTCGTACCCGGCACCACGCCCCGGCAGAAGCGGGAGCGGATCAGCGCCCTCGGCGGGGACGCGGTGGACCTCGTCGTCACCGGCGACTCCTACGACGAGGCGGCGGCCGCGGCCTCGTCGTTCGCCGGGCGCACCGGCGCCACGCTGGTGCCGGCCTTCGACGCGCTGTCCACCGTGGTCGGGCAGGCCACGGTGGGCGTCGAGGTGCTCGAGCAGCTCGCCACCCCGCCCGACGTCGTCGTCCTGCCCGTGGGCGGCGGCGGCCTGCTGGCCGGGTGCGGCACGTGGCTGCGCGCGCACAGCCCCGGCACCCGGCTGGTCGGGGTGGAGCCGGCGGGCGCGGCGAGCATGGCCGCGGCCCTGGCCGCGGGCCGTCCGGTGGAGCTCGCGGAGATGGAGACCTTCGTCGACGGCGCCGCCGTCCGCCGGGTCGGCGACATCACCCTCCCGCTGGTCCGCGACTGCGGCGCGGACCTGGTCGCCGTCCCCGAGGGCCAGATCTGCACCGAGATGCTGGACCTGTACCAGGTGGACGGCGTCATCGCCGAGCCCGCCGGCGCGCTCTCGTCGGCCGCGCTGACCGGCGGCCTGGTGACGGTCGAGCCGGGGCAGACGGTCGTGTGCCTGCTGTCCGGCGGGAACAACGACGTCAGCCGGTACGCCGAGGTGGTCGAGCGCTCGCTGGTGCACCGCGGGCTCAAGCACTACTTCCTCGTGGAGTTCCCGCAGGAGCCCGGTGCGCTGCGCCGCTTCCTCGACGAGGTGCTCGGCCCCGACGACGACATCGTGCTGTTCGAGTACGTGAAGCGGGACAACCGGGAGACCGGCGCCGCGCTCACCGGCATCGAGATCGGGCGGGCGGCCGACCTGCCCGGCCTGCTCGCCCGCATCGAGGCCAGCCCGCTGCGCATCCAGCACGTGGCCCCGGGGACGACGGCCTACCGCTTCCTCGTCTGACCCGCCGGGACCGCGTCCTGCGGGCGGCCGGTCCCGGGGTCCAGCCAGCTCTGCGCCCTCGACACCCCGAGCGCCACCTCCACGAAGCGACGGACCGCCGCACCGGCGTCGGGGCGCCAGTAGACCTGGACCGGGATGAGCGGTGCCGGCTCGACGGCGCGCCACACGAAGCCGTCGGGCAGGGGGTCGAACTGCGTCACGAACGCCACCGAGAAGGCGGAGCCGGCGACGATCTCCGCGCGGGCGGCCGGGTCGCGGTGGAACAGCGCGGAGGTCAGGTACTCGAACTCGTGGATCGGCCCGCGGAAGCCGTGCCGCCGGAACGAGCCGACCACCTGGTCGAAGAAGTCCGGCGAGAACTGACGCGGCCAGATCGCCAGCGTCGAGTCGGCCAGCTGCGCCACGGTGAGCACCGGGTGGACGGCCAGCGGGTGACCGCTGCCGAGCACGATGCCGATCGGCTCGTCGCGCAGCCGGACCGACTCCAGGTCCTCGCCCACGTTGGCCGACCGCGCCATCCCGACGTCCACCCGCCCGGCCCGCACCGCCTCCAGGCTCTCCGGCTGCCACATCTCGCACATCTGCAGCGACAGCTCCGGGAGGCGCTCGTGGACGGCGGAGACCAGGTGGGGCAGGGTCTCCTGGACCAGCGTCGGCGTGTACGAGACGACCAGCCGGCCGCTCTCCCCCGCGGCGGCCCGCTGGGTCTGCTCCAGCGCCGAGGCGACGAGTCGCAGCACCGTCTGTGCCCGGTCCAGCAGCACCGCACCGGCCTCGGTGAGCTCCACCCGCCGCGTGGTCCGGCGGAACAGCTGGACGCCGAGGCCGTGCTCCAGCTGCTGCACCTGCGCGCTCAGCGACTGCTGCGCCAGATGCAGCCGGCGCGCGGCCCGGGAGAAGTTCAGCTCCTCGGCGACGGCCACGAACGCACGCAGGTGGCGCAGCTCGACGTCGTCCCTCACCGCACCTGACCTCCCGGGGCGCACAGGCCGGCGGCGCCGGCCGCGGGCGGATTCACCACGCTAGCCGGTCAATCCACCGGCATTCACTGTTTCCCACGCCGCTCGCGCCGGACCTAGGTTCGGCCCCAGGTGGTCGTCGGAGCCCACCGGAGAGGGGCGGATCGGTGCAACTGGTCAGTTTCCGCCGCACGGGAGCGGCCGGACCTCCGCTCCCCGGGGTCCTCGACGGGGGCCAGGTCCTCGACCTGCTCGCGGCGGCCACGGCGCTCGCCCCGGACGCCCCGCGGCCGGACTCGGTGCTCGCGCTCCTCCGGCTGGGCGAGCGGGGTCTGGACCTCGCCCGGACCTGCCTGGTCCGCGCTCAGGAGACCGGCCACTCCCTCGTGCCGCTGGAGGAGGTCCGGCTCGCCGCGCCGCTGCCCCGCCCCAACTCGATGCGCGACTTCATGCTCGTCGAGGAGCACGTCCGGAACAGCCTGGGCACGGTGCCGGCCGAGTGGTACCGCCTGCCGATCCACTGGAAGGGCAACCCGGACACGGTGATCGGCCCGGAGGACGAGGTCCCCTGGCCGCACTACACCGACAAGCTCGACTACGAGCTCGAGGTGGCCGCGGTGCTCGGGCGGCCGGCCTCCCAGGTGACGCCGGAGCAGGCACTGGACTGCATCGTCGGCTACACGATCTTCAACGACTGGAGCGCGCGGGACATCCAGTTCCGCGAGATGGAGGTCCGGCTCGGGCCCGCCTTCGGCAAGGACTTCGCCACCTCCCTCGGCCCGACCCTCACCACCGCGGACGCCATCGACATCTCGACCGCCCGGATGAGCGCACGGGTCAACGGGGAGACCTGGTCGCAGGGCGCCCTCGGCGCGATGGTCTTCAGCTTCGCCGAGGTGATCTCCACCCTGTCGGTCGACCAGCCGCTGCAGCCCGGGGACGTCATCGGCGGCGGGACGATCGGCCGCGGGTGCGGCCTGGAGCTCGATCGCTGGATCCAGCCCGGCGACGTCGTCGAGCTCGAGGTGGAGGGCATCGGCGTCCTGCGCAACCCGGTCGGCAAGAAGCGGGACGCCCCCGGCTTCGGGATCGACCTGACCGACCGGGCGGGCTGACCCCTCCCCTGCACACGGCGCGCTGTCGTCTCGACCGCGCGCTCCCCACCCCGAGGCAACGGAGAAGCGCATGCCCGACGTGATCCTGCAGGTGTACCCGACGCTCGGCGACGAGCAGGAGATGGCCGCCCGCCGTCCCATCGGCCGGGACAACGACGCCTACCAGCGGATGCTGGAGAGCCTGGTCGAGCTGGTGAAGGCGGCCGACGACCTCGGCTACTGGGGCATCACCCACGTCGAGCACCACATGCACTCCGAGGGGATGGAGATCTCGCCGGCCCCGCTGATGCTCAACGTCTACCTGGGCCAGCACACCAAGCGGCTGCGGCACGGTCAGCTCGGGCTGGTCCTCCCCGCGCACGACCCGATCCGGCTGGCGGAGGAGATCGCCATCGCCGACCACATGCTCAAGGGCCGGCTGTTCGTCGGCATGGCCCGGGGCTACCAGGCGCGGTGGCAGAACATCCTCGGGCAGCGGTTCGGGGTGACCTCGACGGCGTCGGACATGAGCGACGCCGACCAGCGCAACCGGCTGCTGTTCTCCGAGAACTTCGCGATCATGAAGAAGGCGTGGACCGAGCCGCTGCTGCAGTACGACGGCCCGACCTACAAGGTGCCGTTCCCGGTCGAGGGCATCCCGAACTGGCCGCCGGCGAAGACGATCACCGGCCCCTACGGCCAGCCCGGCGAGGTGGACGAGCACGGCACGATCAAGGGCGTCAGCGTCGTGCCGCGGCCCTACACCAGCCCGCACCCGCAGCTGTTCCAGGCCTTCGGCGCCAGCCCCGGCACGCTGCAGTGGTGCGGGGAGGAGAACGTCACCCCGACGATCCTCATGGGCTCGCACGAGAAGCTGCGCCAGCTCATGGACATCTACGTGCAGGGCGCCAACTCACGCGGGCGCGACCCGCGGTTCGGGGAGGGCATCGGCGTCTGCCGCACCTTCTACATCTACCCGAACGGCACGCCGGAGGACGAGGTCCGGGCCCGCATCCGGGAGAGCGTCGACCGCTACGAGAAGCCGGTCTGGCAGGGCTGGTACGAGCAGTTCGGCTTCATGGAGGGCGCCCGGTACGACGGCGAGGAGGGCCCGGTGCCCAAGCCCGGCGAGCACCTCGCCGACCGGCTGATCAACAGCGGGCTGCTCATCGGCGGCACGGTCGACGACGTCAAGCGCCAGGTCGGGGCGTTCCTCACGAAGCTGCCCATCGACTACTTCGTGTGGCTCTTCCACTGGGGCATGATCCCGCGCGACGAGGGCCTGCAGATGCTCGAGCTGTTCTCCACCGAGGTCATGCCCGAGTTCGGTCTCGCCGAGGCCACGACCGGGCAGGCCTGACCCGTGAGCACCACCAACGCCCACACGGCCGTCCTGCCCCCGCCGACGATCGAGGACCTCGGGGGCGGCTTCCACGCCTTCGTCCAGCTCGACGGCAGCTGGGGCCTGAACAACGCCGGCGTCCACGTCGGCCGGCGCGGGGTCACCCTCGTGGACACCGCGTTCACCGCCGCCCGCGGTCAGGGGCTCAAGGACGCCGTCGGCACGCTGACCGAGATCCCCGTGCAGACGATCGTCAACACGCACCACCACGGCGACCACACCTACGGCAACTACCTGTTCCCGCAGGCCACGATCGTCGGGCACGACCTGTGCCGGCAGACGATGCTGGCCGTGGGCCTGGAGACGAAGGAGTGGTTCCCCGGCGTCGAGTGGGGCGACCTGGAGATCGCCGCCCCCACGGTCACCTTCGAGGACTCGGTGACCGTCTACTGCGACGACGTCGCCACCACGCTGCGGTACGTGGGGCAGCCGGCGCACACCACCAACGACGTCACCATGTGGGTGCCCGAGCGGGGCCTGCTCTTCGCCGGCGACCTCGTCTTCAACGGCGGGACGCCGTTCGTGGTGATGGGGTCGGTGCAGGGGCTGGTCGACGCGCTGACCGAGCTGCAGGCGCTCGACCCGGCAACTCTCGTGCCCGGGCACGGCGCGGTGTGCGACGGCGGGGTGATCGCCGGCCAGCTGGAGTACCTGCGGTTCGTGCAGGAGCGGGCCCGCGAGGGCTTCGCAGCGGGCGACCCCCCGCTGGAGGTGGCGCGCCGGACCGACCTCGGCGACTTCGCCGGCCTCACCGACCCCGAGCGGCTGGTCGGCAACCTGCACCGCGCCTACTCCGAGCTCCGGGGCGAGCCGCAGGGCGTGCCGCTGGACTACCACCAGATCGTCGACGAGATGATCACCTACAACGGCGGCCGGCCGCTGACCTGCCTGGCCTGACCCGCGGGGTCAGGGGATGCGGTAGGCGTCGCCGTACGTCGACCAGAGCAGCGGCGTGTCCAGGTGGAGGTTGCCCTCCTCCAGGAACCGCCGCTGCTCGGTCTCGACCCGGCTGGTGTCGCGGTGCGCGCGCTCGTTCTGCATGGCCGCGACCCGCGCGTCGAGGAACGCGTCGAGCCACTCGGCCTCGTCGCCGCCCTGCGCGGGCGGGCTGGCGTCGGCCAGGGCTGCGGTGCGGATGCCGCCGAAGCTCAGCGCGTCGTCCCCGGGACCGTGCATGACCAGCGCGTCGAAGTAGACGAACTGCCCGAGGGCGTGCACGCCGTCGGCGATGCCCTGCTGCACGGCCGGGTCGAAGTAGACGGTGTCGACGACGTGGTCCTGCGCCTCCCGGAACAGCGGGTCACGCGCGGCGGCCCGCCAGTCGGCGACGAAGGCGGGGCCCAGGCCCTCCTGGGTCACGTTGCCCATGCCGAGCTCCTGCTGCTCGCGCAGGGCGGGCAGGTACTCCTCCAGCCGGTTCCCGGGCGCGATGCTCGTGTAGTACTCGACCAGCCGGGTCATGTCGCCGCAGCCGCTGCAGAAGCCGATCAGCCCGGCGGTGTAGCCCCGGTTCTCCGCGTCGACGCCCTCGACGTCCCACTCGATGTAGCCGTACTGGTCCTGCCAGTCCAGGGTGGAGTTCTCGGCGCTGGAGACCAGCTGCATCGCGACGTCGCGCTTGGCCGGGTCGCTGAGGTCGGCGGTGTCCACCGGCGTCGGGCCCGCCTCCGTCGTCGTCGCGGCCGGCCGGTCGTCCGGCTCGCCGCCGACCCGGGGGACGACGACGACCAGCAGCGCCAGCAGCACGGCCAGGCCCACGGCGGCCAGCACCGCGGACCGGGGCGGACGACGCCGGGGCGCGGCATGGCGGTGCGGCGCCGTCCGGGGCCGCGTGCCCGTGCCGATCCCGCTCATCCACTCCCCTGACGTCCGCCCCCACCGCTCCGAGGACCAACGTCCCGGACGGACCTGTGTGTTCCGTCTGATCACGCCGGCAGGACGAAGTCGCACGCCGGACCGCTCGCCCGGGCCAGCCGGCGGTCGAGGGTGAGGAGCGGCGCTCCGAGTTCCTCGGCGAGCGCCACGTAGGCGGCGTCGTACGCCGTGACCGTGGGATGGAGCGCCCACACCCGCGACGCCAGCGGCTCGAACGGGAACGAGGTCACGCTGAGCTGCACGAGATCGCGGTGGGCCAGGGTGGCGACATCGCGGCTCAGTCGTCCGCCGAGGACCGCCCGGCGGAGGGCGCTGGACACCTCGACCCGCAGGTGCGAGGGAGCCGCGAGCGCCTCCCCGCCGAGCTCCCGGCGCGCCCACGTGCCCTCGTCCCCGCCGTCGACGAGGGCAGCCAGCACCGCGGAGGCGTCGACCACGAGCGTCACGGGCGGTCGGCGTCCCTCGCCTCGAGGATCTCCGCGGTCGACAACCGGGTGCCCGTGGCTCGCACCCGCTGCTCCACCCGCTCCCAGAGCTCCTCCGGGGTCGGCCGCTCGGCCAACGTCTTCAACTGCGCCCGGACGTACTCCTGCAGCGACTGGCCCGCGCGGGCCGCCCGAGCCGCGAGGACGGCGCGCGTCTCGTCGGGCACGTCGCGGATCGTCATGGAAACGGGCACGCCATCATTGTCGCAGCGGTGCATGCACTCTGCATGCCACCGTCTCGAGAACCTCCGCTCCCAGGTTCGCGTTCTACCGTCGTCGTCCAGCCGTCGCCGACCCGGGAGGCCCCGCACCGTGGACGAGGCGCTCGACCCCACCGGAGCCGTCGCCGACCTGGCCGGCACCCGCCAGGTGCACCTCCTGGAACCCGGCGACCCCGACCGCATCGGCCCGTACACGCTCATGTGCCGGCTGCCCCGCGGCGGCCAGGGCGCCGACCTGTTCGTCGGCTCCACCGGGGACGACGGCCCGCTGGTGGTCATCAAGCGGCTGCCCGAGGCCGCCCCCGACCTGGCCCGCAAGCGGCTGGCCCGCGAGGTGGAGAACGCCACGCGGGTGAAGAGCTCCCGGGTGGCCCGGATCGTCGACCAGGACCTCGCCGCCGACGCCCCCTACTACGTGCAGGAGTACGTGTCGGGCACGCCGCTGGACGAGTTCCTCGCCCACCGCTCGGCCGGGCTGAACGCCGAGGAGCTGCGCCGGATCGCGATCGGCCTGCTCCGCGCGCTGCGCGACGTGCACGCCGCCGGCGTCGTCCACCGCGACGTGAAGCCGGGCAACATCATCATCTCGGGCAACGACGTGTGGCTGGTCGACTTCGGGATCAGCCGGTACATCGGCCCGGAGCCGCCGTCGGGCACCGCGACCACCGGCATGGCGGTGCTCGGCACGAAGCTGTTCGCCAGCCCGGAGCAGCTGCAGGGCGCCGCGCTCACCGAGGCCAGCGACGTCTACAGCTGGGGCATGGTGATCGCCTTCGCCGCCGGCGCGGTGCACCCGGTCGACCCGGACGACACCATGTCCGACTCCGACTACTTCCTCGCCCTGCGCGGCGGCCGGCTCAACCTGTCGCAGGTGCCGCCCAACCTGCTCGACAGCGTCACCCAGGCGCTGCGGTTCGCCCCGGAGAAGCGGCCGTCGCTGTCCGCGCTGGCCCGGCAGGTGGAGCAGCAGACCCGCTGGCTGGGCGGCACCTCGCAGATCCCCGACCCGCGGACGACGATGCGCGACCTGCAGTCGGTCGGTGCGGTCGTCGAGGCGGCGCGCTACGAGCTCGCCCGGCTGGAACGGGCGGTCGCCGACACCCGGGCCGGCTTCGCCGCCGCCGTCGCCGTGGCCGTGCTGCTCGGCATCGTCGCCGGGCTGGTGCTGGCCATCGCCTACCACGTCGTCTTCTGACCCCGTCCCCGAGGAGGCCCCCCACCGTGTCCGGCATGTACGAGCGGGCGCTGGCCCAGCAGCGGCTGGACGCCCGGCGGCACCGCTACCGCGAGCGGCAGCGCGTGCTGCTGGCGGTGTTCTGCGCGACCGCTGTCGTCTTCTTCGTCCTCTTCGTCCGCTGAGCGAGCGATGAAGCGCCGCGTCTGCCCGCGTTGCCTGGAGCCGCTGACCACCCCGGTGTGGCGGGACGCCGCCGGCGTCCCGCGCCGCCCGCCGGTGGAGCGGCGCACCCGCTGGCAGCGGCTGCTGGAGCCGCTGCGGGCCGAGCCGGCGCCGCCGCCCACCCCCCGGGACGCCGCCGTCGCGGCCGCCGCGAGCGTCAGCCCCACCTGCCCGAACGGCCACCGGCTGCCGCCGGACTACCTGGACCGCGCGACGATCGTCGTGGGCCTGGTCGGGCTGACCGGGGCGTCGAAGAGCACCTACCTGACGGTGCTCATCGACCTATTGCACGAGGGTGCGCTGGCCCCGCTCGGCATCTCGGTGGAGATGGACGAGGAGAGCGCGGCCCGGTTCGACGACTACCGCTACCGGCTCATGGTGCAGCGCCGCCAGCTGCCGCTGACCCTGCCGCTGCTCGGCCCCGGCAGCTCGCCGGAACCGTTCATGCTGGTGCTGCGCGGCACCGGCCGGGGCGGCGCCGAGCGGGCGGTCAACCTCGTCTTCTTCGACGCGTCCGGCGAGCAGCTGTACCGCGCCGAGGACATGGGCCAGTACGGCAAGTTCCTCTACGCGGCGTCCTCGGTGCTGGTGCTGCTCGCCCCCGGCGTCTTCCCGCGGCTGCGGCACCTGGCCGACCCGGGTGAGGAGTCGATGGGGCTGGCCCGGCACACCCAGATGGTGGTGAACCTGGCCAACCTGCTGCGCACGGCGCGCAACCTGCACCCGGACGCCCCGCTGGAGGGCGTCTCGGCGTCGGTCGTGGTCACCAAGGCCGACAAGCTGCGCGGCCTGCCCGACTTCCCGGCCGGTGCGCTGCGCGACACCGACCTGACCGCGATGCCGCTGCCGCACTGGTTCGCCGACGTGCGCGCCACCAGCTCCCGGCTGGTCGACTTCCTGGAGGTCAAGGGCGGCTCCAACCTGCTGACCGCGGTGCTCAACCGGCTGCCGCGGCCCACCGTGCACGCGGTGTCGGCCACGGGCGCCGACGCGCGAGACGGCGGCTACCCGGAGATCTCCCCCGTCGGGTGCCTGGACCCGCTGCTGGTGCTGCTGGCCCGCCACGGCTTCCTGTCCGCCGAGGGCCTGGACCCGGAGGAGGCCGGCTCGGCCGTGCGCGGCGAGTGGTTCGGATGAGCGCCCGGGCGTACGCGCAGGCGGTCTACACCTCCGCGCCGCGGACCCTGGAGGGCCCGGGCTTCGGCGTCTTCGCCCACTCCCCCGACTGGCCGGCCGAGGTCGGCCGCACCCGCAAGGCGCTGGGCGCGCTGGTCGGGTTCACCCCCGACGCGGGGGAGGCGTTCGGGCTGGTGCACCGCGGCACCGGCCGGCTGCTCTACCGCAAGGTGGCCGCCCGCGCCGACGGCTTCGGCCGGCCCGGCAACTACCTCGTGCACCTGCTGTGGGACGACGGCGACCGGCTGGGCCTGCGCGAGCTGCTGGCCCTGCGCCGCACCGGCCGGTTCCTGGACGCGCTCGACGCGGACGCCGTCCCCACCGCCGAGCTGCCGCCGCTGCGGGTGCCGCCGGCCGAGCGCACCGCGCCCGCACTCACCGCCGAGGACGTCGACGCCCTCACCCCGTTGCTGGCGCGGGTGCTGGCCGCGCTCGCCGCCGGCTCCGGCGGGTGCACCCTGCCGCGACGCACGCCGTCGGGCCGCGAGGTGGCCGACGTCGTCGCCGCGGTACTGCCGCGGGCGCTGACGTCGGGCGTCTCGCTGACCGCGGACCCGCAGGCCGACGACGGCGACACCGCCGCGGTGGCGGTGGTGCTGGGTTCCGGGCCGGCCGGCGCGACCGCGGGCCCGGCCGACACCGAGCGCGCGCGGTCGCTGCTGGCCGCCGCCAGCAAGGGCGACCTGCCGCCGGACCCGATCGGCGACCTGCGCCGGCTGGACGCCTGGCTGTTCGCCGACGAGTGGGCCGAGCAGGACGCCGCCGACCTGACCCCCGAGCAGGTGGCGTGCGTGCTGGAGTCCGACGGTGCCACGGGCTGGCTGGGCCGCGGGCACAACACGGCCGACGCGCTGGCGCTGGCCGCGGCCGAGCCGCCGGTGGCCACGGCGCTGCGGGCGTCGGTGCGCCGGTCGGCGGACGTGGCCGGGCGGGTGCGGTCCGAGGTGCTGGCCGCGCTGCTCGACGAGGTGTTCGACGGCGCCGACGGGCCCGCCGAGACCGCCGTGACCCTCGCCGGGCTCACCCAGGGCGACCTGTGCGCCGCGCTGGCCGAGGAGGTGGGCCGCGGCCGGCGGATCGCCCGCCTGGACCGCGCGGCCGGGCTGCTCGTCGAGCAGGCGCTCAGCCTCGGCGTCCGGCTGCCCCTGCTGCGGCTGACCGACGACCGGTGGGAGCTGGCCCTGCTGGCGTCCCGGCGACGGGTGGTCGGCGACGCGCTGGAGGCGCAGTGGCGCGCGGACGGCGGCGCCTTCGACGAGGAGCACCGCGCGCTGCTCGGGCACCTGCTGGTGGCCGACGTCCGCTGGCTGGGCCGGCTGGAGTCGCTCCTGCCGGCGTCCGCGCTGCCGCCGGTGCTGCGCTGGGCCGCGCTGCGCTTGGACGTCGCCGGGGTGGAGAAGCTCGCCGCCGCGGTGGCCACCGGCGGCACCGCCGGGCACGGGTGGGCGCTGCGCGAGGTGGTGTTCGGCTCGGAGCTGCCGGCGCGGGACGTCGACACGGTGCTGGGCCGGTCGCTGGCGCTGCTGCTGGTGGACGACGGCTGGCCCGCCGAGCTGGCCGAGTCCTTCGCCCGCAGCCGCGGCGCCGAGGACGACGTCCCGCGCCGACGCCGCCGCCGCGACTGACCCCGGGTCACCCCGCGGGGGGGGGGGGGGGGGGGGGGGGGCGGCGGGGCGGGGGGGCCGGGGCGCCGGGCGAGGGTGGGGGTGGCGCCCCCCCGCGCCGCCCCCCCCCCCCCCCCCCCCCCCCCCCCCCCCCCCCCCCCCCCCCCCCCCCCCCCCCCCCCCCCCCCCCCCCCCCCCCCCCACGCCGCCGCCGCGACTGACCCCGGGTCACCCCGCGGGAGCTCGTGCTCTGCCCACCCCTGCGGGGGCAGAGCACGAGCTCCCGGGGAGTGTGTCGCACCCCATCCCACCCCAGGGACTTTGGGCCTCGTCGCGGACGGTTCCCTCTCGTTAACGTCGGCCCCACGGGCCCCAAACGCGAGGAGAGCACGTGAGCCAGGCTGCGCAGGAACGCCCCCTCCACTCCGTCCCCGCCGGGGGTGGTGAGGACGTCGCCGCCGCGGCGCCGGTCGGCCGCCTCGGCGGGGTCGCCGCACTGCTCGGCCGGCCGCGGGCCATCGCGGCCGAGAGCGTGCAGCTCGGCAAGGACCTCGTCGAGATCGTGCGCGGCACCGACCGCATCGCGCCGAGCCCGCGGGACAAGCGCTTCACCGACCCGGCCTGGACGGACAACCCCGGCTACCGGCGGCTGGGCCAGGGCTACCTCGCGTGGGGGTCGGCGCTGCAGCGGCTGGTCGACCGCATGGAGGCCGACGGCGCGGACTGGCGCGAGGTGGAGCGGGCCCGGTTCACCATCAACGCGCTGACCAGCGCGGCGGCGCCCACCAACACACTGCTGGGCAACCCGGCGGCGCTCAAGCGGGCGCTGGAGACCGGCGGCGGCAGCGTCGTCCGCGGGACCAAGGCGCTGCTGGGCGACGTCCTGCACAACGGCGGCCTGCCCACCCAGACCGACCGCTCGGCGTACCGCGTCGGCCGCAACCTCGGCATCACCCCGGGTGCCGTGGTCTACCGCGACGACGTCATCGAGCTCATCCAGTACTCCCCGTCGACCGAGCGGGTCCGCGAGCGGCCGCTGGTCGTCGTCCCGCCGCCGATCGGCCGCTTCTACTTCCTGGACCTCGCCCCCGGCCGCAGCTTCGTGGAGCACGCCGTCGCCCAGGGCCTGCAGGTCTTCATGATCAGCTGGCGGAACCCGACGCGGAAGCAGGCGCACTGGGACCTCGACACCTACGCCGAGCGGATCCGCCGCGCGGTCGCGGTGGCCCGGCAGGTCACCGGCTCCCCCGACGTCAACACCATCGGGATCTGCGCCGGCGGGATCGTCCAGACCACGCTGCTCAACCACCTGGCCGCCGTCGGCGACGACAGCATCCACAGCGCCGCGTACGGCGTGACGCTGCTGGACTTCAACTCCCCGGCGCCGCTCGGCGCCTTCGCCGGACGCTCCACCGTCGGCCTGGCCCGGCGGCTGTCGCGCACCCGCGGGGTGATCCCGGCGCGGTCGATGGGCAGCGTCTTCACCTGGATGCGCCCCGACGACCTGGTGTTCGGCTACCTGGTCAACCAGTGGCTGATGGGCGAGGCGCCGCCGGCGTTCGACGTCCTGGAGTGGAACGCCGACGGCACCAACCTGCCGGCCGCGCTGCACGAGCAGTTCCTGCGCATCTTCCGGGAGAACACGCTGACCCGCCCGGGTGCGGAGACGGTGCTCGGCACCCCGGTCGACCTGGGTCGCATCACCGTGCCGACGTTCGTGGTCGGCGCCCTCACCGACCACATCACCCCGTGGAAGGGCACCTACCGCACCACCCACCTGATGTCGGGCCCGACCGAGTTCGTGCTCAGCTCCAGCGGCCACATCCAGAGCCTGGTCAACCCGCCGGGCAACCCGAAGATGAGCTACTGGACCGGCGGCCCGCTCGGCCCCGACCCCGAGGACTGGCGGGCCGGCGCGCAGCGGCACACCGGCAGCTGGTGGGAGCACTGGGCGGACTGGACGATCGCCCGGTCCGGCGACGAGGTGCCCGCGCCGCAGGAGCTGGGCAGCGAGGACCACCCGCCGCAGGAGGCGGCCCCCGGCCTCTACGTGCTGGACCGCGTGCCGGCCTGACGTCAGGCGCGGCCCAGGCCCACCATCGTGACGTCGTCGGCGTCCGGGGGGTCCAGCGCCGCGAGGACGTCGGCGAGCAGCGCCTCCGGGTCGCGGCCGGCCGTCGCCGCGGCCCGCAGCGCGTCCAGCCGCTCGGGCAGCGGGACGTCGCGGCGCTCCACCAGGCCGTCGCTGAACAGCAGCAGCCGGTCCTCGGCGTCCAGCTGCAGCCGCGCCTCGGGGTAGTCGGCCCGGTCGAGCAGGCCGAGGGCGGGGCCGCGGCCGGCGGTCACCAGCGTGGCCCCGCCGGCGGTGGCGTGCAGGACCGGCAGGTGCCCGGCGCTGGCGACGGCGACCGCGCCGGTGGCCGGGTCGACCTCCGCGACGACGGCGGTGGCCAGCTCCCCGGGCAGCAGGGCGGCCACCAGCGCGCCGAGGCCGGACAGGGCGGCGCCGGGGCCGGCGTCGCGCAGCAGGTGGGCCCGCAGCGCGTGCCGCAGCTGCGCGGTGATCGCCGCGGCGGTCAGACCGTGGCCCGCGACGTCCCCGATCACGACCGACACCCGGCCGCTGGGCAGCGGCACCAGGTCGTACCAGTCGCCGCCGACGACGTCCGCGGCGCTGGGCCGGTAGTGCGCGGCCAGCGCCAGCCCGGGCACCTTCGGCAGCTGCTCGAGCAGCAGCGTGCGCTGCAGGACGGCGGCCAGCCGGTTGTCCTCCCCCGCCCGCTGCAGCGCCGACCCGGCGAGGTGGGCCGTCAGCGCCTGCGCGGCGGCGACCTCGTGTGCGCGCCACGGCGTGGCCGTCCCGCGCACCGTCTCGCTCCAGGCGGCGAAGGAGCGGCGCGGGCTCAGTCGCGGCCCGGCGTCGGTCTCGACGGTCTTGGCGGTGTGCGGGTTGCCGCCCCAGGTGACCTCGCGCGGCGTCTCGGGTCGGAACCAGGCGAGGAAGTCCCCGCTGCCGCCGCCGATCTCCACGGCGAGCAGGCCGCTGGCGGTGTCCGCGACGTCGGCGGCGGCCGGGACGACCCGGCCCAGCGCGTCGGTGGCCGGCTCCCCAGTCGCGAGCAGGGCGGTGACCAGCCCGGGCACCCGGCCGGCCGGCGGGGTGCTGCCCAGCAGGTGCAGCCGCCCACCGAGCCGCACCGCGGCACCGGCGGCGGGCAGCAGGTCCAGCACCGTGACCCCGCCCCTGGTCAGCGCGGCGGCGGGGTCGCGCGGGGTGCGGCCGGCGGCGGCGACCAGCTGCGCCTGCCGCTGCGCCACGCCGACGACCTCGTCGCGGTCCACGGTCTCGACGGCGGTGTGCAGCAGCAGCGAGGCGGTGCGGGCCAGGAACTCCGCGGCGACGCGGTCGGCGTAGGAGGGGCGGTGCGGACCGGCGTAGTGGTGGCAGGAGACCAGGCCCCACAGCCGGCCGCGGTCGATCAGCGACACCGACATCGAGGCGACGACGCCCATGTTGGCCAGGTACTCCAGGTGCACCGGCGAGACGCTGCGCAGGACGGAGCCGGAGAGGTCCAGCGGGCGGCCGGTGGCCGGGTTCGCCGCCGGCGCCAGCGGCACCGGGCGGTAGCGGGCGTCGGGGATCAGCCGCTGCCAGTTCACCGCGTACAGGGCACGCGCCTGGGCGGGGATGTCGCTGGCCGGGTAGCGCAGACCGAGGAACGGCTCGAGGTCGGCGCGGCGGTCCTCGGCGACCACCTCGCCGTTCCACTCGGCGTCGAAGCGGTAGACCATCACTCGGTCGAAGCCGGTGAGCTCACGGACGTCGTGGGCCAGCACCGCGGTCAGCTCATCGAGGCCAGTGGTCGCCGACAGCCGCTGCAGCACCGCGGGCAGCCGGCGGTGCCAGCCCGCGCCGGCCTGCCCGGCGCCCTCGACCGGCTCCCACTCGGTGAGCAGCAGCCCGTCGGCGCGGTGGACGACGACGTCGAGCTCGACGCCGTCCACGGTGGCCCGCAGCGGGTTGAGCTCGGCGAGGTCCCCCGCCAGCCCCGCGCGCAGGCGGTCGAGGTCGGCGGGGCCCAGCAGCTCGGTCAGGGACGCCGGCGCGCGGCCGAGGAGGTCGGCGGCGTTGGCCGAGGCGACGACGACGGCGAGGTCGGGCTCAGTGACGGCCAGCAGCGCGCCGTGCGGCTGGATCGCACCGGGGACGGCGATCGGCTCGTCGGCGCAGCGGGCCAGGGCGTCGTCGGGGAGGGCGGGCTGGGGGACGGTCGACGTCACCGCCGCGACCCTACGGGCCGGCCGTTCCCTCGGTGAGCGAGGCCGACTCGACGATCGGCACGGAGGTCTGCAGCTCCAGGAGCTCGACGACCAGCCGCACGGGCCGGTTGTCACGCGGGCAGACCACCTGCAGCGCGACGTCGGCGGCCCGTGCCGCCCGCGCGAGGTGGACCAGCTGCCGGGCTCCGGAGGAGTCCAGGAACGTGGTCTCGGTCAGGTCGACGACCACGGAACGGGGCTGCTGGGACAGCAGTGACTCCGCTGCCGCACCGAGCTGCGGGGCGGTGGCGAGGTCGAGCTCGCCGCGTACTCTCAGCGCCGGTCGCCCGAGAACCGTCGTCCGTTCCACCTCGAACAGCACGGTTCGGTCCCCTCGTCGTCGTCGCCCTGCTACTGCAGGGTAAGGGCCATCGGGCACGGAGGGGGAACTCGGATGGACAGCGCACGGACGGACAGCCCTCGGATGGACGGCCCGGGATGGACATAGCCTTCACCGTCCGCCTGCCGGTGGACAGCACCAGCGTGCCCTTCGTGCGCGGGCTGTGCCGGCAGGCCCTGGAGCACCTGGGCGTGGAGCGGACCATCGTCGACGAGGTCACGCTGGCGCTCACCGAGGCGTGCGCCAACGTCGTCCACCACGCCGGGGAGCACGCCGAGTACGAGGTGCAGGTCGCCATCCACGACGCGATGTGCCGGATCAGCGTGTTCGACGACGGCGAGGGCTTCGACCCCGACGCGCTGCCCGAGGCCACCGACCGGGGGCCGCTGGACGGCGGCCGCGGCCTGCTGCTCATGCAGGCGCTGGTCGACCGGCTCGACTTCCGGCACGAGTCCGACGGCCGGCACCGGGTGACCCTGGAGAAGCGGCTGGCCTCTCCCCCGCCGCTGCGCCTCGTGGACCCGGGCTGAGCGCTGCGGACATGCACCTGCCGGGCTCGGTTCTGCAGGACCGCTACGAACTCCTCTCCCCCATCGCGACCGGCGGGATGGGGCAGGTCTGGCGTGCCCGCGACCTGGTCCTGGGCCGCACCGTCGCGGTCAAGGTGCTGCGCCCCGAGTACACCGGCGACACCGTCTTCCTCACCCGCTTCCGCACCGAGGCCCGGCTGTCGGCGGGGCTGGCGCACCCGAACATCGCCGTCCTGCACGACTACGGCGAGGTCGAGCCCGAGCTGGCCGGCGGCGACCGGCTGGTCTACCTCGTGATGGAGCTCGTCGACGGCGAGCCGCTCGCGGCGGTGCTGCAGCGGGAGCGCCGGCTGACCCCCGACCGGACGCTGGCGATCCTGCGCCAGGTGGCCGCAGGGCTGGCCGCCGCCCACGCGGCGGGCGTCGTACACCGGGACGTGAAGCCGGGCAACGTGCTCGTCGCCCCCGACGGCACCGTCAAGATCACCGACTTCGGCATCGCGTGGTCGGCGGCGAACGCGGCGGTCACCCGCACCGGCCACGTCGTCGGCACCGCCCAGTACCTGGCGCCGGAGCAGGTGCGGGGCGACAGGGCCGTCGCGGCCAGCGACGTCTACTCCTGGGGCATGGTGGCCTACGAGTGCCTGGCCGGCCGCCGGGCGGTCGACGGGCCCGACCCGGTCGACGTCGCCTTCCGGCAGCTGCGCGACACCCCGGACCCGCTGCCGGACGACGTCCCCGAGCCGGTGCGCCGGCTGGTCGAGCGCACCCTGGCCAAGGAGCCGGCCGACCGGATCCCGGACGGCGCGGCGCTGCTGGCCGCGGTGGACGACGTCGTCGCCGAGCACTCCCCGGGGCGGCACCGGGCGCCGCCGGCCGCGGCCGAGCCGGACCGCGCCGACACCCTGGTGATGCCGGCGGTCGGCCCGGAGCCGACGACGCGGGTGCTGCCCGCGGTGCCCGCCGCCGGCGCCGTGCCTGCTGCCGACGTCGGCCCGGTCCCGCCCGTGGCCGGCGCCCCCGAGGTGCACGACGAGGACGGCGGCCGGCCGCGGCGCCTGCTGGTGCCGCTGCTCGTGGCCCTCGTCGTGGTCGCCGCCGTCGCGGGCGCGGTGTTCCTCGCCGCGCGGAGTGGCGACCCGGCGCCCGCGAGCGCCACCACACCCCCGCCCGCCGCACCGACGACGTCCGCTCCCCCGACGACCCCGCCGGCGCCGCGCGTGGTGCAGGTGCGGCTGACCGCCGAGGAGTACGTGGGCAGGCCGGTGGCCCAGGTGCAGGCCGAGCTCACCGGGCTGGACCTCGTCGTGCAGTTGCGGCCGGTGCAGACGGCCGACGTCCCCGCCGGGCGGGTGATGGCGCTGGACCCGGTCGGCGAGGTGCCGGTGGGCACGACGATCGCCGTGACCCACGCGGTCGCCCCGCCGCCGCCACCGACGACCGCCGCGCCGACGACCGAGCCGCAGCCGACCGACGAGGACGGCGACGACGGTGAGCGCGACCGCCGCGGGAGGGACAAGGACAAGGACAAGGGCGACCGCGGGCGGGACTGACGGTCGTCGTCAGCCGTTCGCGGCGGCCAGCCGGGCCTCCCACTGGGCGCCGAGCGTGGCGCCCCACTCGCGGGCCCGCTGCTCCTCCCCGGCCAGCAGCGGCCCCTGCACCGAGGTGACGTAGAAGTGCTCGGCCGGGGCGACGATCCGGCAGTGCAGGTGGCGCAGCAGCTTCTCCTCGGTCCTCGAGGCGTGGTCGAGCTTCGTGACCACCTTGGGGTGGTCCATGCGGGTGTCGAAGGCGGCCGCGGCGATGGCCGGGCCGTCGATGTGCACCTCCTCCAGCCACTCGCGCAGGCCCGCCTGCGGGTCGACGTGCAGGCCGTAGTCGCGGTTGGCCCCCTCGCGGGTGGCGGGGCGGGCCATGCCGGTCACGTGGTTGGGACCGCCGACGACGAGCAGCCCGATCTCCGGGCCGAGGATCGTGGGGGCGTCCTGCGCGGCCGCCACCGTCACGGGCATCCGCGCGGACAGCCCGTCGGCGATCGCGCGGGCGATCGTGCGGCCGTCGCCGAACAGGGACTCGTGGACCACCAGTGCCGTCGTCATCGCTCTTCTCCTCCATCGGTCGTCGTCCCGATGCTGGCCCCGCGGGCGCGGCAGCGCGGCGTCCGGAGGTCCGTGGCGGACGGGACGGAGGTCCCCGGCCGGGGTAGGGCACCGCGGTGGAGAAGATCAGCGACCGCCTGCTGAACTGGGCGTCGATCCTGGAGCCGACCACGCGCCTGCAGGCCGAGCGGACGGCGTCGATGCCGTTCGTCAAGCCACACATGGCGCTCATGCCCGACGCGCACCTGGGCAAGGGGGCGACGGTCGGGTCGGTGATCCCGACCGACGGCGCGATCATCCCGGCGGCGGTGGGGGTGGACATCGGGTGCGGGATGAACGCCGTCCGCACCCAGTTCACCGGCGACGACGTGCGCGGCCGGAACCTGTCGGTGCTGCACGAGCAGATCTCGCGGGCGGTCCCGCTGTCGGCCGGGCGCTACAACAAGAAGCTGCGCGAGTCGGCGGCCGCGCGGGTCGCCGAGCTGCGAGACCTGCCCGGGGTGGCGCAGGCCGACGGCGTCGCGCACAACTGGCCGCTGCAGCTGGGGTCGCTCGGCTCGGGCAACCACTTCATCGAGGTGTCGCTGGACGAGGCCGACCGGGTGTGGCTGTTCCTGCACTCGGGTTCGCGCGGGGTGGGCAACCGGCTGGCGTCCAAGCACATCCGGGTGGCGCAGGACATCGCCCGGGCCCGCAGGCTCGACCTCCCCGACCGCGACCTCGCCTACCTCGAGGAGGGGACGCCGGAGTTCGACGCCTACGTCGAGGCGCTGCACTGGGCGCAGCGGTTCGCCTCCCTCAACCGCGCGGAGATGATGGACCGCGTCGCCGAGCAGGTCTCGCGGTTCCTGACCACCGAGGTCGAGCGTCAGGTGGAGATCTCCTGCCACCACAACTACACCGAGCGCGAGGAGCACTACGGCCGCTCGGTGTGGCTCTCGCGCAAGGGTGCGATCTCCGCGCGGCGGGGGCAGGACGGGCTGATCCCGGGCTCCATGGGGACGGCGTCCTACGTCGTCGTCGGCAAGGGCAACCCGGAGTCGCTGATGTCGGCGCCGCACGGGGCGGGGCGCAACCACTCCCGCGGCCAGGCGCGGCGGCTGTTCACCCGGGCCGACCTCGACCGGCGCATGACGGGCATCGCCTGGGGCCGCTCCGACGCGTTCCTCGACGAGCACCCGGACGCGTACAAGCCGGTGGACGTCGTCATGGCCGACGCCGCCGATCTGGTCGAGATCCGGCACACGCTCCGGCAGATCGTCAACGTGAAGGGCGACTGAGCGCTCCAGGCGGCACCTCCTCCTGCGGGAGCTCGTGCTCTGCCCACCACCGTGGGCAGAGCACGAGCTCCCGCATACGGAGTTCCGTGTCGAGACGCCGTCCTAGATGCCGGCCCCGCCACCACAGGAGAAGCCGCCTCCGCCGCCGCTTGCGAAGCCGCTGCCCCCCGTTTGTTGGTCGGCCTCGGTTCGTTGGTCAGCCACGGCTCTGACTCCGACGCTCTCGTCGCGATGGGTCAGCACGGTCGTGTCCCCTGGCATCAAGACGATCGTGTCGAGGCACACGTCCCAGAGGACGAACGAACCGTCTCTGGAGCCCAGCAGATAGAAGCCCACCGCCCTCGGTGACTCCAGATCAGTCCCCCGACGTGGCGGCGACGCGTCTGCGGGAACGGAGACCTCCACGTCCACGGTCGGCCAGGACACGAGCCTGACCAGAGGAGGCGGGGCGATGACCGGAATGTCCTGGCTCTGCTGGACCGCCGCACTGGCATCACGGATGAGGGTGCGACCTGTCGACACGCCGGTGTGGTACGCCACCACCAGTCCACCGGCGAACACGAGCGTCGCCAGCGTCAGAGACAGGCCCCGATGTCCTGTGGTGTAGCCCCAGAACAGGAATCCTGCGACCACGACGAGATCGAGTGAGGTCCACAGCAAGAGAAGGACCTGCCGTTCAGTGCCGACCGTCAAGGGTGCGATGACCAGGCCCAGGAACGCGCTGATCACGACCGCGGCCACGCCGATGCGGATGAGCGCGATCCTGCTGCGCCGCTTCGCGAAGAACCACGACGCCTGCGCATGGAAGAACAGCCCGATCATGAGGACCAGACCCGTCACCATCACGGCAGCCGTCCCGGCCTGGGTGATGACCATCGTGTAGTCCAGTCCGATCTCTTCGGGCCGGAGACCGAACTGCTCGTAGAACCCGATGTGCGCGGACCACGCCTGGACGAAGATCCCGAGACCGACGCTCACGAGCGCTGCGGGGATGACGACGGACAGGCGCTCGGTCCACTGAGGTAGTACGTCGGCCCGCCTGGGCGCGGCGATCCACTCCACGAGTCCCTGACGCGCAGAGCCCACGTCAGGATCGTCGCAGAACCGGCTCGCCCGGCGCCCGGGCTCGAGCGTCGGGATGGACGTGCGGCGCCGGCCTCAGCCGCTCCAGCCGCCGCCGGCCAGCCAGGCCGGCAGGTCGCGCAGGCCCGGTGCCAGGGCGCGGGTCGCCGCGACGTCCGCGCGATAGGCGGGCGGGTGCGCGAACCAGGCGAACATCGCCCGGGAGTCCTCGTCGAGGCCGTCCAGCGGCAGCGCCTCGTAGCGGCCCGGCCGCCCGGCGCGCTCGCCGAAGGCCGCGGCGATCTGCTCGCCGGTCCGCTCGTCGCCGCCGATCTCGATGCTGCCGCCGGGCACCCGCGAGGGGTCCACGAGCACGGCGGCGGTGACCGCGCCGATGTCGGCGACGGCGATCATCTGCAGCGGCACACCGGCCGGCAGCGGCATCCGGACGACGACCTCGGCGCCGTCGGCCGCCACCATCCACGGCAGGTTCTCCATGAAGAACACGGGCCGCACGATCGTCGCCGGCAGGCCGAGGATCGCGATGTGCTCCTCGACGCGGCGCTTGCTCTCGAAGTGCGGGATGCCGGTGGACCGCTCCGCGCCGCCGACGGAGGTGAACACCAGGTGCTCGACGCTGGCGTCGGCGGCCGCGTCGGCCAGCGCGATCCCCTGGGCCACCTCCACCTCCGGGCCGCCCGCGCCGAACGGGGTCGTCATCGCGAACACCCGCTGGGCGCCGCGGAACGCCGTCCGGAGGCTCGCCGGGTCCTGCAGGTCGGCGCGCACCAGCTCGGCGCCGCGGTCGGCGAGGTCGTGGGCCTTCGCCGGGTCGCGGACCAGCGCGCGGACCCGGGCGCCGGCGTCCAGCAGCGCGCGGGCGGTGGCGCCGCCCTGCTGTCCGGTGGCTCCGACGACGGCGATCACGGGGTCGGGCATGCGGTACTCCTCCAGGGGGTCGGGTCCCCCTAGGGTGCCCGACCATGGCAGAGCGGCAGCTCAGGACGGTCCTGGAGGGCGGCGGGTTCTTCGAGGGCCCGCGCTGGCACGAGGGCACCTGGTGGGTGTCGGACTTCTACCGCCACACGGTCAGCCGGGTGGCCGCCGACGGCGCGGAGACGGTCGTGGTCGAGGTGGAGCAGCAGCCGTCGGGGCTCGGCTGGCTGCCCGACGGCTCGCTGGTGGTCGTGTCGATGAAGGACCGCCGCGTGCTCCGGTACGCCGACGGGTCGCTCAGCACGTACGCCGACCTCGCCCGGCACTGCGGGGGGCACCTCAACGACCTCGTCGTGGACGCGCAGGGGCACGTGTTCGTCGGCGACTTCGGCTTCGACCTGATGGGCGGCGGCGCGGCGGCGACCGCGTCGCTCAAGCGGGTCGACCCGGACGGCACGGTCAGCGTCGCCGCCGACGGGCTGCAGTTCCCGAACGGCTCGGTGATCACCCCGGACGGCGGCACGCTGGTCGTCGGCGAGACGCTGGGCAACCGGTACACCGCCTTCGACCTGGGCGCCGACGGGTCGCTGACCAACCGGCGGGTCTGGGCGTCGCTGGGCCCCGAGGTCACCGGGACGACGGTCGACGAGGTGCTCGGTCAGCTGGTGGTCGCCCCGGACGGCTGCGCGCTGGACGCCGAGGGCCTGATCTGGGCCGCCGACGCGGTGGGCGGCCGGCTGGTGCGGGTGGCCGAGGGCGGGCGGGTGGTCGACGAGATCTCCGCGCCGTCCGGGCTCGGGGTGTACGCCTGCATGCTCGGCGGGGACGACGGCCGCACGCTGCTGATGTGCTGCGCGCCGGACTTCTACGAGCACAACCGCGCGCCGGTGCGCGAGGCGGTGCTGCTGGCGACCGAGGTCGACGTCCCCCACGCCGGCCGGCCGTAGTCAGGCGGACGTCCGCCGGCTGTCCCGCTCCTCCGGCTGACCGGGGGTCAGCTCCCGGTGGCGCCGGGAGGCGGCTCCGCCGGGCGCGGCTGCCCGTCACTGCCGGGCACACTGGGGTCGACGGTCCCCATGGTGCCGCCCTGGGCTGCGCGCGGCTCCTCCTGCTGCGACGGCGGCCCGACCAGGTCGGGTTCCTCGCGCTCGCCCGGGTTGCCGCCGGTGGCCTCGTTGGCGCCCCCGTAGGGGCGGCCGGTCATGTTGCCCTCTGTCATCTCCGGACCTCCTCGTCCTGGGTGCGGGGGTGGGTACCCGGGGCGGGCGGCGCTCACGCGGGGGCGAGGACGCGGACCGGGGAGCCGGCGAGGAAGGCGGCGACGTCCTCGACGGCGTCGCGGAAGAACACCTCGTAGGTGGCGCGGGTGACGTAGCCGAGGTGCGGGTGGAGGACGGTGTTCGGCGCGGTCCGGATCGGGGCGTCGGCGGGCAGCGGCTCCCGGTCGTGGACGTCGACGCCTGCCCCGGCGATGCGGCCGTCGCGCAGGGCCCGGACGAGGGCGGCCTCGTCGACGATCGGGCCGCGCGAGGTGTTGACCAGGATCGCGGTCGGCTTCATCCGGGCGAGCTCGGCGGCGCAGGTCAGAGCATGCGGCAACGGCCCCTGCCCGGGGATCCGGGAGGGGCCGCTGCCGGGCGGTGGATCAGTAGCCGCGGCCCCGGCCGTAGCCCTTGCCGCCGCCCTTCTGCTTGGCCTGGTAGTCGGCGATGAACTTCTTGATCTTCGCCTGGTTCTCCGGCTTGCGGGCCTCCTGGATGACCTTCGCCGCGATCCCCGACGCCACGAGCTTCCGGATCATGCCGGCCATGTGGTTCCTCCTCGGTTGGTTGCGTTGATCGTGCCCGCCCAACGGCCCGGCCAACCACCGAGGTTCCCGTGGCGATACGTGGGGTCGTCCCTACGGACGGTCAGGGCACTCCGCATGGGGTCCAACTGCCCTTGACTTCGCTGACCTGCCCAATTGCCAGCAGCGACGGGACCTTGGTCCCGGTGTCCGACGTGGTGGGACTGCGTGTCGCGCGCGTGTCGGCCCGCGTCTCGCCCGGGCGCCCTCGCGCCGGCGCTCGCCCGGCGTGGCCGCGCGCGTGCGTCTAGCGTCCTCTGCGGTCCCGACGGGCCCCCGTTGCCGAAACCGTGGCGACACCCGTCGGACCCCGCCGAACAGGGGCGTGGCCACTGCCGCGCCCGGACCGGGGACCCACCGAAGCACAGGGGTGAAACACGGCCTGTTGCCGTGCCGGGCGACCTCCCGCCCGAACCCGACAGCTAACCCGGTAGGCGGACGGATGGAACAGGAGAACCGTCGTCGATGACGACTGCCCGCACGTCCTCAGCCCGTCGCACCATCCGTGGGATCGCGGTCGCCGCGATCGCCGGCGCCGGGATCGCCCTCACACCCGCCACCGCCTCGGCCGCCCCGGACACCACCGCCGTGTCGGCCGCGGCGGTCGCCAGCCCGGCGGCGCAGAGCGCCGTGAACACCGCACTCGCCCAGGTGGGCGATCCCTACCGCTGGGGCGCCTCCGGCCCCAACGCGTTCGACTGCTCCGGCCTGACCTCGTTCGCCTACCGGGCGGCCGGCGTCGGGCTCCCGCGCACCGCCCGGGCGCAGTCCGGCGCCGGGGTGGCGGTCTCCCGCGACAACCTGCAGCCAGGTGACCTGCTGTTCTTCTACCGCCCCGTCTCGCACGTCGCGATGTACATCGGCAACGGCAAGATGGTGCACGCCTTGCGGCCGGGGCAGCCGGTGAGGGTCGACAACGTGAGCTACATGCCGAGTTACGCCGGCGCCCGCCGCATCGCCTGACCTGCTCTGCCGGTGTCCTGTCGCTAGTGGCGGCAGGGCACCGGCGGCTGGTCGGCCGGCTGCAGCGAGAAGACCGAGCCGGCGTCGCGCGGCCAGGAGTGCAGGAACAGCAGTCCGAGGCGGGTGTTGACGAACGCCTCGGGTCCCGCCTCGCGGACCAGGTCCGCCAGGTGGCCGGTGTCGTGGTTGCGGTGCCGCTGCAGCTCGTCGCCGACGGCCAGCGTGACGACGTCCCCGACGGCACCCATCACGACGACCGGCTGCCAGTGGGCGTCGTCGGCCTGCGCCAGCCGGACGTGCGCCGGGTGCGGGGCGTGGCCGCGGGCGAGGCGGCGGCAGGGAATCGGCGTCTCGACGCGGCTCGAACCCGGGTGTGACTCGAGGTGGTCGGACACTGGCTCCCCCTGGTTCCGTGCTCCACCGGACGACCGGCGGACAGTCAGCGAACCACCTCGCTGCCCCGCTCGCCGGGGTGCCGAACGTCCCGGACGGCGAAGTCGCCCGTGTGGGTGCCCGCTCTGCCGTCGAGGTGACGGACGGCGACGGGTCAGCCGGGCGCGACGCCAGGAAGGGGCCGCGCTCGGGTACGACGGTGGCCATGGCCGCGAGTGGAGACGTGCCGATCCTGCTGCTGGACGTCGACGGCGTGCTCAACGCGGCCTGCAGGGACCTCCCCGAGGGCTGGCGACGCGGGACGTTCAACGGCTTCGTGCTGTCGTGGGACCCGACGGTCACCGCCCGGCTGCGCGAGCTGCACGAGTCGGGCCGGGTGGAGATCCAGTGGCTGACGACCTGGGCCTGCGACGCCGACCGGCTGCTGGCCGAGCCGATGGGGCTCCCGCGCGGGCTGAGGGTGCACGCCCGGGAGGGGGCCGCGCCCACCGGCTTCCGCGGGCCGCTCGGGAGGGCGACGGACTGGTGGAAGCTGGCCTGTGCCCGCGTCGTCGCCGAGGCCGAGCCGGGACGACGCATCGTCTGGATCGACGACGACCTCGCCGAGCAGGCCGCCGACACCGGCGAGTGGCTGGCCGCCCACCCGCACGTGCTGGTGGTCGCACCGACCCTGGGCGTCGGGCTCACGCACGCCCAGCTCGACGAGATCGAGGCGTGGCTGTGAGGTTCGGCTACGAGACGCGGACGAAGTCGCGGCCGTTCCAGTGCCACCGCACGGTGATCGGGATGGACGGGCCCTCGGCACGGTTGTCCTCCGGCGCGTAGGCCCACATCCCGGCCACGATGTCGCCGTCCCGGACCGACAGCGCGGTCGGGTCGTAGAGCGGCGTCAGGACCGTCGACTCCTGCAGCGTGCGCGGGCTGGGCAGGACCGCGAGCCGTTCCCCGTCGGCGGCGAACACCTGGACCTCGTCGAGGATCCCGTTGGACGGCTGCGGGGAGCACTGCAGCAGCACGACCGTGTCGGGCTCGCCGTCCCCGTCGACGTCACCACTCGCGCTGGCCACGAAACGGACGTCGTAGTACTCGTAGTACGGGCTCCGGCTCGCGTCGGCGGGCACACGCGCGGCCCCGCCGTCGAGGTCCGCCCGGAAGCCGCCCGGGACGATCCCGTCGCAGGTCACGCTGTACATGGCGTCGGACCAGTCGGGCGCCGGTTCCGGGGAGGGCCCGGGCTCGGCCCCGCTGCCCCCGGCAGCGGCGCACCCGGCGAGCAGGCACGCCGCGAGGCCGGCCGGTGCTCGCAGCAGCCGGCCCGGCGCGGTCCACGATCCGGACATCGGCGATCACCTCGGCTGCGGAGGGCGCGGAGCTCCCTCCGGACAGGGAGGGTCCCACGGTGCGGCCGTCGTCGGGGGCTGTCGGCGAGTGGCGGTCGGGGCAGTCTGTCCCCGTGGACGTCCCGCGCTGGCCCCGTCCCCCAGGCGCAGGTCCGGTCGTGGCGCTCGGCAAGCTGGTGGCCGACCAGGTGCTGGAGCTGTCCGGACCGCTGGTGACCGGCGGGCAGCAGCGGGTGGTGCGGACGACGTCCGCGGGCGGCGCACCGGCCAACGTGACGGCGAACCTCGCGCGGCTGGGGATGCCGGCGCGACTGGCCGGCTGGGCGGGTGCGGACCCGGTAGCCGACGGGCTGCTCGCGCGGCTGGCCGAGCGTGGGGTCGAGACGGCGGTGGTGCGCCGCGGCCGGACGCCGCTGACGACGGTGCTGGTCCACCTGGACGGCGAGCGCACGCTGCTCGCCGACCGCGGGGAGGGCGGGCTGGAGCCGGCCGACCTCCGCCGCGAGTGGGTGGCCGACGCGGCCGTCCTCTACCTGGACGGCTACGATCTGCTGCGCTTCCCCGTCGCGCTGCGGGCCGCGGCGTCGCTGGCGCACGACGCCGGGGTGCCGGTCAGCGTCGACGTCGCCGCGGCGACCCGGATCCGCGAGTCGGGCGTGGAGGAGTACGGCGAACTGCTGGCCGGGCTGCGACCCGACGTCCTGTTCGCCAACGCCGCCGAGGCGTCGGTGCTGGGGCTGGACGGCGGCCTGCCCGCGTGGGCGCCGGGGCTCAGGCTGGTGCACGCCGGTGACCGGCCGACGCGGGTGCTGACCCGTTCCGGGACGGCGGAGGTGCCGGTCGAGCCCCTGGCGTCGGTGCGGGACACGACCGGCTGCGGGGACGCCTTCGCCGCCGGCGTGCTGGCCGGCTGGTGCGCCGGGGAGTCGGTGCTGGACGCCGTCCGCAGGGGGCACGCGGCGGCCGCGGTGGTCGCCGGCGTGGTGGGCGCACAGCCGCCGTCCTGATCCGTCGAGCGTGGTATCACAAGCGATACCATCCGATCGTGGCCATGACCCTGCGCCTGGACGACCAGGAGACCGAAGCCCTCCGCCGCCGGGCCGAGTTCGAGGGCCGGTCGATGCAGGACGTCGCGCGGCAGGCGGTCCGCGACTACATCGAGCGGAACAGCAAGCGCGAGCTCCTGGACCGCGTGCTCGACGAGGAACTCCCCCGCTATGCCGAGGCGCTGGAGCGTCTCGGCCAGTGATCTTCCTGGACGTCGACGACCTCCTGCACGTCGCCGGGCGAGCGATCGGCGAGGTCGACCTGCGAGACGTCGGTCTGCTGGACTCCGCTGCGGCCCGACCGCGGTCCACCGCGTTCGGCGAGGACGCCTACCCCACCATCCACGAGAAGGCAGCGGCCCTGCTGCACTCGCTCGCACGGAACCACCCGCTCGTGGACGGCAACAAGCGACTCTCACTGGCCGCGACCATCGCCTTCTACGGCGTCAACGGCCTGCGACTGACGCTGTCGAACGACGAGG
This sequence comes from Geodermatophilus sp. SYSU D01186, assembly GCF_054050215.1. Classification (NCBI taxonomy): domain Bacteria; kingdom Bacillati; phylum Actinomycetota; class Actinomycetes; order Geodermatophilales; family Geodermatophilaceae; genus Geodermatophilus; species Geodermatophilus sp. SYSU D01186. The sequence continues at coordinate 97,819 of NZ_JBJGYW010000012.1, read as the reverse complement.
CGTACGACCTCGCCATCGCGGTCGCGTCCGGAGAACTGGACGACATCGAGCCGATCGCCGAGCGCCTGCGCTCGGGCACGGCTCCTCGGCGGTGACCGCTCGGCGTCACACGGCGAGCAGGCGGTGGACGAACTGGATGGCGATGGAGCCCTCGCCGACCGCGGAGGCCACGCGCTTGACCGACCCGTGCCGGACGTCGCCGGCCGCGAGCACCCCGGGCACGCAGGTCTCCAGCGGCATGGGTCGGCGTCCCAGCGCCCGGACGGCGTCGTCGCTCAGGTCGGGCCCGGTGAGGACGAAACCGGCGTCGTCGCGGGCGACCGCCGGTGGCAGCCACTCGGTGTGCGGCCGCGCGCCGATCATCAGGAACAGCGCGTAGGCGGGCACCGTCTCTCGCTCACCGGTCCCGCGGTCACGCAGCACCAGGTGCTCCAGGCGGCCGTCGCCACCGCCGTCGACGACCTCGGTCGACGTCCGGACCTCGATGTTCGGCGTCTCCTCGACCTGGCGGACGAGGTAGTGCGACATCCCGGCGGCGAGGCTCGCGGCCCGGACCACGAGGGTGACGCGCTTGGCGTAGTGGGCCAGGTGGAGGGCGGCCTGCCCGGCGGAGTTCGCGCCGCCGACGATGTAGACCTCCTCCCCCGCGACCAGCGGCGCCTCGGAGGCCGCGGCGCCGTAGTAGACGCCGGCGCCGCGCAGCTCCTCGAGCGACTCGACGCCGAGGCGGCGGTAGTTCGCCCCCGTCGCGAGGACGACCGCGCGGGCCACCACGACCCCGCCGGTGTTGAGGGTCAGGACGACGCCGTCGTCCTCCCGGGCGAGGTCCGTGACCGTCTGCATGAAGGCGAAGCGGGCGCCGAAGACCCAGGCCTGCTGGTAGGCGCGGCGGGCGAGGTCGGCACCGCTGAGTCCCCTCGGGAAGCCGAGGTAGTTGCGGATCGACGAGCTCGCCGTGGCCTGCCCGCCGATGCTGCCCGAGTCGATGACGACGGTGCGCAGCCCCTCGGAGGCGCCGTAGACCGCTGCTGACAGGCCGGCCGGGCCGCAGCCGACGATCACGAGGTCGTAGCGGTCCCCCGCGGGATCGATCGTCTCCCCCGCCGACCGGGCGATGTCCATGTCGGTGGGGTCCTCCATGACCCGACCGTCGGGCATGACGAGCAGCGGCAGCCGCTTGTCCAGCCCGGCGTCGGCGAGGATGGCGCGGCCCTCCTCGGAGCCGGCCAGGCAGAACCGGTGCGGCATGGCGCAGCGCCCGAGGACGTCCCGCAGCTCGTACGCGCGTCCGGACCAGGTCTCGCCGACGACGTCGATCGTGTGGGGCGCTCGGCGGCGCGCCTCGGCCCACGCGAGCAGGAAGCTCGAGACCGCCTGGTGGAACTGCTCGTCGGGCGGCGCCGCCGGTCGCATCACCCACTGGTCGATGCGGCCGCGGGCGATCGCCTCGAACACGGCGTCGCCAGTGGCCGGGTCGCCGACACGGGCCCACGGGAGGAGCAGCCCGCGCTGGGCGTGCGGGAACAGCCCCGGGACGTCGGCCAGGAACTCGGTGCCCGGTGTGCCTGCGAGTGTCTCCCCGGCGAGCACCAGGGCGACCTCCTCGCCGGCCGCGGCGAGCTCGTCCAGCGTGCGGCGCGCCTCGTCGGGCGAGCTCAGGCAGCAGACGCGGTAGTCCGACGCGTACCGGTTGCGCAGCTCGCGCTCGACGTCGGCCAGCAGGGCGGGGTCGTCGTCGACCGCGACCAGCAACGGAGCGCTCGCCATGCCCCGTCACCGTAGGAACGGGCACGGCACGGGACCAGGTTCGAAGGTCACCTGCCGGACAGGCGCGACCCTCGGGAGGCCCGGCACCGGTTAGGTTCTGCCCGCCATGGATGCTGCCCTGCCCGAGGTCCCGCCGATCGCGGTGTCCGTGCTCGGTCCGGTGGGGGCCACCGTCGCCGGGCACCTCGCTGTCCTGGGCGGGCCGCGGCAGCGGTCGGTCCTCGCCCGGCTGGTGCTCGCCGGCGGGCAGGTGGTCTCCGCCGACCGGCTGGTGGAGGACCTGTGGGAGGGCGAGCCGCCGCCCAAGGCGCTGGCCTCCCTGCAGGTGCACGTCTCCCGGCTGCGGCGGGCCCTGGAGCCGGCCTCCGGACGGCGGACCGGCGCCACGGTGATCGTCAGCGCGACACCCGGCTACCGGCTGCACCTCCCCCGCGAGGCCGTGGACGCCTGGTGGTTCGAGGACCTGGTCGCCCGGGCGCACGCCACGCCGGACGCCACCGCCCGCCGGGAGCTGCTGCAGGAGGCGCTGGGCTGCTGGTCCGGCCCTGCCTACGCCGAGTCGGCCGACGCCGCGTGGGCCGCGCCGGAGGTGGCCCGGCTGGAGGAGCTGCGGCTGGTCGGCGTGGAGCTGCGCGCCGAGGCCGACCTGGCGCTCGGGCGCGCCGCCTCCGTCGTCCCGGAACTGGAGCGCCACCTGCACGACCACCCCGCTCGGGAGGAGGCCGTGCGACTGCTCGCGCTCGCGCTCTACCGCAGCGGCCGGCAGGGCGACGCGCTCACCGTGCTGCGCCGCGCCCGCGAGCACCTGGCCGAGGAGCTCGGGATCGACCCCGGCCGCGGCCTGCGCGAGCTGGAGGCCGCCGTGCTCGCGCAGGAGCCGGCACTGGACCTGCCCGCCCCGCACGTCGCGCTGCCGGCGGCACCCGCGCCCGCTCCGCCGCCGCCGGCGCCGGCCCGGGCCGGCGAGCTGCGGCTGCTGCTCGACCTGGCCGCCCAGGGCGCGCGGATGGTCTGGATCGCCGGCGAGGCCGGCGCAGGCAAGACCACGCTGGTGGAGGCCGCCGCGGCGCGGTTGCGCGAGAGCGGCTGGCGGGTGACCGAGGGCCGCTGTCCCGAGGTCGACGGCGCTCCCCCGGCCTGGCCCTGGACGGAGATCACCCGCGCGCTCGGCGCCGCTCCGCTGGAGGAGGGCACGGCCTTCTGGCTGGCCCGCGCGGTCGCCGACCGGCTGCGGGCCGCCGCCCGGGAGCAGCCGCTCGTGGTCGTGCTCGACGACGTCCACCGCGCCGACGAGCTGACCCTGCAGCTGCTGCGCCAGGTCGTCGACTCCCTCGCCGGCGAGCGGCTGCTGGTGCTGGCGACCTACCGCGACACCGAGGCCGGCGAGGCGCTGTCGGCCACCCGCGCGGCGCTGGCCTCGGCCGGGGCGCGGCACCTGGAGCTGCGCGGCCTGGACGCCGACGGCGTCGCCGTCCTGGCCCGGCAGTCCGGGCTCGAGGACGTCGGGCCCGCGGAACTGCGGTTGCTGCTCGAGCGCACCGACGGCAACCCGCTGTACGTCCGCGAGCTGGCCCGGCTGCTGGCGGCGGAGGGCCGGGGCGCGGCGCGCACCGGGGTGCCGGCCGGGCTGCGCGACGTGCTGCGCCGCCGCGTGGAGCGGCTGCCCGGTCCGGCGGTGACCGCGCTCCGCCAGGCGGCGGTGCTGGGCCGGGAGGCCGACGTGGACGTGCTGGCGGCCGTGGCCGGGCGGGACGTGGACGAGCTGCTCGACGCGCTGGAGACCGCGGTGCTGGCCGGCCTGTTCGACGAGCCGGTGCCGGGTCGGGTGCGGTTCACCCACGCCCTGGTGCGCGACGTGCTCTACGAGGACACCCCGCTCCTGCGCCGCGGGCGGCTGCACGCCGCCGCGCTGGACGTCCTCCGGGAGACCGCCGGGGTGGACGCCGCCACGCTCGCCCACCACGCGGTCGCCTCCGCCGGGCCGCGCACCGCCGCCGACGCCGTCCCGTACGTGGCCGCGGCGGCACGGGAGGCCGGCCGGCTGGGCGCGGCGGCTGAGGAGGCGCGGCAGTGGGCCTCGGCGCTGCGGCTGCTGGAGCTGGCCGGCCGGCGCGGGTCGGCGGACGAGCTGGCCGTCCTGCTGCCGTCGATCCCCGCGCACGCCCGCGCCGGCGACGCGGTGACCGCCCGCGTCCAGCAGCGGGACGCCGTCCGCATCGCCCGCCGGCTGGGCCGCGACGACCAGTTGGTCGCGGCGCTGGCGGCCTGGGATGCGCCGCTGGTGTGGACGGTCCGCGACGACGGCGCGCAGGACCCCGAGCTGCTCGGCCCGCTGCTGGAGCTGCTGGAGACGCCGGCCGGGGAGGAGCTGCCCGGCGACGTGCGCTGCCGGCTGCTGGTGGCGCTGGTGCGGGAGGTGGAGGGCGTCGACGACGAGCGGACCGCCGCCGCCAGCGCGCAGGCGCTGGAGCTGGCCCGCGCCGCCACCGGTCCGGACGCCGCCCGGCTGCTGTGCGCCGCGCTCAACGTGCGGGCCTTCGCCGCGCTGGGCCCGGACCTGGCCGAGGCCCGGGAGCCGCTGGCCGAGGAGCTGCGGGCGGTCGCGGCCGCCGCGGGGCTGACCGACCACCAGGCGGTGGCGCACTGGCTGCTGTTCCTCGCCGCAGCGGCGCGCACGGACCTCGCGGCGGCCCGCCGGCACGTCGACACCGCCGTCGCGCTGGCCGACGCCGGCCAGCTGGGCCACGTGCTGGGCGCGCTGCAGGTCTTCTCCGGCGCGCTGCTCGTGCTGGCCGGCCGGTACGACGAGGGGCAGGCGCGCTACGAGCAGGTGGCCGCGCACCTGGTGGAGACCGGCGCGACCAACGGGGGGCTGATGGCGCTGATCGGCCGGTTCGCGGCCGGCTTCGCCCGCGGCGACCTCACCCCCGTCGTGCCCGAGCTGCAGTGGCTGCACGCGGCGATGCCCGGGGCGCTCACCGACGCCGTCGTCCTCGGGCTGCTCGACGCCGGGCGGGTCGACGAGGCGCGCGAGGCCTGGGCCGTGCGCCGGCCGATCAGCCGCGACTACTACTGGCTGGCCACCACGACGCTGCGGGCGCACGCCGCCGCGCGGCTCGGTGACCTCGCGGTGGCGCGGCAGGTCCGCGACGAGTTGCTGCCCTGGGCCGGGCGGATCGGCGGACTGGACTCCGGCACGCTCGTCGTCGGCCCGGTGGACGACGCGCTGGCCGCGGTCGCCGACGCCCTCGGGGACGCCGGCGCCGCGGCCACCGCGCGACGCGGTGCCGCGCGGGTGCGTGCGGATCTGGCCGCACAGCTGGCCGCGGTCGGCGTCTGATCAGACTCCGAAGACGGCGCGCTCGCGGCGGCGGAAGGTCGGGACGACGAGGGCGAGGACGACCTTGAGGGCCAGGCCGCCGTCGGCCTCGATCGCGGCACGCTCGGCGTCGGTGGCGACGGCGAGCGCCCGGGGGGCCTCGAAGGAGAGCTTCGCCCGCTTGCGGATGCGGGCCTCGACCGCGGCCCAGTCGGCGACTGACAGGTACTTCTCGATCACCGGGAACACCGAGGCCTCCTCGTCGCCGATGTGCTCGGTGAGGGTGTCGCGCAGCTCGGCGAGCTCAACGGCCAGGGCGGTGGCGGTGTCCTCGCCGGGGCGGGCGCGGAAGGCGTCGGCGGTGTCCCGCAGCCGGTGCAGGGCCGGGTCGAGGGCGGCGTGGTCGTCGGAGAGCTCGGTGAGGTCGACGTGCGGGCCGGCGGAGGCGGCGAGCACCGGCCAGAGGACCTCGTCCTCGACGCTGTGGTGGTGGTGCACCGAGTCGGCGAAGTCGCGGACGTAGCGGGCGACGGCGTCGGCGCGCTTCCCGTCGGTCGTCGGCTCGGCAGCGAGCCGCTGGGCGACGTCGGTGAGCCGTCGGGCGTCGCGGAGCATGGCGCGGTGCGCCAGCCGCATGCCCAGGACGTCGGGCACGGGGTCGCCGTCGGTGCGGGGGTGGACGCGGGCGGGGCCGGAGCGGGTCATCGCGGTTCTCCTTCGGGTCGGTGGGCCGTCGCCGCGGACCTTCGCGCGGTCCGCTTGCCGGTTCCTTGCAGCCGCGACTGCAAGGGCGCGGCAAGCGCGGCCGGTCACGGTTCTCGCCGACCGGGTTCCCCGGACTCCGACTCACCGTGAGGACGTGCCATGACCGCCACCGCCCTGCCCGCCGCCGTCTCCCCGACCGCCGCCGTCCCCGACCACCGCCCGTCGCTCGCGCTGCGCGGGCTGGCCGTCACCGCCGGGGGCGTGCTGTTCGCCGTCGGCAACGCGCTGCACCCGATGCAGCACGACGAGGCGGCCCACCACGCGGCGACCTGGGTGGCCGCGCACGTCGTCTTCAGCGCCGGCGCCCTGCTGATCGCCGCCGGGGCCGGCGCGCTGGCCGCACGGTTGAGCCGGTCCCGGGTCGCCACGATCGGCCTGTCGGTGCTGTGGGTCGGCCTGGTGCTGATGCCGATCGGTGGCTACACGGAGGCCTACGTCGCGCCGGCGATGCACGACGGCTTCGCCGCGATCGAGGAAGCGACCCTGTGGTTCTCCGCGCTGGCCGGCACCGCCACGTTGCTCGGCCCGCTGCTGATCGCCGTCGGCGCGCTGCGCAGTCGGCTGCTCCCGGCGCCGGTGGCCCTGTCGCTGCTCGCCCTGCCGGTGGGCGGCGTGCTCGCCGGCGCCCTGGCCGTCGAGGGCTGGGGGATCATCCCGGGCACCATCGTGTTCGGCGTCGGCATCGCCGCGGCGGGCTGGACGAGCCGCCGTCCCTGAGGTGTCCTGACGCGCCCCGGTCCCGCTGTCCGCGGGGCCGGGGCGCCCTGTCACTTCCGCCAGAACAGGTGGTGCGTCACGCCGCTCGGGCTGGGCACGACGTCGAGGTGGAAGCGGTCGAGCAGCTCCTCGGGTGACTTCCACAGCCGCACCCCGGAGCGGAGCTCCACCGGCGCGACCGCCACGTGCAGGGTGTCGACGAGGTCGGCGTCGAGGAACTCCCGGATGGTGGTGGCCCCGCCCCCGAGCCGGACGTCCCTGCCCTGGGCCGCCTCGCGCGCCCGTGCGAGGACCGTGGCGGGGTCGGCGTCGACGAAGTGGAACGTGGTGTCGGAGAGCGTGAACGAGGGGCGCTCGTGGTGGGTCATCACGAACACGGGGGTGTGGAAGGGGGGCTCGTCGCCCCACCAGCCCTGCCACTCGAGGTCCTGCCACGGACCGCGGTGGGGACTGAACTTGTTGCGGCCCATGATCTCGGCGCCGATGTTGTGGGTGAAGTCCCGCGTGAAGTAGTCGTCGAGACCACGGCTCCCCCCGGGCTCGGTGCGGTTGGGCCAGCTCGCGGTGGCGCCGGCCCAGGCCATCAGGGCGCGGGGATCGGCGTGGCCGAACGGTCGCTCCAGGCTCTGGTTCTCACCCGCGCCGAACCCGTCACTCGAGACGGTGAAGTTCTGGACTCGCAGCAGCTGCTCCACGTGGCTCCTCCTCGCGCGTTCGACGACGGTCAGACCGCCGGAGTCCGGGGAACTCATCGCCGGCACGGGACCGCTGAGGAGGGACAGAGCGACCCCCGCGGGCGGGGAACCGTCCGCTGACGGGCTGGGTCCTCGTGGTCACACCGCGGCGACCGCGCCTCCGCCGTTGGGGACCAGCTCGACCCAGGTGTTCCCGGGCGCGAGCTGCACCGGGTCGCCGTCCGCGCCGGTGAGGCTCACCCGGTCCCCGGTCCCCGACTTGGACCAGGTGGCCTCGACGGCGTGCCCGCCGGAGGCGACGAGGGCGCGGCCGGTGCCGGTCAGGATGGTCTCCGGGACGGGGTTGCCCGCCGGGTCCCGGGCCTCGGTCGCGACGACGTCGACGCGCAGCACGACGACGTTGGTGGCGCCGATCCGCCGCCCGTCCGCCTCGACGGCCGGGGTGCTCCCCTCGCTGCGCAGCCATCGGCCGTCCGCCGCGTTCCACGTCCACCGCGGGGAACTGATCCGGGACAGTGTGAGGTCCAGACCCGTTGCCGGCTGCCCCGCGGCGACGGCGGTGGGCGGCTCGTCCGTGCCGTGCTCGAACTGGTTGCCGGGTGCCTCGCGATGCGCGGCGTCGGCCTGGTCGACGAGGGTCTGCGGCACCGCGTAGACGTTGTGCGGCGCGCTGCGGGTCGACGTCCGGGAGAAGCCGCCGGCGCCCGTGTCCTGGCTGAGCACCTGCAGTCCCGCGTCCTGGGCCGCGCTGACGTAGGACTGCACACCCCCGGAGAACGCGAGCAGCCCGCCCAGCGGCGCGGCGATCGCGGGGTCCATCGGCCGGATCGAGCGCACCGGGCCGACCTCGGGCGGGAGGGCGGAGTGGTAGACGGCGACGAACCGGGTGATGCCGCCCTCGACCACCTGCTCCCAGACCACGTCCGCGGCGTCCAACCCGGTCTGCGGGCGTGCGTCGACGGAGTTCTCGATCTTCACCGCGAGCGCCGGCCGGTCGGGGACCGCGCCGACCGGGACCCCGGTCAACGGCCAGGCGGGCGGGGACGACGACGGGAGCGCGGAGACGATCGAGTCGAGGAACGGCACCGCGGACAGCTGCTGCCGCAGTGCCGGCCAGGCGACGACGCCGATCGCCACCAGCACGACGAGCAGGACCGCTCGGAGGCCCCGCCGGGGCCTCGCGCGGCGGCTCGCCCTCGCCGGCGTCCGCTTCGCCGGTGTCCGCTTCGGCGGCGTCCGCTTCGTCGGCGTCCGCTTCGTCGTGCGGGCGCTCGTCGTGCGGCCGCTCCTGCTCGCCCCGGAGCGAGGCCGGGCCGCGGTGGACCTGGGCACGGCAGACCTCCTGGGTCAGCGGGGTGGTGCCTCCTCTTTATCGGCACGCTCGGCCACGCCCGGCACGTGGACACGGCGCCCGGCGCACCTCCACTCCAGCAGCGGATCGCGACGCAGCCGTTCCCGGAACACGTCTCCGCCGATGCACGGGTCAAGCCCGCGCGAGTCGTCTGATGGAGCTACGGAACCCGATCGGTAGTCCTCTCCCGCTCGTCACCAGGCTGACCGGCGACACGGCTGCTCACCCCATGGGGCGAGTACCGGGCCGTTGGCCTCGAGGACGACTGAGGGCCTCCCGCCGGGAGCGGCGGGAGGCCCTCAGTGGGGAGCGGTGCTTACTGCAGGTTGACGGTCACGCCGCCCGAGAAGGCCGAGTCGTGCAGCTCGATCGAGGTCGGCGCCGTACCCGTGGGCACGTCGAAGACCACCTTGCTGTTCAGCGTGTTGCCCGGGTTGATCTCCTCGTAGAGGGAGGAGGAGTTCTCCAGGTAGATGGCCGCCTCGGAGTCGGCCGAGAACTCCTGGCCCTGGGCGTTGAACAGGGTGGCGTTGTCACCGAAGAAGCTCTGCGCCTCGTCGCCGATGTTGGAGATGGTCAGGTCGACGATGCAGAACTGGCCCTGCGCGGTGGTGCTGAGGTACTGGTCGCCGATCTCGGTGGCGCTGCAGTCGATGCCGTTGACGACGAAGTTGAAGTCACCGTCGGCAGCGGGCTGGCCGATGCCGGGAGCGTCGGAAGCCGTGTCGGCAGGCGCGTCGGCGGGCGCCTCAGCGGGCGTGTCCACCGGCGCGTCGGCCGCAGCGCTGGCGCCGGCAGCGCCGGTGGCAGACGAGTCGGTGGTCGCCGAGTCGCCGCCGCCGGCCTGGGTGGCGATGACGATGACCACGATGACGGCCAGGATGAGGAACCAGGCCTTCTTGTAGAAGGGCTTCTTGGCCGGGGCCGGCTCGGGCATCTGCGGCGGACCGACTGGCGCGTGGGTCTGGGACATGGACTCCCCCGTATGGGCGGTGGTGATCGAGGTGCCGGTGCCGGTGCCGTGACCGCGGCAGCGGCCATGCCTCCGTGTGCTCCTCGGGTTGGCGGTGGGACCGTGACACGCCGGCGTCCCGGAACCGGGCAGGCCGGATCCGACACCACCCCGGCAGACGCCTGGGCCACAGGGGTTGCTCCCCGCCTCAACCGGCTCCACCGGACTCCGGACGGCACACGAGACCCAGGGGTTCCGCCTCGGCGCGGCAGGCCGCGCGGGTCTTCCCCGTCGGGGAGCCTGCTGCGGACAGCGTCCCCCCGCTCTCGGGAGCCCTTCATGATGACCGTCGCCGAGTTGCGCGAGACCTTCAACGGCTCCCCCGCCGCAGGCATCGCCGCGTCCATCGACGACCGACTCGTGCCCGAGCAGAGCGGCTCTGCCCGCTTCGCCTGCTTCGGCGACGACGCGACCCTGCTGATCGTCGCGGGCGAGCAGGAGGCGCGGAACACGGAGCTGGCCCTCGCGTACGGCCTCGCCTGGGCCAGCCAACGGCGCCTCGTCGTGGCGCTGCCTGCGTACATGTCGAACGCGACGGCCCAGCGGATCCCCTGGCTGCGTCCGGAGGTGCGGCCGACGCTCTGGTTGCACGACGGCCACACCGCGACGCCCGCACCCGTTCGGAGTCGCGGGGAGACGATCGCGGCGGTCCGCGAGTCGCTCGGCGGCGTCGAGCCCGATGTCGAGTTCCGCCGCGCCGCGACCGCGCTGTACCTGGGAGAGCGGGCGGACTGGGTCACACCGCTCGTCGACTCGGTGACCAGTGACGAACGCCTGGACCCGGCCCACACCCAGAGCGAGCGGTCGTGGCACCACCGCGGACAGCGTGTGCTGTCCGTCATCCGCTCCAGCGCTGGACTCCGCGTCCGTGCGGGCATCCACCACTCCGCCGCCGACCAGGCACCCCAGGAGTGGTTGCTCGACGGTCCGCTCCCGACCAGGGCGCTGGCGGAGATCCGCCACGTGGTCGACGGAGCCGTCGCCGCGCGTTCTGCCGGAGAGGACTCGGCCATCCGCCGGGACGACGAGCACCTGCTCCAGTCGGTGCTGCGCCGCTCCCCCTCCGTGGTCGGGATCGAGCAGCAGGCCATGCGCGAGGTGCCGGCCTGGCGGCCGACGGACGGCGGCCGACCGTGGACGCGCGGGTATGTCGACCTGGTCGGCCTCGACGGCAACGGCGACGTCCTCGTCACCGAGACGAAGATCGAGAAGAACGCCGACCCGCTGTTCGTGCTGCAGGGTCTGGACTACGTGGTCTGGGCGCGGGCGTACCGATCGGCGCTCGTCAGCCGACTGGGCGCGTCCGACCTCGCACAGATCCGGCTGGCGCTCGTAGTCGGTGCCGCCTCCGACGTCGCGCCGCGCGTACCCGCCTACACCCGCGCACTCGCGGCCGCGCTGGACGACGACGTCTTCTGGACCGCGCGTTGGGTGCGCGGGTGGGCTGACGCCGAACCGCGTCCGATCGGTGAGGCGCTGGGTCTGCTCTCTTGATGGAGCAACGACGAGCGGAGGGCGACGACGCGGTGCGGGTGGTGCTCGTGCTGCCCCGGCCGACGCGCGCCAGGCGGGTGTGACCGACAAACCCACCGAGATTCGGGGAAGCGGTCTCGGAGAGCGGCCCCCGACTGCTGCGACCTGACCGGCTGGTGTCCCTCGACCCCACGTTCTTCGACCACCCGGCCACCCCGTCGGCCGAGTACTCCACCCGCTACGAGCGGGCCCACTGCCGCACCCACGAGGAGACCGCATGACCTACCGACTGCCCCGCGCACTGCAGACGGCGGATGACAGCCGGGCGCTCGAGTACCTGCGCACGTACTACGGACTGAACGGAGGCAGCGCGTACACCGGCTCCTACTTCGACGCCTGGGGCGGCGAGCAGGACCCTGACCGCTTCACCGCAGAGGACGTCGTCGCTGTCACGTTCCTCTCCGTCGTCGTCCCTCCGATGGCGGCTCACCGACTGCTGATGGAGGAAGCCGACTCGTTCGCCGAACTGCTCCGTGAGCTGGGCCCGGATCGTGACCTCGTCGATGAGGACCGGACCATCGATGCCAGCTGGCCCGGGCGCCGGCTCAACCGGGCACTCCAGGATCGGCTGGGAGGTGTCGGGCCCACCATCGCCAGCAAGCTGTGCGCCCGCAAGCGCCCGCGGATGATCCCGATCTACGACTCGATCGTGCGGGACGTGACCGACGCACGGCTCGCCCAGTGGGAGCCGCTGCGCAACGAGCTCCGCGCGGATGACGGTGCACTGCACGAACGTCTTCTCCGCCTTCGGAGCGAGGGCGGCCTGGAGGAGGAGATCTCGGCGATCCGCGTGTACGACGTCATCACGTGGATGGAGGGGAAGCAGAGAAACCTGCGACCCACCGAGCCCGATGAGCAGCCCGGCGCCGCTCTGCCCGAGAGCTGAGCCGGACCGCGGCCCTCCTGGCGGAGGCCTCCACACGTCCTGCAAGCGCTCCGAAGACGTCGGCCGAGGGGTCGTCGGTCCGCGGGTGGGACGACGACCTCGGGGCGACCGGTGTCAGGCTTCGATGCCGTCGAGTACCGCCGCGCACTGCCGGCAGGTCGCTGACGCGCCGACGAACCACTCGGGCGCGTGGGCACGGCGGCACGAACGGCACCAGCGGAACGAGCGGCGCCGGCGCGCGGCGACGGCCTCCGCCGCCTCCGCGACGAGCTCCGGCGTCCAGACGAGGTCGTCGCGGGTGAACTGGTGCCGGTCGGCCGACTGCAGCTCCGTCCGCTCACCCCAGCGGGTCAGCGGACGGGCCAGCACGAACCACGGACCCTCCACGCCGACCGCGACCTGCGCCGGCTCGCCGCTGACGAACCACTGCACCAGGTCGTCCGCGCCGCTCTCCCGACGCCATCCGGTACCGAGTGCGCGGACGACGTCGGCGTACCGGACGTCCAGCAGGTCGGCCAGCGCCTGCTCGTCGGTCGTTGGGTCGCCGTCGCGTCCCCAGTCGAGCCCGCACGATCGGCAGGCGAGGACGGGCTGTTCCTCCGGCACGAGGCAGCCGCTGAGCGCGACCAGGCCCCGCTCGGCGAGCCGGGAGTCCTCGGCACCGGGCAGGCCCCACACCAGCGGGACCGAGTCCTCCCGTCCGCACCCGGGGCACACCCGCCCCGCCTGGACGCCGACTCGTTCCCCCATGCCACTCCCATCTCACCGACCGTCCCCGTGACGGCCGGGCGCGGATCGTGGCAGGTACCACCGACAGGAGTCGCGAGACCGCTGAGCGCGGCCCGCGCTTCAGTGGTCCGAGCGGGTTGACGCGCGACGGCGAAGATAGAGCTGCGCCGGCTTGCCGACCGTCCCCTCCGACCTCCGTTGCGTCTCGTCGAGCATCGGCAGCATCGCGCGGCGGAAGGTGTCCGCGGAGAACGGCAGGCCACCTGCGATCGCGTCGTGGAGACGATGCAGTTCGCGGATCGTGAAGGGCTCGCCCAGGAGCCCGTCGGGGTCCGGACCTGCGGCGTATGCGGCCCGCATGTCGGCCACGGCCCGCCGCACGATCTCGTCGTGGTCGAAGAGCAGCCCACGGACCTCGTCGACCGAGCGCACGACCACGTCGTCCGACCACGCTGCGAGCACCGGCTCGACCGCCCGCCACGGCAGCGCGGCCACGTGCGCGACCGACAGCACCCAGCCCCGGTCGTCACGGTCGGGTTCGTCGAAGACGTGCAGCTGGCGCGGAGCGACGTCCGGCGTCAGGCCGGCCTTCTCCCCCAGCGACCGCCGGACGGCCTCGGCGAGGGTCTCCCCCTCGTGCAGGAACGTGCCGGGCAGCCCCCACTCCTCCGTGCGCGACTCCCCCGCCCGGCGGACGAGGAGCACGCAGAGTCGCGCGTCGTCGTCCGGCACGGTCAGGACGGCGGTGTCGACGGCGACCGACGGCCGCGGGTAGTCGGTGAGCGCCTTGCCCGAACTGTCGCGGTACACGTGGTGGACATTAGCGCAGATTTGGTCTAATCTGGTTTTGGCGCAAGGTTGCGCTAACGAGGAGGCCCGGATGTCACCGCGCATGCACCGTTCCCACCGCGTCGCCGGCGCGCTGGTCGGCTCCGCCGTCGGCGACGCGCTCGGCGCCCCGTTCGAGTTCGGCCCGCCCGGTCAGTTCACCGCCCGCTTCCCCGAGCCGGCCCGCGGCACGCACACCGAGATGTGCGGCGGCGGCGCGCTCGGGTGGGAGCCCGGCGAGTTCACCGACGACACGCAGATGGCGCTGCTCGTCGCGACGTCCCTCGTCGAGCGCGGCGGCCTGGACGAGGCGGACCTCTTCGGCCGCTTCCGCGCCTGGCTCGGCGGCGACCCGCCGGACGTCGGCAACCAGACCCGTGCCGTGCTGGGTTCCGGCCGGCCGTGGGACGTCGCCGCCGCCGAGCACTTCGCACGGTCCGGGCACGCCGCCGGCAACGGGTCGTTGATGCGGACGACGCCGGCCGCGATCCGGTTCGCCCGCGAGGGCCGCGAGGCGACGATGGACGCCGCCCGCCGGATCTCGGCACTCACCCACGGCGACCCGTCCGCCGGCGAGGGCTGCGCGATCTTCCACGAGCTGGTGCGGGTGGCGCTGGACGGCGACGACCCGCTGGCGTTCATCCCCTTCGCCCTCATGGCGGTGCCGGACGAGCACCGCGAGCGGTGGGCGACGGTGCTCGCGCCGGACTGGTCGCCCGAGGACGCGACCGAGTCCAACGGCGCCGTGTGGCCGACGCTCGGCCAGGCGGTGTGGGCGTTGCGGCACGGCCGGGACTTCGCCGAGGTGATGCGGCTGGTCATCGACCTGGGTGGGGACACCGACACGGTCGCCGCGGTCGCCGGCGGGCTGGCCGGCGCGGTGTTCGGCATGGGCGGGATCCCGGTGCGGTGGGCGTCGGTCGTCCACGGCCGGGTGCCCGGCCACGGCGAGGAGGTGTGGCGGCTCGCCGACCTGCAGCAGCTGGCGGCCGCGCTCGACGGGAAGGACGCCGGGCCGTACGACCCCGGCGCCATCCCGCGGATCGGCCCGCGCGAGATCGTCCCCGGCATCTGGGCCGGCAACCTGGACGGCGCCCGGTACAGCGAGGAGGACTTCGCGGTCATCTCGCTGTGCCGGCTGGGCGAGCCCTTCCCGCACACCGTGCACCGGATGGCGTACATCGCGGACAACGACCACAACCACGACCTGGACGCCGTCCTCGCCGACGTCCTCGACGACATGGCCGCTCTTCGGGCCGAGGGACACCGGCTGCTCGTGCACTGCCACGGCGGCGCCTCGCGCACCGGCCTCGTCCTGCGCGGCTGGCTGGTGCGCGAGGAGGGCATGTCCGTCGAGGAGGCGACCGCCTACGTCGCCGAGCGGTGGGAGCACCTGGGGCTGTGGAACGGCAGCTTCGCCGAGGCGCTCGAACGACTCGCACGAGCCCGTTGAGGCCAGTGGAACCAACGGGACGGCTCGGTTCCGCTGAGCGGGGCGAGCTGCCGATGGAGGTGGAGTCCATCACCGTCTCTCCACGGGGGTACGTCATGTCCAAGTCCGGCCGGTTCCGCTTCGACGGCGGCGCCGCCACCTACGTGGGGACCGCCCTCCTCGGCGTCCTCATCACCGTCTGCACGCTCGGCATCTGCTACCCGTTCGCGGTGGTCCTGACCCAGCGGTGGCGTGCGAAGCACAGCTACATCGACGGCTTCCCGCTGGTCTTCACCGGCTCGGCCGTCGGGCTGTTCGGCAACTGGATCAAGTGGTTCCTGCTCAGCGTCATCACGCTCGGCATCTACCTGTTCTGGGTCGGCCCGCGGATCACGCAGTGGAAGTGGGAGCACACCGACTTCGACCGCAGCCGCACTCCCTTGCCGCTGACCGACGTCCGCCAGGCCATCCCTGCGCAGCAGGTCGGCGGCCTGCCGATGTCGGGCTACGCGCCGGCTCCGTACGCGCAGCACTGACCCCAGGCGGTCGGGTGGGGGTTTCCGCTCCCACCCGGTCCCGCTGGAGCTCGGACGGCGAGTCCACGGAGACCGCTGTTCCCTATGGGAAGGAGAAGGCATGACGACGTCTCTGGAGGCCCGCCGATCGATGGGCTCCGGCCCGCTGACCGAGCGCTTCGACGAGGCGCTGCTGTTCGCATCGCGGCACCACCGGGAGCAGCTCCGCAAGGGCTCTCGGGTGCCGTACATGACGCACCTGATGAGCGTCAGCGCGCTGGTCATGGAGCACGGCGGGTCAGAGGACCAGGCGATCGCAGCCCTTCTGCACGACGCGGTGGAGGACGCACCGGCCGGCACCGGCGGTGCCGTGCTCGCCGAGATCCGGTCGCGGTTCGGGGACGCCGTCGCCGACATCGTGCGGGCGTGCTCGGACGGCCTGGACGCCGACGGCAACCGCAGCGGGACGTGGCCCGAGCGGAAGCGCCCGTACGTGGCCGGCCTCGCCCACAAGCCGCTCGACGCGCTGCTGGTGACCGCGGCCGACAAGACGCACAACGGGCTCTGCATCGCCGCCGACGTCCGCCGGTACGGGCAGGGCTTCTGGTCGACGTTCAACGCGAGCCGCGACGAGCTGCTCTGGTACTACACGAGCGTGGAGCGGGCGGTCGCCGAGCGGCTTCCGGGGAGCTCGATCGCTGAGGCTCTGCACCGCGCCGTCGACGAGCTGCTCTCCGCAGCCGGCACCGAGCGCGCGGCCGTCCCGATCGAGATGCCGTGAGCTGAGCCGCCCGGGCCATGTGGGCAGTCAGCGGAGCGACGACGCGACCAAACCAACGGATCGTTCGGGTCCGAAACCGCCCCTGGCTGCCGATAGAGACGACGAGCACAGAAGACATGTGCGCCGGGGAGGGGGAACCGTGCGGTTCCGTGGTCGGCAGACCTCTCGCCCCTCCGGCCTGCCGCAAAGAGAGGGGGACTCGTGTCACCAGCTGGCCAGCTTCTAGAAGGTCCTCCGCGGAGCACGCTGCCGGATCGCGGGACGTCCCGGTGGAAGCACGCATCGACCGTCGTGTCCGCGCGGTGAGCACTCCACCCTTTCCCGGGTTCGGCGGTGAAGCCCGTCCCTTCCCCGGCCTGAACAGCCCCGCGTTCCCCGGCCTGAGCTCTCCGGGAGCGGCGAGCAGCAGTGACCCTCTGGGAGGCGCGTCGTTCTCCGCCCCCAGCAGGCAGTCCAGCCAGGCGGAGAAGCCGCCGGTCGGGCTGCTGGTAGCAGCGGTCGCCCTCCCCCTGCTGACCGTGCCCCTGCTGCTGCTGGACGCCTGGTACTGGCACGTGGCCGGGTGGGCCGTCGCCTCCTTCTCGACGGCCGGACTGCTGATCGCCTTCACGTTGATCGACACCGGCCGTCGCGCCAGCGCCTGGTACCTGGGACACGACGGCACCGTGCGCGGACTCCGCCGCGCCGCGATCCTCCTGGCTCTGCTGGCTGCCGCGGCCCACAGCTACTTGTTCGCCGACTGGTTCTCCCGCCTCGGGGTGTTCGCGTGATGGCCCGCGTCGCCCATCGACGGTGGGCACAGGCCGTGGCCCTGTTCGGGGCCGTGCTGGTCCTGCTGGGGACGACCAGCACGGCGTCTGCAGCACCCGCCGGAACCGGCACTGCGGCGTTGCAGGAGTTCGGCGCCTGTCTCGCGGCGACCGGCGAGGCAGACGTCCTCCTGCTGATCGACCAGAGCAGGAGTCTGGGCCGGAGCGATCCGAACGACGTCCGGGTCCCGGCCGCCCAGCTGCTGCTGTCGCGACTCGCCGACACTGCTGCCCGCTCAGGCGGTGCCATCGACCTCGCCGTCAGCGGGTTCGACTCCGCGGTCCGCCCCGCCCTCGGCTGGCAGCCGCTCACCACGGACTCCGTGGACGCCGCTTCCCGGGCGATCGCCGACTTCGCCGACCGCCAGGACGGGATCGACACCGACTACTGGACGGCGCTCACCACGGCTCGCCAGATGCTCGTCGACCACCGCGCGCCCGCAGCGGCTCGGCACTGCCAGGCCCTCGTGCTCTTCACCGACGGCCAGTTCGACTTCTCACCCCGGGTGAGTGCGGCCGACCGGCAGGAGCACGGCACGACCAAGCCGATCCCCGGTGCCGAGAACATCCCCCTCACGTCTCCAGAGCAAGTCAAAGACGTCATCCGGATCGGCACGGACGAGCTGTGCAGGGCCGGCGGCGTCACGGACGCGCTGCGCAGCGACGGCATCCTCCTCATCGCCCTCGGCCTGAACGCCGAGGGCAATGACAACCTGGTCCTGCTGCAGCGCATCGCCGAGAGCAAGCCAGAGCGGTGTGGCGAGCAGCCGCCGTACGGGTACTTCACGGCAGCAACCGACGTCACCGGCTTGGTGCTCGCCTTCGACGCCGTCGGCGACCCGGCCAACCCCCCGCTGCCCGTCGACGAGAAGGGCGTGTGCGTCGCGAAGGTCTGCAGTCAGCAGGCGCACACGTTCGAGCTCGACAGCTCCATCAACTCCATCCACCTGGTCGGCACGAGCAGCGCCGCCGGGATCGACGTCTACATCCAGCCGCCGGGTGCGGACCGGGTGAAGCTGTCCTACGCCGCGGCGGCCCCTACGGGCAGCGTGACGACAGGCGCACTGACCATCCCCTACAAGTGGTATGGCAACGGCGCCTTCGCGATCGACGTCCAGGTGCCGGCCAGTGGGGCCAACTGGACGGGACCGTGGCAGGTCGTCTTCGTCGACCCCACCGGCCGCAACCCGGACGCCGTCAGCAAGACGCAGCTGACCATCCAGGCCGACCTCTTCGCGGCGATCCGCGACCCCGAGAGGGTCGAGTGGCGCGTCGGCGACACGGTGGCGTCGACGGTGTTCGACCTCGTCCGTTCCGACGGGCAGCCGGCGGCACTCGGCAAGCCCGCGCCGACGCTCAGGCTCGACGTCTCCCTCCGCTCCGCCTCCGGTACCGAGGAATCCCTCGCCACCGACCTGACGCCGGAGCGGTTCCGGACACCCGGGACGTTGACCGTGCCGGAGGACTTCCCCTCCGGACCGGCCGAGCTGCGGACCAGCCTCGCCGTCACGACAGTGAGTGGCCTGGACTTGAAGCCCCAGGTGCGCACGGAACAGGTCACGGTCGCCCCCGCGTTCGGCTTCCCGTCGCTCGCAGCCGAAGTGGCCTTCCGCACGGCGACGACCGAAGAGGCCGCGACGGCCACGCTCGACGTCACCGGTCCGGGCTGTGTCTGGGTCGAGAGCGGAGACCAACTCACGCTGGGAGTGCATCCGTTCGGCGTCGCCCCTGACGATCTGGCGGTCACCTCCGCGAACGGAAGCAGCGAGAAGAGCTGCCTCGAGGTCGCCGAGGGACAGACCGGCAAGCTCGAGTTGCAGCTCTCGTCGGACACGTCGGCTTCAGGCGACCTCGCCGGGAGTCTCCAGGTGCACGTAGCTCCGCTGGAGGACACCAGTCGCGCCAGGATCGTCCAGGTTCCGTTCACGGCACAACTGGAGCGAGTGGCGAACACGTCTGTGTTCATCCTGGCCTTCGTCCTGGCCCTCGTGGTCGGGATCGGCATCCCCGTCCTGGTGCTGCTCCTCGGCCGCCGCTGGGCCGCCCGCCTCCCCACCGCAGCCCTCCAGTCAGCGCTCATCGACGTGCGGGTGGGGGCCGGTGGTCTCCGGCTCGCCGACGGCAGTCCCCTGACCGTGCCCGACCGGTGGGACCTGGTCCCGCCGGCGCAGTCGGGGCGTCGTCGCACCCGCCTGTCGTCGATCCCGGTGCGCGCCAAGGCCGGCAGGCGACTGTCCGACGCCGGCTTCGCCGAGGTGGACGACGAGCGTCGCGTCGGCGTCTCCGGAGCCCCGGGCGGTCGCTCGCCGCGATCCCTGCGCGCACGGCTACCACTCGCGCTCCAGGGCAGCTGGACCCTGCTGATGACCCGGGCGCACGCCGAATCCGCGGACAGCGATGTGCCGGCTCAGCTCCTCATCGTCTCGGACTCCGCGGCCACTCCGCAGAAGCGGGACGACGTCATCGCCCGCGCCCGCGATGAGGCGCCGGCGGCTGCAGAGTCCCTCCGGGAGGCCGCGCGGGCCCGTCGATCGGGAGAGCCCACGGTGTCGGCCGCGCCGCCGGCTGCCGGTTCCGACGATCCGTTCGGCCTCGGGCAGCCTCGCTCGAACGGCTCGGCCGGTGCGGCGCCCGCTGATCCGTTCGCAGCCGGCGGTCCGAGCTCGTTCATCCCTCCGAGGCCACGCGCCAACCCGGTCGAGGCCCCGCCACGACCGGCGGTCGACGACCCCTTCAACCGCTGACGGTTCCACCACCAGGAGATACTCACGTGTACAAGATCTGTGTCGTCGGGCTCGGTGGCTCGGGCGGGAAGACACTCCAGTTCCTCATGGACCAGCTCCGCTCGGAGCTCGCTCGGCACGGTTGGACCGAGGACCGTCTCCCCCGCTGTTGGGAGTTCGTCCACGTCGACGTCCCGCCGACCCCCGACGGCGTGGGCGCGGGTCTTCCGCCGACCGTTCCAGCTCTAGGCGGCACGTACATCCCGGTGAGCAGCCCGACGGACAGCTATGCGGTCCTCGACAGTGCGCTGCAGTCGAACCTGATGAACCAGCCGACGGGTAGTCAGCTGCGCCAACTGGTCCGCTGGCGGCCGCATGCCGCCCGGGTCACGACGCCGATCACCCTCGGCGCCGGCCAGTACCGGGCCGTCGGCCGGCTGTTGACACTGGCGCGGGCGAGCATGGTCTACGACAAGCTCGTCCCGGTCGCCGAGCGGCTCAACCAGAGCAGTGCAGACCGTGACCTGGCTGAGGTCGCGCGCCTGCTGGGCCTGCCTGCGGCACCGTCGCAGGGCTCCATGGTGCTCGTCGTCTCCTCCCTCGCCGGCGGGACCGGGGCATCCATGACGCTCGACGTCTGCAACCTGCTGCGGGCGGTCGCCGCCCAGGTGCCGAACTTCCGCGCCGAGTCGCTGGCGTTCCTCTACACGCCCGACGTGTTCGACAAGCTCGAGCCCGGTCAGCGCGCGGGCGTCAACGCCAATGCCCTCGGCACCGTCTCGGAACTGATGTCGGCGATGGCATCGCGCCAGCGTCCCTGGGAGTCGGCGGAGTGGTCCGTCTACGGCGGCGTCCCCCGTCCCTCTGGTGTTGGCCGCGGCCCGGAGCTGGTCTTCCCCGTCGGGTCCTTCAACGGCATCAGCGGCGCCCGCTTCGGTGACGGCAAGGCCGACACCATCTACCGCGGTTTCGCCCGCTCCCTGACCGCGCTCTGCATGTCCGAGGCGCAGCAGACCCAGCTGATGGCGTACGCCATCGGGAACCTCGGCGTCATCGCCGGTTCGGTCCAGGACGGGACGATGCTGAGCCTGCAGCCGGCTCGGGGCGGGGCGGACGTCGAGTCCAACCAGCCGCTGGTCTTCGGGTCCATCGGCTTCGCCTCCATCGGGCTGGGCCGGGACCGCTACGCGGAGTACGTCGCCCAGCGCCTGTCGCGACAGGGGGTCGAGCGGCTCGTACGCGGGCACGTCGACCTCGCCGTCCAGCAGGGACAGCGCAGCCCGCAGCAGGCGATCAGCGAGAACGCGGCCGAGTACTACCCCCAGTTCCTCGCCTGGGCAGGACTGCCCGAGCTGCACGCCCGGAACGGGCAGTCGCTCCGCAGCCTCGTGCACGACGTGTGGTCCGAGCCCCTCCGCGAGGCGCTCAGCGCCGAGCTGACCCGCGACACGGTCGGTCCGGTGCTGCAGGCGGGGGTCTCCGGCAGCGGCGACTTCTTCGCCCAGCACCTGTCCAGCCTCGTGGTCTCGTCCTACAAGAAGGTGCTGGATCGGGTCGACGCCGACCTCCGGCTGGCAGCTGTCCGTTGGGTCCCGGAGATCCAGTCACGCCTGGAGACCGCCACCGTGCGGGTGATCGGAGAACGTGGCATCCCGACCGCGGAGCGGGTCCTCCAGATGTTCGCCGCCGATCTCCAGCACGCGGCGGAGCAGTTGAGCCACGCGTCGTCGATCGTCCAGTCCCCGCAGGCGATCGCCGCGGACGTGACCGCCGAACTGCAGACGATCACGGTCACCATCGACACGCACCACGGCTCCATCGGCCAGGCAACGGGCAAGGTGCGCACCCACTACGCCGACGTCCTGCTGCGCCGGAGTGGCGCTCTGGTCGGCGATCTCCTGGGGCAGCTGCAGGGCGACCTCCTTCAGCCGCTCTCGACGGCGCTCGGTCAGTGCCGGGCCGAGCTGGAGGCAGCGGAGGCCGTGTCGGTGGGGTCCGCGCCGGTCGCCACGGTGGCGACCACCCTCGTCCAGCAGTGGCCGGCGGGTGACGACGTGCCGTCCCGGTTCGCCACGGCTCAGAACGAGGTCCTCCTGGAGGACATCACCAGCTATCCGCGCTCGTACACCGACCACCTGGTCCAGACCTTCAGCGGCTTCGACGGCGGAGGCGCTGCGGCTCCGTCCGCCGGACGCAGCGAGGAGCTGGCCCTCTTCGAGGTGCTCACCTGGCTGCGTGCCGACTCCCGGACACAGCTGCGCAGCGCCGACCGGCTGCGTGGCCTGGACGCCCAGGGCGTCCCGACACGGATCGGACGCCGATCGGAGTGGTGGCCGCAGGCCCTGTCGGCGATGAGCCCGTCGCGTCCGGCCAGCTACGAACTCGACCTCCACCACGAGGCAGTCCTCGACGGCGCACGCGCCTGGGTGGGCCGTCGCGGCGAGGTGCTCGGCAACTTCATCGCCGAGGGGCTCGACACCTACCTCAACCGGCCCGGGGCGAGCAGCTTCGAGCAGGCTGAGACCGCCCGGACGTTCACCGCCAAGTTCAACGCCGCATTACGCCTGGCTGCGCCCCTCGTCGGAGTCGATGCCCAGATGGTGCGGGCGGTCCACGACCGCCCCGTCCAGGTCGGCTACCAGTTCGGCGAGCTGCCCTTCGCGAGCTCGCCTGGCGTGGTCTCCCAGCTCGTGGAGTCGCTCAAGGCGGAGCAGTCCGTCGAGCCACTGACCGTGGAGAGGTTCGAGCAGGCGGTGACGGCGGTCTCGCGCAACCGGATCAACATCATCGGGACGTACGCCCACCTGTACAACCCGATCGTCTTCTCGTCGCTGCAGAAGCCGATCCGCAAGCAGTGGACCGAGTCGGCCTCCCCGCAGCTGCGGAGCGCCTTCTGGACGTTGCGCCGCGGCAGGTCACTCATCGACTTCACACCCGTCTCGAGCGCCTGGGTGCAGTGCATGGTGACGGGGTGGCTGATCGGCCGGCTCACCGGTGAGGTCCTGCTCCCCGGGGAAGGGCCCGTCGCTGACGGCGGCGTGGCCGTGTGGTCGGAGGAGCACCGGCAGCTGACCCGGCTGCCTCACCCCCTGCTGGGCGCGGAGAACGTGCAGCGCGACGCCCCCGGTTGGGGCCTGGTCGGCGCGGTCGTCGAGTCACTGCCCCTGGCGATCGCGCTGTGCGACGGCGACACCCAGCTGACCGCACTCCGGCCGTACCAGTCGCTGTTCCAGCTCGGGCGTCACCTGCAGGATCCGCGGAACCGCCAGCCGTCCGAGACGCTGCTCCCCTGGCTGCGCACGGGTCTGGGCCGCAGCGGCGAGCTGCCGCGGGGCGCTGCCCCGACGGCGTTGACCGTGCAGGAACGCCTGTCGTCGGCGCAGCAGTGGTGCCAGGCGTTGCAGGCGGATGCCACCAAGCTGCTGCCTCAGGACCGTGAGTTCCCCGGCGAGCGGGGTGGCTTCAGTGACATCACCCCGTTCAACTTCTGGGACGTCCCGCGGGAGTGGGAACTGGCCCGGCAGCTGGTCGTTGGGACGCAGCAGCTCCTGAGCAACCTCGAGCTGCCCGTGTACACCGGCGCTGGCCCGCTGCCCCCGGTGAACCCCGAGTACATCCAGGTGCCGGTGTGACGGCCCCCGAGCGGCTGGCCACGCTCGTCGTCGGCCGGCTACAGGACGAGCCGGTGGCCGAGGTGCTGGACGTCGTCCGCGACTGGACGACGCTGGAGCTGCTCGCTCCCTCCCTCTGGCTCGACGTCGACCAGGACCCCAGCGCGGCCCTGCTGTCGGTGCTCGACCAGGACGGGATGCGAGCACACCGAGCCGAGTCCTGGCTCGCGCTCAACGGCGTGACCGGCCTGCGGATCGTCCTGCTGCAGGTGTTCGCGGACAGCGAGCCCGTGCCGGTCAGTGACGCGGTCGCACGTGGACTCCTCGAGGCGATCGGGCTCAGCGGGCACCCGCTGGTCAACCTCCTCGTACCGGCCACCTCCGGCACGTCCATCCCGGTCGAGGCCACGCTCACGTCGCGACCGAACGTGCTGCTCCAGGCCCGTGACGGGCAGGGACCGGGCGCAGTGACGCGAGCCGTGCCCCGGGACGAGCTGGCCCAGCACGCCGCCTCCGGCCTCGCGGTGGTGGGCGGTCTCTGGTCGGCCATGGACGAGGCGCCCTTCGACGGATCCGCGAGCTGGCCGGGACGCCACGTCGTCGTGGCTCGGGCCCACGCTCGCGTGCTCGACTCGCGCGCCGTCCTCAGTGGGCTGTCCGAGTCGGTGTACCGCGCCGAGGGGACCCTGCCGCGGCCCCGGACCGTCTCCGGCGACCGGCTGACCGAGGTCCCGGATGTGCACGCTCTCGCCACGGCGGAGACAGCGGCGACCACGGTGGTCGACGCACACGCCGGGATCACGCGCTTCCGCCCGCCCACGCCGTTCCAGTCACAGCCGCCGCGCCGCATCCGCCTGTTCGACGCGGTGCGGCAGTTCCTCTCCTTCCTCTGGACAGTCGTGCGCAGGGCGCCGATCTCGTGGGCTGACGCGGTCGTCCGGCGAACTGCACAGCGCCTGTCGGCAGCGGCCACGTCCGCACTGTTCGGGGAGGGGACGTCCTACGAGGTCGTCGTCCTCGGGCTGCGCCCGGACGGCTCCCCCGCCTCGCACCACGAGGACGACGTAGCGGCCTTGATCGACTCAGCTCAGCAGCTGGCCGGCGTCGTCTCACCCGGTACCGAGTTCACCGCCGTCGACACCAGTGTGTTCTGGTCCGAGATGACGGCCGTGGGCGTGAGCCTGGCCGATGGCTCGGACGTCCCCTCGCAGGTCAAGATGCCGATGCTGGGGGCAGACCGGCAGGTGATCAGTCGGCCTGAACTGATCGTGCGTCCGGAGACGACCGAGTCGCACGGCCTGCCGGTGGGGGTGCTGCCCAGCACGAGCCAGCTGACGATCGAGTTCGACGACCCGTATCTGGCCGTGCAGGCACACCGGTTGCTCGGAGAGCACCTGGGCCGCCCGGCCGGGTCGTCGGACGACCCGTCCCGCTTCGCGGTCATCGACAGGGCTCGTCACTCGCTGGGGGGCTGGATCGGGCGGCAGCGCAGCTATGCCTGGCGGGTCGGGTTGGAACTGGCCCAGGAGCTCGAGAGCGCGCGACGCACGCTCGCCGAGGCCGTTCGCTGGGAAGCTGCTGATCTGACGGGGGCGCCGCCACGCTCGGTGATGGACGCCCAGCGCCGGACCCGCCGGTACGTCCTCGCCTCGTTGGCCGTTCTGGTGGCCCTCTGGGCGGTCGCCGGTGGTCTCGTGGCCTACGACGTGTTCGCGTGGGAGCTCGGCACCGCTGTCGCGGTGCTGCTCTTCCTGCTCTGGCTCGGCCTCTCGACGAGGGTCTTCACACGCAACCAGCGCGCCCTCTTCCAATGGCTGCACTCGCAGGAGGAGTCCCTCCGCCGACGCCAGTGGGCGCTGGAGTGCTCGGTGCACGTGGCCGGCGAGGTGCACCGCCTCGGCGTCCTCTACCGCCAGAGCCGGCTCTGGACCCGCGCCCTAGGTGCCGTGGTCCACGACCCGTTCGGCACCGCGTCGACCGCCGCCGAGCCAGACGGCTACCCGACGGAGCTCAGTGGTTGCCTGCCGCTGGCCACGTCGATCGGCGTCGCCCACTTCGACCCGGAGACACAGGGCCAGTTGTTGCACGAGGCCCGGCGCGCCCACCTGGGCATCGGCTGGCTCGGCAAGCAGCTGCACCGGCGGGTGGAGGGAGCACTCGCTGCGCGCTCGAAGCAGTACGGCCGGCCGGAGCACCGGACGGTCTGGAGCGACACCGGCTACTCCGCTGAGGGCTCACTCACGGAGCTCGTGGACACCTTGGGCACCGCTGGCGATCAGCGGAAGGCCGCTGCCGAAGCGGACGATCGGCTGCTCAGTTGGCTGCGGTCCTTGGCAGCCGAGTGGTCGCTGGCAGAGCTCCACCCGCAGGTGGAGGTCACCGCAGGCGCGGTCCCGGGCCGTCTCACCGGCGAGGCCTTCCTCGCCCCGGTCCTCGTCCCGGCGACCCGCCTCGACGCTCTGGGCTTCAGCGCCACGGGCGCGGCCGCGCTGTCGAACCAGGTACAGGACACGGCGATCGCGGCGGCCGGAGTGCCCGTGTCGATGGAGGGCGCCCGATCGCTGGGCGTACTCCCGGGCGCGGAGCGGACCAGCATGGACCGGTTCGTCGCGCGGCTGGACGCCACGCGGCAGCTGACGCTCGAACAGGTGGGCCACTTCAGCGCTGAGCCGGAGCCGGCCACTTCTGGTCACGGCATCCAGGAGCCACCGTCCACGGGGATCACGGTCCAGCTGTGACCCTGCCCCGCCATCGCGTCAACACGTCCTGTCGCCCGCCGCAGTGGATGGCGTGGCAGTTGGAAGAGGTAGCTGCCCGATGACCGTCCTGATGACCCCGAACCAGCGATACGTGTTGGTCGGCTCCCGCTGCCGCATCGAGTGGCAGGGACTCGGACCGGACGACGAGGTGAACGCTCGACTGCTCTCCGAGCAGGCACCCGCGATCGTCTTCCCTCGCGAGCCGGTGACCGGCTTGCGGCCTCAGCCGCACGCGGCCCGCGGGACGTGGCTGCTGGACCTGACCGCGGTGGGTGACGAGGTCAGCCGACTGGACCTCGTGGTGGAGACGCGCACGTCCGCCGGCATCTCGTTGGGACTCGAGGTCGCCGGCTCCGTACCGGGGATCGCGGCGCAGGTCCTCCAGCATCCCGGGATGACCACCGTGCCCGGTGCGCCGATGCTCGCGCTGCGGGTCGTCCGACAGGGCGCGGAGTGGACCGCGGCGGCCTTCGACGCTGCGTTCGTCGACGGCTCAGGTGAGGAGAGCGGCTCCATCCCCGTCCACGCTCCGCTCCAGGCGCCCGCGGTCCTGGCGCGGCGCGAGAACCTCGTCCGCCGCGGAGAGACGGTGACCGCCGTCGTCGACCTCTCGGCGTCGATGCGACCGCGTCTCGCCGCGGGCACCGTCGCAGGCGTGCTGACCGCGCTCCAGGCGGTCGCGGGAGCGGCGGACCAGCGCGAGCTGCAGGTGGTGGGCGTCAGCGATCGCGCGTACGGTCCGCGGCCGCTCGGCGTGTCCGACGACGCGGGAGCATTCCTCCGCGCCTGGGTGCGGGAGATCGGCCTGCGCACAGGTGTACGAGGGACCACCGAGCAGTGGGTGACTACTCAGGCGCCCTCCGGCCTGGTGGTGTCGATCTCCGACCAGGAACCCGATGAGGAACCGGCTCCGCCGACCGTTCGTCGTCATCAGGTCGTCCTGGTCGCTCCGGGTACAGGCGAGACCCCCCGAGCCCAGCGGCGCGGCACGGTGGTGCTCTCTGAGCCGGCCCTGTCCACGGTCGCCGTGGTCGAGGCCCTCGCCAGGTCCGCCTGAGCAAGCAGCTCGCACACCCCCGCACTGGCGCTCTGGCGCATCCCCACCCACGAACACGACAGGAACCGGCCCGTGGCTCCGTCCCTCTACCGTCAGCTCCGCACCGCTCGCGACGAGCACGGCATCGCGCCGGACGCCAGCGACGGCGCGCTCATGCTGGTCGCCCAGTCTCGGACCGACGATCCGTCTCTCCTCGCGGAGGTCCTCGCCGACAAGGGACTGACCCTCGATCCGAGTTCCCTCGAGGCGCTGGCCTGGGTCATCCACAGCAGTCGCGCTTCTGCCACCGAGGACGACACGAGCGCAGGCGCTGACCGCCCCGTCGTCCCCGGGGCGGGCGAGGTCTCCGAGGACGAGACCGTCGTCGCGCCGACGGATGCATCCGGCCAGCGGACCACGTCCATCACCTCTCGACGCAAGAAGCGCAGGGGCGCCTCGACCGCCGAGTCGACACCCGTGGCTCAGGGCGATGTGGAGCCCGATGCAGCACCGTCGCAGGCTGCCGCGCCCGCTCCTGGAGAAGCCGCGTCCGTCCGCTCGAGCGACGAGCCCGACCCTGCGGACCCTCAGACGCCGCTGGACGACGTGGAGGACGTCGACGTCCGGGAGGACCCGAAGCCGCCCGTGCTCGACGTCGAGGAGGAGCCGAAGGCCGAGGAGGAGCCGAAGGGCGAGGACATCCACGTCTTCTCGGACCACGTCGACGTCTGGTCCATCCGGGACCACGCCGTCGACTTCCGTCATGTGCCGGGTGGTGCTCTCGAGCTCTCGTGGCCGGCGTTGGACACCGACGGGGGTGCCCTCCGCTACCTCGTCGTCGGCTCGCCGTCCGGCGTTCCCGTCCGGCCCAGCGCCGGCACGCGTCTCGTGCTGACCGACGACGCTCGCGCCCAGGTGCCAGTGGGCAGCGGCCCGTTCTTCGCCGTGTTCAGCTACGTGTCCCCGGAGGCTGACGACCTCGTCGCCGTGGCCCCGGTCCACCACGCGTCGGGGCGGGTCGTGCCCGAGGTCGCGGACCTGCGCGTCAGCACTCACACCGACGCCATCGTGCTGACCTGGACGACGCCGTCGGGCGTCGACCGCGTCCGGGTCATGCGCGGCCTCGAGCGGGAGTCGCTGCCCGCAGGCTTCGACGCCGCCCTGGAGATCCCCTCCTACGCCGGCCACGCCCGCGACACCGACGTCCAGCCCGGACGCCGCTACGAGTACCGCGTGCTCACCCAGTCGGTGAGCAGCAACGGCGACCAGTCGCTGTCGGCCGGCCTCGAGGTGATCGCCGAGATCCCTGCCGTCCCCGAGCCGGTCGCTGCCCTCGCCGCCGAGGTCACCGGGGAGAGCCCGCGAGCCCGGGTGGAACTGCGCTGGCCCACGCCGCCACTCGGCCGCGTGGTCGTCTACCAGTCGTCCACGGTCCCGGAACACGCGGCGACCAACCGCGTCATCACGACCGCCCAGTTGGACGGTCTCGCGCTCGGAACGCGCATCGGCGAACCCGTCGCCGATGAGGGGGGCACCTCGTCCATCGCCGGGCTGCCCTTCGATGTCACCCACGGCGCACGCCGGGCGTACACCCCTGTGACGCTGATCGGGAACCAGGCCGCCGTCGGTCCCGCCACGGTCGTCAACCTGCTGGGCCCGGTCACCGAGCTCGAGCTGACCGAGCGCGTCACCTGGCAGCTCCTCCGCTTCGCCTGGCCGGAAGGCGCGACGTTCGCGTTCGTCGAGCGCGGCAGTCGAGTGGGCCCCGACGGCAGTCCGCCGACCCGCGTGTCCCGTGACGAGTACGAGCGTCAGGGCGGCCTGCCGCTCAAGCTGCCCAAGGAGGGCTGCGAACTCTTCGTCCGGGGGGCGGTCATCTACGCCGGTGAGTGGACCACCGGGCCCATCACACCTCTGACGTACCCGGGCAGGTGGGTGCTGCGGTACCGGTTCGAGAAGGTCGGGCTGATGGGCCGACGCCGCAGTCTGCAGGTGCACGTCGACCGGCCGTGGCGCGGCGTCCGGCTGGCCCTCACGCACCGCGCCGACCGAGTCCCGCTCCACGTGTACGACTCACCCGAGACGCCGTCTCAGGTGCCCGTCGACGGGGCTGTGCTGCCGGAGAACGAGTGGGTGACCATCGGCGAGGTCCCCGTGCGCTCCGACGGGTACACCCGGTTGTTCGCGCATCTGCAGGACGCTGCTCCCATCGTGATCGACCCGCCGATGACACCGCGTACGCCGGACGCGGCTCCCCCCGCGCTGGGTGTGACCGCCGTGCGTTGCGTGCGGTGCATGACGACGCAGGACCACGCCACGCAGCTCTTCCGCTGCGCCGGCTCGTGCGCTCCCGAACCCGACCCCAATCGATCGGCCTTCCTGGGGCAGGCCGTGCACCTCCGGCCGCTCTTCCAGGTCGACGATCGCCGTCTACCCGCGGCCGCGTGCCCCCGCTGCGGCACGTTGTCCGAGGACCACGTGTGCAGGGCCTGCCACGCCTCCCTGCCGCCGGAGAGCGCCATCAGCGACCCGGTCAGCATGACCGTCGTCGGGGCTCGGGGAACCGGCAAGACGACGTACATCCTCAGCCTGCTGGCGTTCCTCCAGGAGGTCTGGGGGCGGGCGAACGGTGCGTCGGCAGCACCACTGGACAGTCACAGCGCCGGCCGTCTACGGCAGCTCCAGGAGCCGTTCGAGCACGGGCGGACCGTGGGGTCGACCGTGCGGGCGGAGCAGAACCCGGAAGTGCTCGCGCCGATGGTCCTACGGCTGGACGAGCACAACGGCCGGCAGCGCACCTTGGCCCTGTACGACGTGGCCGGCGAGGACGTCGAGAACCGGAGCGCCGTCCGCCCCTACGGGCCGTCACTGGCCTCGACCGACGCGATCCTGTTCCTCCTCGACCCGCTCCAGCTCCCGGAGGTGCGGAACCTGCTCGACGGGCAGATCGCCCTGCCTCCTCGGGCCGGTGACCCCATGGTCGTGATGGAGAACGTGATCGCTGAGATCCGCCAGCGGACCGGTCGCAGCCGGATCGACGTCCCGGTCGCGATCGCGCTGAGCAAGATCGACGGCATCCACCGGGCAGTGCGGACACCGGGCACCAACGTGACCGGGTTGTTGAACGGGGGGTCCACGCTCATGCAGGACCCCACCCCTGCGGAGAGCCTGCGCCTGGACGCCTCCGACCGCCGTCAGGTCCACGAGGAGACCAGGAGCCTCCTCCTCACGCTGGGCGCCACGCAGTTCGTGCACCTGGTGGAGAACACCTTCACGCGGACGGAGTACTTCGCCGTGTCCGCCCTGGGGCATGCACCGGCCGGCGGGACGACGCTGTCCGCCGCGGGGGTGTCCGCATTCCGGGTCGCCGACCCGTTGCGCTGGTTGGTCGACCGTCGTTGGCCGACGCGGAGGCGCTGAGGTCGATGCTGCGCGGTCAGTTCACGTACACGGCGTCCCAGCGACCGGGCCCCTGGGACGACCACCCCGGCTGGAAGGTCCAGTCGGTCCTCGCCGTGCCCGGACGTGCGCCCCTGTCTGAGGAGGTGGTGCGACAGGCTGCTGGCTTCACGGGCGGCTTCATCCCGCCGGTCGTGCCGGAGCTCGCATCCCGCGCCGACGTCGACGCCCTGCCCCGACGTCTGCGCCTGGACGTCGTCGACGATCGACTCGTGTGCCTCAGTCACGTGGTGGCGGCGGGGCCGGACTACTCCGGTCGCGCGAACTTCTTCGCCCACGGCCTGCTCGTGGAGCCAGGAGACGACGAGGACGATGACGACGGCTCCTACCTCCGACCGGCGGATCTGTGGCACGCAGACCACTGGCTCCGTCCGCTCGGTCCGGTGGAGGCGGAGACCGCGCAGCCCGATCCAGCACTCACCCGTCTCCCGCGTGGTGCGCTCGACGACGCGGCGCTCGAGGAGTTCATGCGCCGGCACCCCAACCAGCGGGACATGGTGCTGGCAGCGGTGGAACGGCGCCTCGTCGGTGGGGGTGGCCCTGTCGTCGTCGTAGGGGACGATCCCGAGTCGGTCGTGCAGTGGATGCGCCTCGTCGGGTCTCTCGTGCTGCCGGCGACTGCGTGGCAGCTGCCGTTCAGTTCGTACGAACGGGCCCGTGACCTAGATGCCAGGTCCGCCCAGCCGTTCGCGATCGTGGGGGTGCCGGCCGCCGACGGAGCGGCTGCCGCTGCCCTTCCGGGATCGCACTTCGCCGTGCTGCAGGACGGTGAGCCTCCGCTGCGCGGTGGAGTGGATCACTGGACGCTGCCCGATGGTCGCGAGCTGGTGGCAGGGCCGTGGGCGCGACTGGCGGAGTCCGTCGTGCTGACAGGGCTGACGCCTGCAGTCGCCGAGATCGTGGACGCGCTGGCTGACGAAGTCGGCGCGTCGGCGACCGACGAGCCGCTGTGGGCCCTTGGGGCGGCCGTGCTGCTGCTCGACGATCTGCCCTGGGACGAGCTGGCCGAGGACGCCGCCGAGCTCGTGCTGGCTTGCTGGCCACGCGCCCTCGACGCGGAGGTCTCGACGATCAATCTGCTCCTCGACCGGCTGCATGAGCACGCTGACTGGGACACGATCGCGAACGCGATCAGCCGGCGCGCCCCGGACGCGTCCGAGAGCCTGGTCGAGCAACTGGTCCGCGTGGATCCCCTGCGCGAAGCGTTGGCGGGCCCGGCCGAGTACCGGCGAACGGGGCGCTCGGTCCCCACGTCCCTCCCCGGCCTGCTGCCCGGCATGCAGAACGAGCTCGAGACGATCCTGCGGAACGCGCTGGACTGGGTGGACGGCGCAGGCGCCATCGCGCCCAGGGCACTACTGCACATCGCCTCGTTGTTGGCGACGACCAGCCCGTTGCAGCGACGAGTCACCGAGCTGGCCCGGACCCTCGTGGTCCCCCGGCTCCTCGACGAGAGCGTCGATCCGCGAGTCCTGGGCTGGCCATCCATGCCCGAGTGGCTCTGGCTCCAGCTCCGTCCCGTCCTCACGAGCGAGCTGGAGCAAGGGCAGCACGAGCCGGGCCGGGCCTTCTCGAGAGCAACGCACGAGTGGTTGGGAGACCTCGGGCGGCTACCCGGGGAACTCCGGTTCCAGAGCCTTCGGTTGACCGAGCCGGTCGAGTGGGAACGCGCGGCCTACACGGTGTTCCGTGCACGGAGGTCGGTGTCGCGTGCACGAGGGGAGGCCTCTGAGCTGGAACGCGGGGCCGCCTTTCTGTCCGCCGTCCACAACGATGACCTGCCCTTTCCTGACGGGCGCTGTGCGCGGGCTGCTCTGGACACCTATCCCCGTGAGCTCCTGGATCTCCGCCAGGCGCTGATCCTGATGCGGTCCGTGCCGGCCGATCTGCCCTTCGCGGACGTGCTGCTCGACGTGTTGGACCGGACACCCCCCAGTCACGAGTCGAGGCAGGGCATCAAGGAGCTGCGCGCACGCGAGCGGCTGTTGCCCAGTCAGGAGAAACGGGTGTCTCGTCACCTCGCCAAGCCCTCAGTCTGACGAGAGTGGTCGCTGCGACCGGCGAGGCACGGGGAGCCGTCCGCGGGAGTGCCCGACTCAAGCTCCGGGGTCTCCCGGACGAAGATGCCCCCAGAGAATGCACACGCCTGAACACACGGGGGACCGCCATGGCGAAGCTG
Organism: Geodermatophilus sp. SYSU D01186; assembly: GCF_054050215.1. Lineage (NCBI taxonomy): Bacteria > Bacillati > Actinomycetota > Actinomycetes > Geodermatophilales > Geodermatophilaceae > Geodermatophilus > Geodermatophilus sp. SYSU D01186. The sequence goes on along the minus strand of NZ_JBJGYW010000012.1, from coordinate 64,913 downwards.
GACAAGTTGATCGAGCAGGCTCGTGAGCACCTTGAGCCGGGCGAGGTCATCAAGGGCGCCGTTCAAGGCACCTACGAGACCAAGATCATGGGTAGCGAGACCGTGCGCACCGGAATCCTCGTCGCCACCGATCGGCGAGTGGTGTTCTACGCGAAGAAGTTCACCGGCTATGACCTCGAGTCGTTCCCTTACGGCAACATCTCCTCTTTCGAGCAGGGCAAGAACATGATGGGGCACAACATCACGTTCTATGCCTCGGGCAACCGCGTCCACGTCAAGTGGATCCCGACCGATGAGAACCTCGTCCGGCTGACCGAGGAGGTCAAGGCCGCGATGAACGCCAAGCACGTCATGGGCCAGCCTGCACCGCAGGTCGCTGCTCCTCAGCCCGACATCATGGGCCAGCTCAAGCAGCTCGGGGAACTCAGAGACGCCGGCATCTTGACCCAGGAGGAGTTCGACACCAAGAAGGCCGAACTCCTCGCTCGCCTCTGATCTGGCCGGCTGCCCGCTCGGCCACCAAGCCGCAATCTTTTCCGGTTGACCGGCTCCCCCTCGTGGTGGAGCCGGTCAGCCCTCCTCGAGACGGGCTCGACCCACTCGCTGGGTTCTCACCCGGACGTCAGCGGACGACGGACGCCATCTCGACCAGCCGGCACAGGGCGTTGACCTGACGCAGCTGCTCCGGCGTCCGGATGGCGGCGTCCAGCAGCTCCTCGCTCATCACGACCACGGCCAGCGCCTTGGCGCGGGACACCGCCACGTTGAGCCGGTGCAGGTCGTAGAGGAACGAGACGCCGCGGGGAGCGTCCTCGGCCGACGTCGACGTCATCGAGTAGACGACGACCGGCGCCTCCTGGCCCTGGAACTTGTCCACGGTGCCGACCCGCGCGCCGTCCGGCAGCAGGCTGCGGATGCGGGCGACCTGGTTGTTGTACGGCGCGACCACCAGCACGTCGTCCGCACCGATGACCGACCGCTCCCCCGCCGCGTCGACCCAGCCGACGCCCTGCAGCGACCGCCACAGCTCGGCCACCGCACGGGCCTCGTCGTCCGAAGCCGCCGCGGCCGCGCGGGTGTGCTCCACGAACCGGACGGCGAGGCCGCTGGCCCAGCCGTCGACCGCGATCCGCTCGCGGTCGGCCGCGGACTCCAGCCGGCCCTCGTACGCGAGGTCGGAGACGAAGGCGGTCAGCGCCGGGTGCATCCGGTAGGTGCGGTCGAGGAAGACGCCGTGGTCCTCCGGCACGGTCGGGTGCCCCTCGAGCAGGTGCTCGAGCGCCGAGAGCCCCGACTCCCCCGGGTGCACGGCCTGCGTCGGCTGCGCCAGCTGCTGCGGGTCGCCGAGCAGCACCAGCGACTTCCCGGCACGCGCCACGGCGACCGCGTTGGCCAGCGAGAACTGCCCGGCCTCGTCGATCACGAGCACGTCGACCGCCTCGGCCAGATCCGGACGCGTCCAGAACCACGACGTCCCGCCGACCAGGTTCGCCGTCCCGTCGAGCAGCCGGGAAGCCACGTCGGCGGAGTCCTTAGACCACTCCACACCCGGCGCTCCGCAGGCCTGGTGCTCCTCGCACTTCTGCAGCGCCGGCCGGCCGACGGCCTGCAGCACGTTGCCGATCACCGCGTGGGACTGCGCCGTGACGCCCACCTTCTTGCCGGCGTCCAGCAGTGCCCGGATCAGCCGCGACGCCGCCCGCGTCTTCCCGCTCCCGGGCGGCCCCTGCACGGCGAGCACCTGCCCGTCCAGCGCCAGCCCGAGCCGGACGACGGCGTCCCCGGCCTCCTCCCCCGGCAGCCGCCGGCAGTCGGCCGGGACGACGCGGTCGAGCAGCACCTGCCCGAGACACGGCCGGCCGGCGAGGACGTCGTCCGCCGTGGCGACGATCGCCGCGCGCATCTGCTTGTCGTCGAGCGGTCCCTCCGGGCCCAGCCCGCGGACGGCGCCCGGCTGCTTGGTGCTCTTGACGACGATCCGCCCGCCGACGGCGTCGAGCTCGCGCACCTCGCCGATGCGGGCCTGGGTGTCGACGTCGAAGGCCGGCTTGCCGACGGAGAGCTTGGCATCCTGCGGCGGGAAGGTGAACTCGTAGAGCTTGCTGCGCTTGTCGGTGCCGATCTCGGCGGCGACGGAGAGCCCGCCGAGCGCGGTGCGGTCCTCGACGAGCTGCTCGTCCTCGAGGTCGCCGCGGCTGAAGAACTCCCACCAGCCGGGCCGGGCCTCGCGCCGGTGCCACTGCACGAGGTCGCCGAGCAGGTCGTGGCCCTTGGTCTGCAGCTGGTCGACCAGCGCCAGCTCCGCGACCTCGGCGTCCGACTGCGGCTTCGGCGCGTCGATGTCGGACAGCACCGGGCGCGGCAGCTCGCCGTGCTCGGCCTCCAGCTCGGCGCGCTGGGTCTCCAGCCAGTCGTGCAGCTCGCGGGTGGAGTCGACGTCGTCGCGGTTGTAGTCGTGGATGGCCTGCAGGCGGGCGGGGTCGCGGTCGATCAGCCACTTCTCGTACTCGACGACGCTGGACATCGCGTCGGCGACGTCGCCGGTGTGCTCGCGTCCGTAGAAGGCCTCGACCTTCTTGATCGAGTAGGACTCCTTGCTGATCCGCATCGACTGGCGGACGACGGGATAGAGGTCGACGAACCGCTCGGCGCGCAGGAGCTGGTCGAGCTCGGCCTCGCGGACGCCGTACCGGCCGGTGAGCCGCTTGAGCGCGCTGACCTCGTAGGCGGCGTAGTGGTAGACGTGCATCCCGGGGTCTTGTTGCCAGCTTTCGATGACCCGGTCGATCAGCTCCTCGACCATGCGGCGCTCCTCGGCGGCGTCGTGCGCCCAGAGGGCGGTGAAGCGGCCCTGCCGGTCGCCGAGGCCGGCGAGGTACTCCAGGCCCTGGCCGTCGCCGGAGAGCGGGTCGCCCTCGAAGTCGAGGTAGAGGTCGCCGGGGCTGGGCGCGGGGAGCCTCGAGAGCCCCTGGGCGGGGTTGGGCTGGAGCAAGGTGCGGGTCGGGGCCTGGGCCTGGCGGCCGCGGAGCTGCTCACGGGCCTGGTCGCGCAGGCGCTCCCGGGTGCCCTTCGTGATGCCCGTGGCCTTCAGGACGTCGTCTGTGGCGTTCGCGAGCTGCTCGAGCGTGGTGACGCCGACGCCGATGAGGGCGGCGCGCTGGTCGCGGCGCATGCCGGCGACGAGGCTGAGGTCGTCGCCGGTGCGCAGCTCGTCCTCGCACCGCGCCTTCCAGGAGCACTGGCCGCAGTGGGCGATGGGCACGGGGCCGGTGCTGCCCGGGTTGACAACGAAACCCTCGAGCCGGGCGCGGGCGCGGCGGGCGTAGGCGGCGACGTCGACCAGCCGCCACGGCCGGGACTCGCCGTCGCCGGTGACGACGCAGATGCGCTCGGGCTCGCGGCCTTGAAGGGTGGCGAGCCGGTCGGCGTAGGTGGCCATCTGCAGCAGCGCCGGCACCTTGACGCGGCGAGCGAGCTTGGCGTCGGCGACCTCGTAGGACCAGTCGCCGAGGTCGGACGGCGTGGCCGTCTTCAGGAGGAAGTCGGCCTGGCCGCCCCAGGTGCCGTCGAACAGCGTCGCCTGGTGGATGACGTCGACGCCGGCGCGCATCGCCTCCAGCGTGGCCGCCTCGCTGCGGCTCTGGTGGAGGCGGACGACCTCGAGGCCCTGCTCCTCCAGCGACTCCAGGTAGCGCAGCTCGTGGGCGATGCCGAGGTCGGCGACGAGCACGGTCTGATCGCTCACGCCTTCGGCGAGCGGCTGCAGGGTGCCGCCGGCCACCGCGAGGTTCAGCGCGGTGAGGTGGTGGCACTCCTGGTGCCGGGTCAGGTCACTGGGGCTGAGGACCAGCCGCCCGTCGAGGCGGTACACGGCTCAGCCCTCCGTCAAGCGGACGGCGGCGGGCAGGGATGAGTGCGGCAACGTTCCCCCGTGGTGCAGCGTGCAGAGCCCCACGGAGGCTGTCACGTTCACCGACGCCGGCGAAGCCTCCACGCCGAGGGCCGCTGAGCTCATCCCGCCGAGCACGTGACCAGAAAGTGCGTGGCGCTTCGTACGATACGCGGCTGCGCCCTTGTCCACGACGATGTCTACAGGGCCGCCCTGGACACGTGGGTCATGCGCCGCAAGTGACGGGAGAGGCCGCTCTTCTTCCCGGCATGGCCTCTGCGGCGCGGTACGGAGGTGTGCGACCCGTCATTGACGAAGCTGCCGGAATGGACGGCACGACATGGGGAAGCCCACCCACGCCAACACTCCTCAACGGAGACGAGCACATCACTGGCGCCGGTGCAGCGGTACGGGACTTCTGGGCCTGGAGCATGTCGGACCTACGAGCCAACACCGTGCGGTCTGTGCTGGCCGAGTTGCTCGTGGCTCGCGCTGTTGGCGCCGCCAGCAGACCGCGCATCGAGTGGGACGCCTACGACGTGCTGACCCCGGAGGGCATCCGGCTGGAAGTCAAGTCCGGCGCCTACCTGCAAGCGTGGGAGCAGTCCCGCCTGTCGACCGTGGTGTTCGGCGGGCTCAGCGCACGCACGTGGTCGTCGACGGACGGCTACAGCGCGGCCACTTCCTACAACGCCGATGCATACGTCTTCGCCGTCCACACCAGCATCGACCACGACCGGTATGACGCACTCGACGCCGGGCAGTGGTCCTTCTGGGTGCTGCCGCAGCATGTCGTGGCCAGCACGGGGCAGCGCAGCATGCGTCTGTCCCGCGTCGAGGCTCTGGCCGGGGCTGGCATCCCCTACGCCGACCTCGCGGAGCGGATACGTGAGGTCGTCGCAGGGGTAGAGGGACCTGAGGCGATGAGCGGAAGAGGCCAGCAGTGACACGGCGGGTGACTCAATGGGCGGAGGTGCCCCGAACCCCTGCCTTGTACGCGATGTACGGAGGCGAAACGGAGCGCGCCTGGGTGGCCTACATGGGTATCGCCGGGAACCTCAACAGTCGTCTGGTTCAGCACTTCGTGCGACGGGACAGCAGCGTCGTGACCGGCACCTCGGCGGTGGGCGTCAACATCGAGCACGTTCGCTACGTCCAGTGGTGGGAGAGCGATCTACTCGTCGACGACATCGGCAGGCACGCCGCCGAGTTGATCGCCTTCGAGGTGCTCGACCCGGCGCTGCGCAGCCGTGGCGTTCCTCGGAAGGAGGCCTTGGAGCTGCGCGAGGAAGCGGTGTTCCGCCACTCCGTCGAGCAGATGCTCCACGACCCACCTGCTGGCCGCCTGGTCTTGCCTCGGTTGATCGACGTCTCTACGCGCATCACCGATCTCGAACTTCGAGTTGCTCGGGTCGAGAAGCTGCTCGCGGCCACGAGGGACTAACTTCGCTGCAACGGCACGGACTCTGTAGCAGACCGCGGCACCCGTGTCCGTTGCACAGCCTCAGGACGCGGTGCCGCATAGTGGCCAGCCGTGGCACTGACCGACGCTCAACAGGTTCTCGAGCGGTTGTCTTCGCTCCGCCAGCACCAACAGGACGGCCGGCGGTCCCCGCACAAGCCCCTTCTGGTCCTCCTGGCGCTGGGCCGCTTGGCAGCCACAGGGACGAGCAATCTGCCCTGGTCGGAGGCTGAGGAGAAGCTCGCCGACCTCATCGAGGAGTTCGGCCCGACGTCCAAGACGGGCCGGGCTCAGACCGCCGCGTATCCCTTCACCCGGCTACGCGCCGACGGGGTCTGGCAGCTGGATCGCGACGTTCCCATGGACAACGTCGGCCCGCTGCGCCGGGGCGTGACCGGGCGATTCGAGGCATCGCTGGAAGCAGCCTTACGAGACCGTCCGGAGCTCCTCGCCGAGGCCGCACGCGGACTGGTCGAGAGTCACTTCCCGGGGACGGTGGCACCCGACGTCCTGGTGGCGGTCGGCCTGGATCCGGAGTTGCGTGAAGGCGGCGGGCTCACCCGTGGCACGAGCCCCGCTGAGCGACGACGGAGCGGCACGTGGCCGGCCGCCGTCATCGAGGCGTGGGACCGGCAGTGCGCGTTCTGCGGCTTCGACGGCGCTGCCGGCGGCGGCGTTGTCGGCATCGAGGCGGCGCACGTCCGCTGGTTCAAGCTGGGCGGCCCGGACGACCTCGACAACGGGCTCGCCCTCTGCTCCCTGCACCACAAGCTGTTCGACCGCGGGATGCTCGGCCTTGACGACAACTTCGCCGTGGTCGTCTCCCGCCGCTTTTCGGCCCGGACGCCGCAGGGCCGGACCGTGTACGAGCTGCACGGGCACCGCTTGCGGCCCCGTCCGGGAACTGCTCTCCCGGCGGAGCGACACGTTGTGTGGCACCGGGAGCAGGTCTTCCAGGGCGCGGCACTCGCCGGCTGAACTGGCTGGGGCCGTTCAGGCCGCAGTGGACTGATCAGCAGAGGCGCGATGACGGATGACGACCCTGGACGCGTCGGACGGAAAGTAGGTAGCCCGGCGCTTCGCCAGGCGCGCGAGCTCCCAGTTCCACGGCACACGGGCCGACTTCTGCTTGTTGTGCCAGCGGCACAGGGCCTGCCCGTTCTCGATGGCGGTGACTCCACCACGGCTGTGCGGGTGGACGTGATCCGCCTGCAGACTCTCGGTCTCCCGACACCGCCCATACAGCCATGAGTGCTGTTCGCACCGGTTGCCAGCCCGCGCCAGGATCTCGGCCCTGTCGGGCCGGGAGAACCGGCGCTGCGGATCCCGCGGGCGGCCTCCGTGGATCACCGCACGAGCAGCACGGACAGCGGCGGCGAGAGCCGAGACCACGACGAGCCCCAGGAGCCACTGGGTCGCGATGAGTTCTCCGAGGACCTCGCCGAGCACTCCCGTGAAGAAGTCGGATGGCTCCATGCTCACAGCGCCCACGTCGCCTCCGCTCTGAGCTGGGTTCACGTTGGCGCTGTCGACCAAAGGGGTGCCGAGCTTGAGCGTCGCCCCGAAACCGAAAGGCACCTGTCCCTCACCCGAGCGTCGGATGCACCAGATCGAGACCGCCCGGTTACGTTCGGCTCATGGGGGACGCGCCCACTGGGCTGTACGAGCATCTGGTCACTGATCGGCTCACCAAGGACCTGTCCGCAGCGGACCCCGAGCTCGTCCAGCTGGGCACGCTCGACCCTGCAGATGCGCACGAGTCCCTGACCCGTCACATCACCGAGCTCGCCAGCCGGGCGCTGCGTGCAGCCGGCGGAGGCGACGCATCGGCCATCAGTCGGCAGGTCGAGCTGGCCAACCGGATCGTCGCGGCCATCAGCGACTTGTCGCCGGATGTGGCCGGCATGGACGACGCCGTCGCGGATCCAGCCCGCACTCTCCTGGCGATCGCCCCGCCGAACGGCGTCCCTGGGCCCGCGTCGTTCCCCGAGCGACCGGCGGTTCCACTCTCCTCGAGCGCACTGCTGGTCAACGGCCGTGGCCAGCCGCGCATTGGTTACGAGGTCACTCGGGAGCTGGCGTCGGCGGATCGGGTCGACCTGTTGTGCGCCTTCATCAAGTGGCACGGGCTGCGCGTCCTCGAAGACGCTCTCACCGACCTCCGCGAGCGCGGTGTCCGCCTGCGCGTCATCACCACCACGTACATGGGCGCGACCGACCAGCGCGCCCTCGACCGGCTCGTCGACCTCGGCGCCGAGGTCAAGGTCTCCTACGAGACACGGACGACGCGGCTGCACGCCAAGGCGTGGCTGTTCCACCGACACACGGGCATGTCGACGGCCTACGTTGGCAGCTCGAACCTCTCCCGGACGGCGCTCATCGACGGCCTCGAGTGGAACGTGCGGCTGTCCAACGTCGAGCAGTCCCACCTCCTGACGACCTTCGCCGAGACGTTCGACAGCTACTGGGCGGACCCGTCCTTCGAGACCTACGACCCGATCAGGGACGGCGACCGGCTGCGCCAGGCCATCGCTGCTGAGCGCGGCGGCCCGAGCGACCTGCCCATCGAGATCGCGACCCTCGACGTCCGCCCGTTCGGTTACCAGCAGGAGATCCTCGACGAGCTCCACGCCGAGCGTGAGATCCACGACCGCTGGCGCAACCTCGTCGTGATGGCGACCGGTACTGGCAAGACGGTCGTCTCCGCGCTGGACTTCCGGCGCCTGCGCGAGAGCGGCACGGTCGACCGACTTCTGTTCGTCGCCCACCGCGAAGAGCTGCTGACCCAGAGCCTGTCCACGTTCCGGCACGTGTTGCGGCAGGGCGACTTCGGCGAGCTGTTCGTCGGTGGCCAGCAGCCCCGCGAGTGGCGGCACGTCTTCGGGTCGGTGCAGTCGCTGACGCAACTCGACCTGGCCCAGCTCGACCCGCGCCACTTCGACATGGTGATCGTCGACGAGTTCCACCACGCCGAGGCGGCCACCTACCGTCGACTGTTGGAGCACCTACAGCCGAAGGTCCTGCTGGGCCTGACGGCGACGCCGGAGCGCACCGACGGTGCCGATGTCCGGCGCTGGTTCGGCGGCCGGACGGCGGTCGAACTTCGGCTGTGGGAGGCGCTGGAGCAGGGGCTGCTCTCGCCGTTCCAGTACTTCGGCATCCACGACGACGTGGCCCTCGACCAGCTGCGGTGGCGACGCGGCCGAGGGTATGACGTCGGCGAGCTGACCAACGTCTACACCGGCAACGACAAGCGCGTCCGGCTGGTCCTGCAGGCGGTCCATGACAAGGTGGCGGACCCGCGGCAGATGCGCGCCCTCGGCTTCTGCGTGAGCATCCAGCACGCGCAGTACATGGCTGAGCGCTTCAGCGCTGCGGGCATCCCGAGTGTGGCGGTCACCTCGACGACGTCCCGTGAAGAACGGGCAGCTGCGCTGACGGCCCTCCGGGATCGCACGGTGAACGTCCTCTTCACGGTCGACCTGTTCAACGAGGGCCTCGACGTCCCGGCAGTCGACACCGTGCTCTTCCTGCGGCCGACCGAGAGCGCGACCGTCTTCCTGCAGCAGTTGGGCCGCGGGCTGCGCCTGTCGGAGGACAAGGCCTGCCTGACCGTGCTCGACTTCATCGGCGCACAGCACCAGGACTTCCGTTTCGATATACGCTTCCGGGCCCTGACCGGAAGCTCCCGTCGCGGTGTGCAGCGCGATGTCGAGGCGGGTTTTCCCACCCTGCCGGCCGGGTGCCACATCGAGCTGGACCGGGTGGCACAGGAGATCGTGCTGGCAAACATCAAGCAGTCGCTCGCCGTGTCGTGGAAGGGACTCGTCGCCGAGGCCACGCGAGAGCGGACGCCGACTCTCAGCGCGTTCCTGGAGGAGACTGGCGTCGAACTGGAGGACCTCTACCGCACGAGGGGCCGGAGCTGGCGGGACCTGCAGCGAGCAGCCGGCCACGTACAGGACACTCCCGGGTCCGACGACCGCCGGCTCGCCGGTGCCTTCGCCCGCATGCTGCACATCGACGATCCCGAGCGCCTCCGCTTCATCCGCGACGTCGCCAGCTCTGGCGCCGGCGACATGGCCGATGACGTCCGCACCCGTCGCCTCGCGGCAATGCTGCACTTCTCGCTGTTCGGCCAGCAGGAGCGGTTCAGCTCGATAGAAGCCAGCCTCGAGCGGTTCCTGGCCAATCCCGGCCGAGCCGACGAGTTGGCTCAGCTGAGCGAGGTGTTGGCGGACCGACTACAGCGCGTGACCCCCAGCCTGGCTGCGGCCACCTCACGGCCCCTTCACCTGCACGCCCGCTACACGCAGGTGGAGGCGCTCGCGGCGTTCGGCAGGGAGTCTCTAGCCAATGCCTTTGGCGCCGGCGTCTGGTGGATCCCTGAGGAGAACGCCGACCTCTTCTTCGTGACGCTCCAGAAGACTGAGTCGCACTATTCGCCGACAACGATGTACGCCGACCACGCGATCTCACCCACGCTCTTCCAGTGGGAGTCGCAGAACACCACCCGACCTGAGACCGGCGTTGGCGGGCGCTACATCAACCACCGAGAACTCGGAAGCTCGGTTCACCTTTTCCTGCGCGAGACGAAGGCCGCAGACGGCAACCTCGGCGCACCGCCGTACCTCTACGCCGGGCCGATGACCTACCTGTCGCACACCGGTGCGAGGCCAATGCGGATCCATTGGCGACTCGACCACGCCCTCCCCGCGGATGTGTTCCACGCCGCCAAGGTGGCCTAGGTACTCCGCGGCTGCACACGGTTCCACAGCTCGTGTTTGACCAGTGGGAGAAGGAGCTTCTGCCGAGCGATCCCGCTCTCACCTTGTCGTGTGTCACGGTCTAGGACACATGAATGTTCGCCCCTCACGAGGCGGTAGAGCACCCTGCCGGCCGACTTCACCACCCAGAGATGGGGCATGTCGCGAGGCGTGGTCAGGCAGCACCCACGCGACAGGCAGACTGCAAGACGTGACTACCGATCCACGCCAGCGCGGAATCGGCGCAACCTGGTTCATGCCCGCGAGTAACGGGGAGCCTCTGCTCATCGACCTCCCCGGCGCCAACCTCGACTTCGCCGTCACGACTCGAGACAACCTCCCGGAGTTGGACGAGAAGTGGAACGTGCCGGGGACGTACGTGCTCGTGGACCCCGTCGATGCCGACGGCTGTGCCGGGGTCTACGTCGGCAAGGCGCCAGGCGGGCTGACCACTCGCGTTCGGCAACACGTCCGCGCTCGCGAGAGCTGGCGCCGCGCGCTACTCATCCGCAGGCCGTACCAGGGGTTCAACAGCGCGGAGGTCGGGTGGCTCGAAGGACGTCTCTACGACGTCCTCGATTCGGCCAGCCGGGTCACCCTCGGGAACGGCAATCGACCGAGCGACGAGACCCTCCCGCAGTGGCAGCGCCAGCAACTGGAGGCAATCATCGCCCCCGTCCTCGGCGTGCTCCGCGTGCTCGGCCTCGACCCGGACACTCCCGATCAGCGACTGCAGCTCTCGGTGGCGCAACCTGGTAGGCGCGCACGCTACGGGGACACCCTCATGGACCTCATCGGGGCTGGACTTGTGAGGGACGGAAGCGTTCTCCATCCAACGACCTCGTCATACGAGGCCAGTGCGATGGTGGAGGTCGACGGCGCGGTGACCGTTCGCGGTGAACGCCATGAGTCGCTGTCCTCCGCGGGCAGGGCCGTGGCGGGGCACAACGTCAACGGCTGGGAGTTCTGGGGGCTCCTGTCCGGGAGCGGCGAACTGGTACCCATGAGCGTCCTGCGGAGTGCGCCCGCCGTCGGCGGCGCGGAGCCGGAAACCGCGCCTGCCCCGGTGGACTCCTCGAACGACGCCTCCGGATCGCCCCCCGCCCGTGTCCATGGACCGACCCAGACCCACGCCTCCGTGGACGTCTTCGCCTTGCTGCGAGCGTCCCTGTTGTCGGCCGGCGATGTGCTCGTGGTCCGCTACAAGGGCACCGACTACCGGGCCACCGTCAAGAGCAACGGCTACCTGTCCCTCGGCGGACGGGACTACCCCAGCCCCACTGCCGCAGCAGTCGCCATCACAGGCGGCAACGTCAATGGCTGGCGGTTCTGGAAGGTCACCTCTGGGGAGACGCTCGGGTCCCTGCGAGATCGACTCCCCAGCCCTGAGCGAGCCCTACGCCCTGTGCAGGATGGCTGACACCCAGGCGCTCCGGGCTCGCCTCCACGAACTCGAGTTCCAGCCGGCGCAACCGCCGGTCCGCCGGATGGCGCCAGCTACGGGCAAACGGGGGGAATTGAACTCTCCACCCCTAGCTTTCGCAGCAACTCCACCCCCTCGGGGAACGGGCGGTTCTGTGGTCCGTGCCGCATGGGCGCGGCATGGACGAACCCGCCTTGAGACGCGAGAGCCCGCGGACCCATCAACCCGGTGAGCCGGAAGTGGCGCCACCGGGTTCCTTGTCCCATGGATTCGACGACGAGCAGATCGGGTCGGCTCCAAGCGACTAGCGCCCACGGTCCCGAATCGCTCGTAGCCCAGGCCCCGACCACGGGTTCGGTCTCGGCCGCCCCGACTGCCTGCAGGGCGACCTGCGCGGGATTGCCGAATCGACCGGTGACGTGCAGAACCGTCCTGCCATGACGATGGACGCTGCGCCCGCGTTCACCGATTGCGTGGACTGCCTCGGCGATGGGATCGGCCTGGACGAGATCATCGGCTACCTGCAGGATCGCGGCCGTCTGCACGGCCGTGCCGAACGCTTGGTCGAGCAGGATGGAGTACTCCTCGACGTATGCGGCGGTGGCCTCCGGCAGGAGATGACCGACCGCGGTGGCCGCCTTGTTGAAGGCGACGGTGTGCGCCGTGACGGCGGCTCGGGGGATGTGCATCCGCAGCACGGCCAGAGCCACCCCCGCGAGACTGCCTACCTGCGGCTCAATCCGTTGCGGCAGATCGTCGCGGTCCAGCACCGCGGTGGCCCTCGCTAGCAGGGGCACCCAAGTCAGGTCCGTGCGCGGCCATGCACCGGCCGCGACGGTCCACACGGTTAGACGGACGACCAGCATGCGCTCTGCCGGCCCAAGAGCGGCGGCCGCCTCGACCAACCGCTCGATCCAGCGTCGATACCGGCGGCGCACCTCGACCGGAGCATGCTCCAGATCGGGCAAGTGAGGTCGGGAGGGCTCGCCCTCATCCGCGATCTCCGCCGTCTCGGCGTCATCGTCTTCGAGGGCCGCTTCGTCGTCGTCGGTGAGTTGCTCGTCCCAGGAGACTCGCAGCAGATCCTGGAAGGGCACGGCGCCGCCCCCAGGAGGAACTGGCAGCCCAAGGGCGAAACGCATCAGTGGCTGACCGACGCGGCCGGCACACTCGTCGAGGTACCGCTCCCACCCGTCGTCGTCGGCGTCCAGGGACGCGGCTGCCCCGAGGTGCCCAACAGAGCCGGCAGCGGCTGCGGTGGGCGCTCCCGGACCGAGGCCGGTGCGCAGCGTCTGCAGGTCACTGAAGAACCGCTCGGCCAGCCGCGGGTCTTCGAAGAGGTCGCTTGGCTGGGTCGTCGGCGTCCGGGGGCTATGGAGTCCCACCCGGCGGAGGACCGCATCGGCGTCCACCACGAAGACGACGTTGCTGTACTGCGGCACCCCGGCCGCGCTCACGACCAGGCGCAGCCGGCTGCCCGCATCGGCGGGCACGGTGGTGGTGTGCGATTCCGCGCCCGCGGGAATCTCCGCGACCCGCTCCCATGATTCCGGCGGAGCAGCGGCAGCGGACAGCTCGAGGGTCGCGGCGGTGGCGAGGGGTGCCGCCAGCTGCACCTCCAACCCCTCCGGGACACGGAGTGCACCGAGCAGCAGTGGCCCTTCCTGCCGCTGGGGCCGGGGCATCGCCGGCACCGCCCGCAGCCCAGCGACCGGTTGATCGTTCCCCGCGGGCAGCAGACTGACCGGGACGGGCGCGATGAGGCCGAGCTCGCAGTTGCCGCCTTGCGGCTGCGACAGGAGCAGGGCTGCTGCGGAGATGTTGGCGCTGCCGGTGAGGGCCCATCGCCGCCCGTCGGTGGTCCACTCCACAAGTTTGCCGTGCCGGTAGCGCTCCTCGTCGTCGCGCACGATTCGGCCGCCACGCTCCTCGACGAGCGCGGCCACGGCCGGTCCGTTCAGGTCCGTGAGTGCCGGCTGGTAGGCGACCGTGAGGCGACGCGGCTGGAGGCGGTCGACCAGCCGCCGCAGCGCGGCGGCCTGCGGGTCGTGGAACGGGGCGAAGACGTTGAGCTCGTCCACCGGTCCTTCCGGCAGTTGGTCCACGATGGGCGCGCGCAAGCTACTCACCAGGCGGACCGAATCGGCGGTGGGTCTGCCCGAGGCGGTGAGGTTCGACAGCAACCCGGAGACACGCTCCAGTGCCTGCGGCACCCCCGGCGAGAGCCGCACCTCGGCGGGGAGCCCGCGGAGCCAGTCCACCACGTCGGGGAGGCAGGCCGGATGCGAGTCGGGCGTGGCCCGCAACACCGTCCACAGTTCGGCGTTGGCCTGCCAGCCCGCCAACGTCGTGTTGCCGGATCCCAGCGCGATCGTCGCCCGGTCGGGGCCGACGAGGACGACGAGCTTCGGATGGAAGGCGCCCGAGGATCGCGCCAGCCCGGCCAGGTAGCTGCGGCCCGCCCGCCGTACGGCCCGCGGATCGTTCTGCGACATCGTCACGTCACCGACGACGGTCGCCCGCGCTCCGGTCGCCTGCGCGACGCCCAACACGGTGGATTCGAAGAAGCCGAGGTCGGCCGTGAAGCTCAGCAGCAGGATCTCCTGGAGGCCGCCCACCCCCTTGCGCTCCTCCTGGAGCAGCAGGCTCAGTGGGGACGCCAGGCCGCTCGGTGCGTCGTCCTGGGCGTCCGCCTCAGCCAACGAGCACCTGCCCTGGCGCCGTTACGGCCCACTGGGCCGCCTCGTCGTCGAACTGCAGGACACCCGCACTGGCCAGGACCGAACCGAGCTGGTCGAGGCGCAACCCGACGTCCCCGCGCCCTTCCTGGCTGGTTCGGAACAGAAACCCACCGCGCTCGTGCAGCCGGGTGGGCAACCACATCGAACCGTCACTGCGCCGGCGAGCCTTTGACAGCGCGACACGCCGGGACCGGGCGAGCAGGTCGAACGTAAGGCGACGCGCAAAGTCCTGGAGCTGCTGCGGCTTCGCCTCGTCCAGGCGCCGGCTGACCCATTCCGGCCCCAGCTCGATTCCGCGCTGGCCGAGGAAGGCGTCTCGAACCCGGCCTTCCAGCTCGTCGACCCGCCGAGAGCTGGCCGCCAACACGCGCAGTTCGGCAAGCGGGACCGAGTCACCGGACGCCCTCAGCGCCGCCTCGGCGGGAACTGGAGAGCCGCCGCCATCCTGGGTAGCCGGCAACGTGTCGAGGAACGCCTGCACCGTTCCGGTGGGCAGCTCGGCGGCGAGGCGTTCCGCAAGGTCCTCGGCAGCCATGAATCCGTCCACCTGACCAACCAGCCACGACCACAGCCGCCGCCATGCTCCGACCGCGTAGTTGCGCAGTACCACGCCGCGCCACACCGCCGCCGTCTCCACGTCGGAGGTCACCGGATCCGCAGTGAGGAAGGGGCCGAACGCCAGCACCTGTCCCACGTCACGGGTGAAGGAAGTGACCGCGTGCGTGCTGACGATGCGGGCCAGCAGCCGCACGGTCTGCCGTCGTGCCTCCGCCCGCGAGTCCGGCTCCCGATCTCCGCCGTCGGCACACATCAGCCCCGCCAACCAGCGACCGTCCGGCTGGTCCCCGCCACGGCACACGCAGAGCCGTTCGGCGACTGCCGTCAGGTCGGCCACGTGCAGCGACTCCTGAGCGGCCAGCTCGAGAACTTCCCCCAGGCCCTGCCGAACAGCCTCCACGTCGAGGCGGGGACCGGGGGTGGGCCGTGGGCCGGGACTCAGAATGCCGAGAGTTGTCTCTGATCCCGCGTACGGCCCCCAGAAGCCCCACGCGCTCTGGACGTACCCGCTGCCCCCGTAACGCGAGGCGTCATCCAGTTCCACGTCTCCGGCCTGCAGCCGGCGCGCGAGCGCGTCGACGCCGTGTGCCCGGGGGAGCCAGCCGATGTCCTCCTGGGAGTGGTGAGCGAAAGAAACGGTCGCCATCACGACTTCGGCCCGGCGCAGCAGGTCCTGAGTAGCCGGCACCGTGAGATCCCGTACTTCCGCCTCCGCGGCGATAAGTCCGTGCAGCGCGTAGTAGCGACCGTGCGGAGTCACCGCAGTGACGCCCGGTACGAGGTGATCGACCATCCGCATCACGTGGCGCTCGACGGAGAGCGGATACCTGCCGGCCGCGACGTCGAGCCCCGGGCGGCTCCACGACGGCCCGTCGAGTAGTCCATCGGATGCGGTATCGACCACCATGCGGACCGGTTCCCCTTCCGTACACCTGTGCACCAGTGCACCTGACGGACTGGACGAGCCTAACGAATGCTTGTCCAGGCTTGAGCATTCTCGCCTTATTCACCCAGAAGGCCGCCTGAGGGAGATTGCGCTTCAGCTCCTAAACGCGGTCGGGGCAGTCGAGCGCGTTGAGGATCCGTGCGAGATCGCCCGTCATAACGCCGTCCAGACAATTCCGCATATGCGCCGCTGATCCTTAGCGGAAAGTAGAGCCAGGCGAGTCCGAACATCAGGCAGCCGGGTCCTCATCGGAGCCCTCTGTCAGTTGTCGAGGCTGCATGCTCTTCGTGGTCATGTACGCGAGAGCCCGCACCTGACGACCTCACGCTTGCGGCGTAGGTCTTTCAGCCGTGGCGAGCTGCCGTCACTCAGCGGCTCCAGTCGGTTGAGCTCGGCAGCCAGCTCCGCCTCCAAGGCGACGACGTGGTACCAGAGCATGGCGTCGACCGACAGATCCAGCAGCTGGCGGGCACGGGCGGCGGAGATGCGGGCTGTCAGGTCGACGACGATCTGCTCGAGCGGCGCGTCACCGGCACCGCCGGCTGCAGCCGCGCCCGTGGCCACCGCGGCTCCGGTTGAGGCCAGCCCGCCCAGCAACGCGATGCCGCCCACCATCCCACCAGGCCCGAAGGTGGCGAGAGCGCTCGTGATCGCTGCCGCCCCTGCTAACCCGGCCGGCGCTGCCAAAGCGATGCCCAGCGGCCCCGCCACCAGCAACGCGACGCCGCCGAGGCCGAAGGCGATCCGCGACCAAGGAACTCCGGAGCTGTCTTCGAGCACCCCCCTGACTTCCTGGATCGCCTTGCCGATCGTCGTCCCGCTCTCCGGCTGGATGCCGATCTCGATCGTCATGTCGCGCAGTGCAGCAGTGGGTGCCTTGCCGGCATTGATGTCGTACGGCTGGACGAGGTTGGACAGCGCGCACAGAACCAGGGGATCGATCGCGTCGTCCAGGTCCCAGTCCCGACGCGAACGTGGGGGCGTGCCGTTACCGAGGCTCTCGACGATCGGCGGTACCGGGCGCCCCTCGTTGACCAGCATCAGCTTGAGTCGGTTCGCCATGTCCTCCTGAACCAGCTGAAGCGCTTGCCCGTAGCGCTCGGCCGTCTTGCGATCATCGATCAGGCGTCGAACGTGGTGCGCGAAGGCCAGGAAGAAGATCGCCTGTTCGACCGGCGCGGGGATCCGTAGTTCGACGCTGCGCTCGACCGGCACGAGACCCGTCTCCTGAGAACCGTGCATCGCCTCCCCGATGAGGATCCGCACGGAGGGGTGCTCGAAGTACGCCTTGGCGTAGTGACGCGGCCCGACTGCCACGACGAAGTCCTGGGCAGCGGGGAACGTGCCGGCAAGGCCGCGTCCCGCTGTCACGACGTCGCCGCGACCGTAGACGTTCGCCCAGTCCTCGACGATGCCGTACGGGAATCGCTTGAGGAGCCTCTCGCACTTCTCGTGGATGAAGGCCGAGCCAGCTGGACTTCCGAGAGTGATCAGGCGCCGAACTCGTAGAGAGGGCGGCAAGTGGTCGAGGAGATCGATCGCCACCACGGAACCCAGGCTGTGCCCGACGATCACGATGTCGCCCTCAGCCGGGAGCGTCTCGAGGACGCGGCGCAGGATCGCGCCCCGAAGTCCTTCGTTGTCGATGTACCTGTCGACCTGGCCGAGCTGGCCGACCTGCAAGTCGACGACGGCCCTCTGCATTACGTCGACGACGACTTCCGGCACTGCCTCGAGTCCTGCCGTCCAGGCGTCGGGGTCGTGCCCGACGAGCCGGCTGACCCGTGCCTGCCGGCGCTTATAGTCTCGCCTGCGAGCGTCCTCGTCCTTCGCCGAGTACGTGCGGGCGGGCAGAGAAGCCCGGACCCCGTCGGTCTCGAGCAGGTCGCTGTACCGCGGCGCGACCGTCTGCGACTTCTCGAGCGGGTCGTATCCCGCCTCGACGAGGCCGCGGTTGAGCTCCTTGAGCCAGGACCCCTGCGGATCGCCGTTGCCAACTCCGTGCAGGAAGACGAGCACCGCAGACAACCAACAACTCCTTCGCTCAAGATGCTTTACCGCCGCCGCAGACTGCCACGAGTTTCTGACGCGGCGGAACCGCCACGCGCCGTTACAAGGCCCGGTAGGCCCCCACACGGGCGTGGTCGGACCCGGCGGTCGTTTGCGACTACCGGTCGAGCCGGTCAGCTGGAGCGCGCCGCAGCTCATCCGGCAGCGCTTTCGCATGCACGACCGCAAGCGAGCGATTGGCTCGAGTGAGGCTCGTGTACAGGAGTCCGTGCCGTCCCAGGTTCTTGCGGAAGTCAGCTGGTTCAACGACGACGACGGCGTCGAACTCCAAACCCCGCGCGTCATCGGCTGAAAGCACTCGCACCGTCAGCCGCCCGTCCGAGTACTCGTCGCTGCCCGCGGTGCGAGCCCTCCATCCTTGCGCTGCGAATGCCGCCCGCAGCGGAATCGCCTCCACGCCGATGACAGCAGCCGTCCCGCCAGCGTGGTCGCTGGCCAGCTTGGACGCCGCTGCGACAACGGCCGTCGGCATGTCCGCGGACCGGACCTTCCACGTGACCGGGCGACTGCCCTCTTCCTGCACAGCCATGCCGTGGCGCTCGTGTCGTGGCAGCAAGTGGCCAGCGAACTTGTGGATCGCTGTCGTCGAGCGGAAGACGCTCTTGTAGTCCTCGATATGCGTGTCCACGGCAAGATCCAAGAACTCGAGGCTCTGCTGCCACGACATGCTGCTGTGGTCCGAGCGGCGCTGGTTCATGTCACCGACGAGAGTCCAGCCAGCATCAGCACGGACGAGCAACCGCAGGATGCGCCACTCGATCGGGCGCATGTCTTGAGCTTCGTCGACGATCACGTGGCCCGGGGACTCGAACCGGTGCATCCCTGAGGCCAGCGCACAGTACGCGATCAGAGGCGACAGGCGTTCCGAGCGCAAGGCGACGCCCCAGTCCGGCAAGGACCGCAGATACGCATGCCAGTCAGGCGGCGCGAGATGCACGTTGCGACTCAGCCGGTCGTAGATGAGTCTGCCCGCCTCTGTCCTGGACTTCGCCGTCTCCAACCGCCCGCGCCTGCGTAGGGAAGCCGCGACAGCGTCGACCAACGTGCAGAGCTCAAAGTCGAAATCCCGATAGGTCGCAGAGTGGCCACTCTCGGGATCTAGCCCGTCGTTCAGCTCGGGGACGATCCTTCTGAAGATGTCGCGGAGACTGCGCACGATGACACCGCCGTCGGGAACGAGTGCGCGTACCGCCTTCGACGTGTGCCGCACGTAGTAGTTCGTGGGGCCCAGCAGCAGCACCTTGCCGTTGATGGCCTCGCCCTCCCGCTCAGGGTGCACGAGGAAGGCCGCGCGGTGAACCGCGACGATCGTCTTCCCGGCACCGGGGTGCCCCTGCACCACGAGGGGCACCCCCGCATCCCACTTGACGAGGTCGTGCTGACGAGGCTGGAGGGTTGCGAGGACCTGGCGAAGCTCGGTCCGTCGCGGTTGAGCGAGTGTCCTGAGCAGCACTTCCCTGTGCCGCAAGGCCACTGCATCGGGAACGCGGGTGCCGCTGCCTCCCTCATCTGCATTCTGTCCAGCGGCAGCCGGTTCTGGGACGGTCGCGCGCTGCGGGGGTTGGTGGCTTGGCTTCACCGGTTGCGGCGAAGGCGCCGAGTCTTGCCGAGAGCCCCCAGCCGGAGCACTAGCCGACTGACTTCGCGCTGGCGGCCGTGGCACAGCGAGCGTCGCTTTTCGGTCGAAGGCTGTCTCTCCTGCGCCCTTATCCCGCCGCTCGTCGTCGTACCCGACGATGTCATCGCCACGAGGAGTGAAGATCCGCGTGATCTGCACTTCGCCGATCAAGTCGGTACCGGGGCCATGGCCGTAGAACGCGTCGGCTGCCGGGGCCGCCCAACTGACGACCACGAAGTCTCGTTCCCGGGCGTACCACTGCCCGACGTAGATGCTGTCCGTTCCCAGGAGCGGATCGGGGGCACTCAGGCCCATCCGTCCGACGAAGGGTTGGGGCACCGGGCGGTCCAGTTGCACCACGCCCTTGCGGCCCCTGGCGGGTCCAGACACACGAGGCTTAGCGACCCTGACCGCTCGGTTGGCCTTGTCTGTCAGGGTCTGCACGTACCGCTTGTTGCGCGCCCGCTCGTCAGCCAGGACAGCTGGGTCCTGCGGGCTCACTCGCACACCTCGACGACGCAGATGGCCAGCGGGGACACCGTCACGTCCGGGGCCCCGGTCTTGTCGAGGTCGTTGAGCGTCTGGCGGTGCGCCTCTTCTCGGCGCGCCAGCTGGCTGTCGAAGAGCTTCACGCCCCGCGTCTTGCCGCGCTCGAGGGCGGTCCGCCGGCGGGCTCGGATCGAGGCGCGCGCCCGCTCGTGCTGGTCTTCGAGGAGAATCCGCCGAGACTCGATGAGCGCGGCGATCGCGCTCCTCCGCTTCTCGTTCTCGCGGAGCATCCGGTCGTCCATGAGTCCTTGGAGAACGTCCACACACTTTTCGAGCGCTGGGGGCACCGGCTGCGTCCCCTCCTGCAGCTCCCCCGTCGCCAGGCGGGCCAGGAGGACATCGACGTACTGCTCCCCGACGAGGCGGCCGTCAGTGCCCACGGCCGTGCCCCAGATCTCCTGGCCAGCGCGTGGTGCCTCCCAGCGCGCGACCGCGAGCTGGACGACGAAGGTCCCGGGCTGCAGCTCCCCTCGGGCCGGCACGCGCATGGCCGCGAAGCGGGCCTGACGTTGCTCGGGCACGTTGGCGGCCGCCAGGACGAGCGAGTGCCGTGCCGAGAGCAGGTCCATCGTCTGACTTGTCCGCGCGGTCTCCTGATCCAGGACGAGGTGCAGCTCCTCCTCGTTCCGCAGAGCGCGTTCGTAACGGGCGGCTTCGTCCCGGCTCAGTCGTTCCTCGGCCACCAGCCGATTCAGCCGGTCGGCCATGTCGCGGTTGCCTCGGAGGCGTAAGCCCGCGCCCCCGTCGACCACCACTGGCGGCGACGCTTGGCACAGGGAGGCCCAGTCTTCAAGGAGGTGCAGCAGCTCAGCGGCACCGACGTACCGCCCGGAGGCCACGAGGTCGCGTTCCAGGCCCGCGACATCGTCAGTGGACGCCCCGAGCAGGAACGGTGTGGCCGTCGCGAGGCCTTCGAGACTGCTCCGCTGCTCCTCGATGGCGGCCAGTGCACGGTCCGCTTTGGCCGCTCGTTGGGCGTCGCTGAGATCGAAGTCGAACACGACGTCCTGAAGTGCCTTCAGGTGGTCTGTCACGATCGGCTCGAGAGCCCCGATGCTGCCTTCGAAGACGCCGATCCTGGCGAGGAGCCGTTGCTTGATGCGGTCGTCGAGAGCCGCCGGGCACCAGACGTTGAGGATGGAGATCTGCTCCTCCGGCTGACCGATTCGATCGATGCGTCCGATCCGCTGTTCGACCTCCATCGGGTTCCACGGCAGGTCGTAGTTCACGATCACCGAGCAGAATTCGAAGTCCAGTCCCTCGCTGGCCACCTTGTTGGCGAGGACGAGGTCGTAGTGGCCATCACGGAATTCCGCCATGACCTGGTTTCGGCGATCACGGTCGATGCCACCGTGGAGGACAGCCACTCGGCACCGGTCCCGGAGGCGCCTCTCCAGGTACGCGAGGGTCGGACGCGAGAAGGTGAAAAGCAACGCCCGGCGACCCGAGTCGATGACCTCCAAGAGCTTTGGGACGACGGCGTCGAACTTGCTGTCGACGCCGTCGATCGCTTCGGCGGCGTGCACGAGCTCGATGTGCGGCCTGAGCATCGGAGGTGTGGACGCCGATGGCAGGCTGGTCGAGTCCTCGTCGGCGAGGACCTCTTCGGTGCTCCACCGCAACACCGCGTTCCGAGCGGCGGGCAAGCAAGCAGATGCCAGACGCAAGGGCATCTGCATCGCGAAGCCGGCGGGTTGACCGGCGGCCGCCGCGCGATTGCGGCACCAGGTGACGTACTCGTCGTAAAACCGAGATTCGGCCGGCGTCCATGCGACTTGAGTGTCCATGGCCTTCCGCACCGCCTTCTTCTCATCGACCTCCACCCGCCGTGTGCGGGTGAAGACCGAGGAGAGGACGTTCAGCTCGGAGAGGTAGCGCCGTGCCTGCACGATGTCACGAGCGCTGAGGTTGTCCCGCCCGACGATGTCCCGCAAGGACTCGAACTCGACTCGCTTGACCAGCGGGCGTCCCATGGCCAGCGACCGCATCTCGTCCAGCACGCGCACGCGATCGACGCCAGCGACATCAGGGGCGGCGAGGAGGCTGCCCACGCGGTTGAGGACGACGTTCGGCTGCAGCTGGAGCTCTAGAGAGCCCGCGTCCCCGAAGTCGCCTGGCGCGAGCAATTCCAAGAGGTTGTACAGATCTTCATTGCGCAAGTTGATGGGAGTCGCAGTCAGCAGTACGAGGGCCTCGGCCCACTCGCTCAGCAGCGAGCCGGCTTGGTGGGACGCCGTGCTGGCGTTCCTCATGTTGTGCGCCTCGTCGACGATGGCGAGGCTCAATGGGCCGACCAGATCGGCTAGCTCCTCCATCGACTGCCACATGCGAAATCGCTCGAGGCTCACGACGTAGGCGAATCGGCGAGGCAGGCGGTTTTCCCGCGCCCGCTGCTCGAACTCGGTGGCCACTGCGCCTGAGAGCTCGATCAGCTGGAATCCGAACCGGTCCTCCATCTCGCGACGCCACTTAGCGATCAGCGATGCAGGGCAGACGACAAGAACCCGATCTGCGGACTTGCGCGCCTCGAGCTCCGTCCAAACGAGACCAGCTTCGATGGTCTTGCCGAGGCCGACCTCATCAGCGATGAGGATGCGCGACTTGCCCGACTCCAGCATGCGGATGACTGGGCGGAACTGGTAAGCGCGAAAGATGGTTCGTGTCGCGCGGAACGAGAACAGGGTGTCCGTGAAAGCCCCGGCTAGCTTTTCCCGAGTCAGCGTTGCGCTCAGTCGGCGGGCAGTGTCCGGCGCCTGCTTGATCCAGTCGAACACCGTGTCACTGGATTGAAGCTCGGCAAGCATGTCTTCGCCGTAGGCGACCTGACGTCCGTCGACACGAAGGTCGTAGATCCACTTTCCAGCGTTGAATCGGCGGCCCCGTATGGGATGGTCTCGACCGGTACTGACCACCATGACGTCGTCGTTGACCCCGAACTTCGGGGCAGGCACATCGGTTCCGAGCGACCACAGGTGGTCCAACCACGCCTCCGCGTCACGCAGTGCGTGGTCATCGGGAAGCGCATCTGCGTGGACGTGCTGGCTGGTCCCGGGCGGCGCTCCACGAGAGACGATCAAGCTCCTGGTCTCCGCTCCCCCCGAGAACCAGTAGACGCCTTCGGGAAGCTCAACATCGGCCTGACCGAGATGGCGGACTTGCCCGAAGAGATCGCGCTGCTCCAACCGAGGCGGCCCGACGAACAAGGCTTCGAGGCCGGGGACCAGGGCGGCGAGCTCCGCCGCATCCTGCGCTTCAGGGTGGTACCCGTAGCTCATCTTGACCTGCTCCGCCGTATACCCGAACAAGGCCTCTGACTCCTAGATCCACCTCCTGCTACAGAACGTCATCAGCTAATCACAGCCAGCGGTCTGGATCACTCGTGCCGGATAGGTGTCATTCCGATGAGTGGGGCAGTCGTCGACAGCGGTCGGCAGTTGACCGCGCGTGTCAAGCCATCGCCGTGGCAGTCGAGTCCAAGATCCGAGTGCGCGGTCGCCGGACTACTTCGGGCTGGCCTTCGACGGAGGCTCGAGCCACTGCTCATGACCGAGCGGCGCGTCGTTCAGCTGATCGCGGCGGCTGCGCCAGTCCGGCATGAAGCCATCCATGAGTTTCGCGAAACGGTCCCCGTGATTCCGTTCGAGGTAGTGCGTCATCTCATGGACGACGATGTACTCCAAGCAGTCCGGGTGCTTCTTGGCGAGCTCAACGTTGAACCAGAGGTGTCCGGTTTCGCGGTTGCAGGAGCCCCACTTGGTCTTCATGCGCCGGACGCTCCACTTGGGCACGGAGACATCGAGCCTTTGCTCCCACGTGGCGATCGCGGCGGGGATGGCGTGGCGCAGCTGCTCCCGGTACCAGTGATCGAGGAGGTCGCGGCGACGCGCCGTGCTCGTGCCCGGCGGGACGTAGAGCAGGAGCCGGCTGCCGTCAAGCTCCAGGTGGGCGCGGCCGGGTCGCTCGACCACTTTGAGGCGATGCCGCGCGCCCCAGACGTAGTGGGACTCCCCCGTGACCATTTCGCGCTCGGACTGGCGCTCGGCCGCCTGCAGTTGTTCGCGTTGCCGCTTGATCCACGGCAGCCGCTGAATGACGGCCAGTCGCACCTGGTCGTCGTCGAGCCGCTTCGGGGCGGCCACGCGCACGCGGCCCGTCGGCGGGTAGACGCCGATGTGCAAGTTCTTGATGTCCTTGTAGACGACGTCGATGTCGATGCCGCGGACGCTGAGGTAGGCGTTAGCGGTACTCATCCCGCGCCTTCACCAGGTCGAACAACTCGTCGAGGCGGTCGAAGCCCTCGGGCAGCGTGCGGCCGATCGCACGCTTGACGACCTTCTCCTTCAGCGTGTTGCCCACCCAGTCGTGCGGCTTGCTCGTCAGGATCGCGGTTTCGACCAGAATTGGCATCGCAGGGTCGGGCCAGCCGAAGTCCACCAGGGCGCGGCGCGCGCCGTTGTTCGCCCAGGCGGGATAGGCGGTATCCGACTCCTTCGTCCCAAGCTTCTTCGCCGCGTCCAGCAACTTGGCCAGGTACTCCTGGTAGTCGATGGCTTGCTGACGACGCTGCTCGATGATGGCATCGAGCAACTCGGACATCTTGTCGTAGTACTTCGGATTCATCGCCCGCTCGTCGATGATCACCTTGCGCATGTTGTTGGTGATCGTCTCTGCGACCGCCTCAGGGCTCTTCTTGATCCCAGCGGGCAGCTTGTCGATCGCCTCCGCGCCGAGCTTGACGATCAGGTCGATTAGGCCTGCGTCCTCAAAGTTGGAGATGACCTGAGAGGCACCGGCTTGGATGTAGGTGTCGAGCAGGAACCGCATGCCGGCCTCGTACTGCTTAAAGTCGACGTCTTCGCCGGCACCGAGCTTCACCTCGGCCCGGACGTCGACGTAGTGCGCGATTTCCTTCTTGATCGCCTCGGCCTCGGCCACGCTGTAGCCGGCGGCACTCATCTCGTTGGCGAGGTTGCCGTAGGCGCGGGTCACGGCGGCGACGGCCTTGTACAGCTCGACCCGCTTCGGCTCGTTGGCCTTGAGCTGCTCCGCGTTGCCCTGCTCGACGGCGCAGAAGTACTGCTGGTACTGCAAGGTGTTTTTCGGCGACGCCACAGCCTCGACGAGCGCCCGGACGCGTTCGAGTGCTTCATCAAGATCGTCGCGCGCCTTCTCGATGCGGTCCGACAGCAGTCCCTCGATGTCCTGCTTCTCGTAGCCATCCAGGGCGCCTGAGGTGTAGTTGGTGATGGCGGACTCGAGCGAGTTGAACAGGTCCTGGTAGTCGACGATGTAGCCGTAGTCCTTGTCGTCGCCGTCCAGGCGGTTGACGCGGCAGATGGCCTGGAACAGGCCATGGTCACGCATACTCTTGTCGATGTAGAGGTAGGTCGCGCTCGGGGCGTCGAAGCCGGTCAGCAGCTTGTCGACCACGATGAGCAGCCGCATCTGGCCGGGGTTCTCGATGAACTGCTTCTTGACCGCCTGTTCGAACTCCTCGATCTTGCCGACGGCGGTGTCTTCCGGCTCGTCGAAGTAGTCGGCCAGCATCTTGCGGTAGATGTCGTACTGGCGGATTTTCTCGGTCTTACCCGCGCCGGCGTCTTCCTGAGAGATTTCGCTGGCGTTCGGGACGTAACTGGTGACGATGGCACACTTGCCCTTGAAGCCGGCGGCCACGAACATCTCGTAGAACTTGCAGGCCTGGTAGATGCTGGAACCGACCAACATGGCATTGCCGCGCCGATCCATCAGGCGAGGCTTGGTCTCCATGTCCAGCAGGATGTCGTTGACGATCCGCTTGGCGCGGGGCTCGGAGGAGACGACCTTCTGCATCGTGCCCCAGCGCTTCTTGAGCTCGGCCTTCGACAGATCGGTCATGCCCTTGGTCTTGACCTCGAACCACTTGTCGACCTGCTCGGGGCTGGTCAGCTCTTGGTCGATGTTGCGGGCTTCGTAGCGCAGGTCGAGCACGACGCCGTCTTCCACGGCCTCATCGAACTTGTAGGTGTGGATGAACGAGCCGAAGGTCTCGATGCTGGTGGCCTTGTCGGCCTTGAGCAGCGGAGTGCCGGTGAAGCCGATGAACATGGCCTCCGGCAGGAGCTGCTTCATCGCCTGGTGCATCTTGCCGGACTGGGTGCGGTGGGCCTCGTCGACGAAGACGAAGATGTTGCCCTTGGCCTTGAAGTCCTTCGGGATGCGGGCCTGCAGCTCCTTGATGAAGCCGGCGGTCGCCTCGTCGTCCTCGTCGTCTGTGTCAGCGGCCCGGAACTTGTGGACGAGTGAGCAGATCAGCCACTCCTCACTCGCGTTGAGGGTGCTGATGAGGTCGGCGCCGCTCTTCGTGCGGTAGATCTGTTCGTTGACGCCGCCGAACACCTTCTCGATCTGCTCGTCGAGTTCGCTGCGGTCGGTGATAAGCAGTACGCGGGCGTCGGGCTGGTTCTCGCGGATCCACTTGGCGAGCCACACCATCGTCAGGGACTTGCCCGAGCCCTGGGTGTGCCAGATGATGCCGCCCTCACGCTTGGCGATCCGCTCCTGGGCGGCTTTGACGCCGAAGTACTGGTTGTGGCGCGGGCCCTTCTTGGTGCCCGCGTCGAAGACGATGAAGTTGTGGATCAGCTCGAGAAAGCGCTGCTTCTGGCACATCTGCAGCAGCGCCCGGTCGAGCGGGTCGCCGACGTCGGACGGCTCCTTCCATTCCAGCCAGTACTTCTCAGGCGTGTCGATGACGCCGTAGCGGAGGCCCTCGACGTCGTTGCCGGCGAAGACGAACTGGACGGTGGAGAAGAAGGACCGGATGAACTCCGGCTTCTGATTGCCGATGGTCTGTCGGATCCCCTCCGACACCGCGACCTTGGATCGCTTGAGCTCCAGCGTAGCGAGCGCCAGGCCGTTGACGTAGAGCACCACGTCAGGCCGCTTGGTGTGCTGGCCGAGGACTGTGACTTCCTCGGCGATGCCGAAGTGGTTGGCCTCAGGGTTCGTCCAGTCGATCAGCCACACCGTCTTGGTCTGCTCGCCGACGCCCGGCCTCACCTTCACGCCGTAGCGCAGCAGCCCGTAGACGTCCCGGTTGGCCTCGTAGAGGTCGTGACCGGCACCGACCGCGGCGGCCTTGCCAAGCTGGTCGAGTGCTCGGGTGATGACGTTGTCGTCGTAGCCGCGTGCCTTGAGGTTCTGTGTCAGCTGGCCGACCTCGATCTTGGCGTTCTGCTCGCGGTACTCCCAGTTGCCGCGATACTCGTAGCCGAGTTGGTCGCGGAGCAGCGCGACGACGCGGTCCTGGGCCTTCCGTTCGATCTGACCGACATCACTCATTACCAACCTCCTTCTGCATCGCCTCCTCAACTCCTTCCGTTTCCCACT
This sequence comes from Geodermatophilus sp. SYSU D01186, assembly GCF_054050215.1. Taxonomy (NCBI): domain Bacteria; kingdom Bacillati; phylum Actinomycetota; class Actinomycetes; order Geodermatophilales; family Geodermatophilaceae; genus Geodermatophilus; species Geodermatophilus sp. SYSU D01186. The sequence goes on along the minus strand of NZ_JBJGYW010000012.1, from coordinate 37,520 downwards.
GCCCGTAGGTACGGCGCGTGCCTTGCACCAACCAATCAGCCCGGCCGTTGGCGGTGCGACCGGCGACGATGGCAGCCGCGGCGCTAGGGCTAGCGAACACGTGGTTGCGGGTGAAGCGCATGGCCGAACCATCGGGCACTGGCACGAGCGTGCCGTCTTGCTCCAGCTTTGCCCGCAGGCCCGCGTAGCTGTGGCCGACAACGCCGGTCCACTTGAGTCGGGCGCCCGAGCCTTCAAGCACGGCGAACTCGCCGTCGACTTCTTGCGCAGTCGCGGTGATGCCCGACTTCTTCAGGAGCATCTCGAACACCGGCGAATTCGTCCGACTGGAGGTCGGCTCGGCGATCGGCACACGCGACGTCGTCTTCGGCGACCGGAAGATGTTCACCCCGAGCACGGGCAGCACGATCTTGGCCTGCTCGATGAAGTACTCCATGTCCGACACGTCAGCTTCGGGCAGGACGATGGGCGGCGGGGTCGTGCCGTTGGTGAGCCGCGCGCGGCTGGCCTGCAAGGCAAGCGTGATGAACCGACTCTCCAGGTAGCGGGCGTGCGCCTTCGTCAAGTTGGTGTCCTTGCTGGTCAGTACGATGGCTCGATCCCAGAAGTCCTTGCCGTTCTGGTCTTCCGAGCGAGCGTGCTGATACAGGCGCTTGCTGACGTCGTCGCCTTCGCCGATGTACGCCATCTGCCCGCCGACGCTGTCTGGGTCGTCACCGAGCAGGATGTAGATGCCGGTCCGCGTGGCCTCCGGGCGCTTTAGGAGCGCCGCGAGATCTGACCGCGGCGCCGCCACGACATGTCCGGTCCAGTTCATGATCTCCGCGGTCAGCAGCCCGCCGGGCGTGCCGTCAGCCAGGAAAAGCCGAACAGACTTGCCGTCGCTCACGATGTTGCTTCCACGGGCAGGCGAGTGCGCCCGGTCAGGAGCTGCTGCATCATGCCGCTCTTGATGTCCCGAGCCTTGGTGCGGCGGATGTCTAGGAGTAGAAGCTCGCGATCTACATCGTCGAGCAGATTCGCGATCGCTGCGCGCTCTTCGGCGTCCGATGGCCAGGCGAGACTAAACGAGCGCACCTCATTCGAGTTCACGGCTGTGAAAGTGCTACCTTGCTCATACAGCGCCCACGCAGGCTCGGCATAAACCAAAGCGTGGAATAGGAATCGATTGTCAGCCTTAGCGTTAAGCGCGCAAACACCCCGCCCAAGACAACTTGCTTTGGACGCAACAGCGGTATAGCCAACCGGCGCACGAACCGTCAGCAGTACATCGTCAGCGTTACAGGTCTTTGTTGGTGCAGTCGTCCAGATTCGGTCAATAGTTGCGCGGTTCTTGATATCGGCGTTGCCCTGGATTAGGGGCAGGCCCAGACCGCCAGAGTTGTAAGACGATCCCACTGGCGACTGACCCATCGTTACAGTGGCAACAGACCCGAGGCTTACCTGCCGCCATGCCTCCTCGAATCCCGGCAACCGAGTGCGACCGGTCAGGAGCTGCTGCATCATGCCCCGCTTGACAGCCTGCTTCTTTATGACGAGGCGCTCAAGGGTACTGATGAGGTCATCGATGCCCTGGAGTACATCGCCGATCCGGCGCTGTTCGAGCTCCGACGGCAGCGGCAGCGGCATTTGGATGAACTTCTCACGCGGAAGGTGAGCAATACTCGTCTGTGTCACAAAGTCAGCAAAGGCACCCGTTGAGGACCAGTAAGCCAGCAACGCGAGCATCAGACGAACATCGTATCCACTCTTTGGGCGAAGTCGATGAAGGGCCTTCTGGTAGTAACATTCGGACAGTTCATTTCGCCAGATTGCACCTCGTCCGACCTCGCCGCCCTCGCAGACTAGGAGATCACCGTCTCGCAATCGATAACGCTGGAGATCTGAGCGACTCATTGGCACAACGCCCCTAGCCGACACATCGATCCGCCCCCACTGAACGGCTCGATTACCCAGGTATGGCTTTGGGACGCCCACATTTTTGGCCGCGTCAAGCATCTTCCCAAGCTGGACATCGAACTGCTCACCGACGCTCGACAGCGCCCATGTCGAGGTCATGCCTCGACCCCCATGGCTGCAAGGTGATCTGCAACATGGGCTTCGAGCTTATCCAACTCCGCGTCTAGATCACTGACTGTCGCTGCATAGCGTTCACCGAGTTGCTCGATGCGTGCGACGAGATCGAGCGTGAGGGCCTGAAGTTCGCCAGTCACGCGCTGTAAAGCGACAGCCTTCCACTTATCGTCGAGCACTAGCGCTTTGACGTCGTCCTCGGTAAGGCCGCCGTACTTCTTGAGCGTGGCAAGGTCGAGCTTGGCCTGCGCCTCCTTGACGTTCTTCTTCGCGGCAGCTTCCGCATCGTAGAGCCCAAGGACGTGCTCAAGTGCCTGAATCTCGTCGGCGTCGGACTTCTCACGCTTGGCGCTGCGGAGGCGCGCTGCCACGAGCGCCCTGGAAACCTTGTCGTCGTCCATGGCGTCAGCCAGCAGCCCGTCTTCGACGGCGTGCTCCTCGATGTACTCCTCGACGGCGCGCGAGGCCTCCTCGACTGCCGCTGCGAGTTCGTCGATCTTGGCCTGCTCGGCGGCGAAGTAGCGCGCGACTATCAGGGCAGGCGGGATGAGATCCATCTTGTACTTGGTGGCACTGCGGCCAGCACCAATTACCAGATCGGGAGTCTCAGAGAGCTTCCGTTCCTTGTCCTCGATGGCCTTGCGAGGCTTGGCGGCGTCCAGCCAGCCGTCGCTCATGATCAGGTAAACGTCGTCATGCATGGTGTCGTGCCAGTACGACATGACCTGCTCGTAGACGTCGTACTCGTCGAGTAGTGGTATCGGCTTGAAGCGGAGCAGCAGGTCGTCGCCGAGGTTGGCGATCAGGTCGTTGGGCTTGGTGTCGGCGGTGATGCCTACGAGCGCATCACGGTGGGCGCCGAAACAGTCCTCGATGATGCCGGCGGCTTCGTCGCGCAACTTTTGGAAGCCCGCGGCATCGAAGATGGCCTGCTGCACCGCGCTGACATCGATAGCGAGGTCGCTGTAGCCGGGGCGGTTCGGCGTGAAGATCTGGCTGCGGAGCTGCGGGAACGCGTCCCAGTAGCTCTGCAGGGCATCGAGGTCGCGGTCGGGGATACCGCCGTGCAGGTGGGCGCCGAGGTCCTGAAGGTCCTCGGGCTCGGAGGAGTCGATGTAGCGCGGAATGTTGAGGTTGTAGTCGTTCTTGGGGTCGGCAATCTCGCTCATCGGCACCATGCGCGAGTAGCGGTCGATCTCGATCTGCTTGTTGAAGGTGTCGACAACCTTGTGCAGGTCCTGGCTACGCAGGCGGTTTTTGTTGCCGTCCTTCATAAAACCCCTCGAGGCGTCGATCATGAAGACGCCAGTGCGGCCCTGAGCGTTCTCCTTGTCGAGGATTACCACACAGGCCGGGATGCCGGTGCCGTAGAAGAGGTTGGTCGGCAGGCCGATGACGCCCTTGATGAAGCCGCGCTTGAGCAGGTTGCGGCGGATAGTGGCTTCGGCGTTGCCCCGGAAGAGCACCCCATGCGGAAGGATGATCGCAGCCTTGCCGGTGCTCTTGAGGGACTTCAGGGCGTGGAGCAGGAAGGCGTAGTCGCCGTTCTTCTCCGGCGGACGGCCGTACTCGAAACGGCCGTAGTCGTTCTCGAGGCCGTTCGTCCAGGCCTTGTCGGAGAACGGCGGATTCATAACGACAAAGTCGAAGGTCCGCAGCTGGTCACTCTTCGTGAACTGCGGGTTGGCGATGGTGTTGCCCTTTTCAATCTCGGCGATCTCGTTGCCGTGCAGGATCATGTTCATCTTGGACAGCGCCCAGGTGGCGTTGTCCTTCTCTTGGCCGTAGACCGTCATGCCGCGCGGCGCCTCGGCGGCCGCCTTGAGCAACAACGAGCCGGACCCACAGGCAGGGTCGTAAACGGTCTGATCCTGGCGGGTGTTCGGCCCGATGCCGACCACCTTGGCGAGGATCCGCGAAACTTCGGCCGGCGTGTAGAACTGCCCCTTACTCTTGCCGGACTCGGTGGCAAAATGGCGCATCAGGTACTCGTAGGCGTCACCGAGCAAGTCGTCGCCCTCGGCGCGTGAGCCTCGGAAGTCCAGGTCCTTGAAGATGGTGACCAGCTTGGAGAGGCGGTCCTGCATCTCCTTTCCGCGGCCGAGCTTCTCCTCGTCGTTGAAGTCGGCCTGATCGATAACGTTGCGCAGCCCGTTGGCTTCGGCCAGCTTGGCGATGATCTTATTGAAGCGGTCGCCGATCTCCTTGTCGCCCTTTGCGGCGAGCATGTCATCGAAGGAGCCCCCAGGCGGCACGTCGATGAGGCTGTTCGGATCAGCCTTCTGCTTGTCGGAGACGTACTTCACGAAGAGCAGAGTGAGGATGTAGTCCTTGTACTGACTTGCGTCCATGCCACCGCGCAATTCGTCGCAACTCTTCCAGAGCGAGCTGTAGAGGTCAGATTTCCGGAGAGCCACGGTCGGCCTTTCGACTTGATGAGGGCGTTGCCATTTTCGTATTGATTTCAGCACGGAAGTAGCCTGAACGGTGCCGGCCTTCAGTCAGCGGTCGACTTTACCGGCACCCTTGTGCATACGCGGAGAGGCGGCGCCTCGACTCCAGACCACGAGCGCCCAACGAGCGGTGCGGTGCCCGGTTCGACGCGGCCGCCGGTGGCGAGAGCGCGAAGCTCGGCGGCCGCATAGGCCGGCCGCCACGATCTCGCGCAGGAGTGCTGCCCCATCTGGGCGGCCCTCAGCTGCCCGTGCGCGCGACCGGAATGCCGGGCCAACCAGGGCCGGGGCGGAAGCTGCCGCGGCGTGCGGCCGGCGGCGCAGCCACCGGAGCGGCGACCAGACGGAGCGTCGTCCCGCTCGCAGCGGGCACCTCGCGGCGGCGCAGGTTGTCCCGGCACCAGCGTTCGCAGTCGGCCATCAGGTTGCCGGTGGTCATCGGGCGGGAGATCCCGCTGGACGGCATGCCGGACAACACTGCGCAGCTCCTCGGCTCAGGACGACGGTTTCGGCGTCCCGACCGCAGGGTGCTGCCGGGCACAGTCGTCACCGGCCGAGAACGACCGAAGGACCTGCCAAGAGCGCGCCGGAAGACGGGGAAGGACGCAGGACCAACCGTAGGGGACGCCCGTGTCCGGGCCCGGCATCCCGATGACCGGCGCGCCCCTGCAGAGCCGGCCGGGCGGCGCATCCACGCCCGGGCCATCACGGCATTGCGGGAGAAACCGATCACAGCCAAGGTGTGCGCCAGTGGCGATGCCACCGGGGCGCCGCCACGAGCGGAAGGTGCGGCGCCATGCACGCTCGATCCACCACCATCAAGGCCGACCCCGACAACCTCGACGCCGGCATTGCCTTCACCCGTGACGAGGTGATGCTGGCGATCCAGCAGATCGACGGCTGCATCGGCCTGTCGATGCTCACCGACCACGAGAGCGGCCGCTGCATCGTCACGACCTCCTGGGCCGAAGCCGACGCCATGCGCGCCGCCACCGAAGACGTCCACCCCATCCGCCTCATGCAGGCCTTCGGCGCTCAGAGCCTCCACATCCAGGAGTGAGAGATCGCCATCCTGCACCGGGAGCGCCCGGCCGGGAAGGGCGCCCGGCGCGCAGGTCACCTGGGCCGCATCGCACCGAACCACTTCAACGAGCTGCTCGACGCCTACCGACACAACCTCATGCCGCGGCGCAGGAGCTGATGGACTTCGACAGCCTCAGCATGCTGGTCGACCGGCGCACCGGGCGGACGGACAGCGTCACCGCCTTCGAGACCCGCGACGCCCTCGCGCTGGTCCGCAAGCACGCCAGGCACCTGCGCGAGCCGTTCGCCCAGGCCATGGGCACCGGGATCACCGACTTCGCCGAGATGAACCACCCCGTTGTCCACCAGCTGGTCCCGGAAACGGTCTGAGGGACTTCGCTGCCTGAGGAGCGCCAGTAGCGTCAGCACATGGCGATCGACCCCCGCGGTGCCGACCTCAAGCGCTTCCTTCAGGAGGACCCCAGCGGTCCCGTCGTCATGCTCAAGCTGCTGCACGTCGCCGAGGACGGCCACGAGTCCTACGACCGATACGCCAAGGCCCTCTCCGAGGCCTTCCTCCCCCGCTACGTCGGCGAGGGCCTCTACGCCGGGGACGGCGGCACGCCGCTCGTCGCCGAGCAGGGCCAGGACTGGGACGCCGTCCTGCTCGTCCGCTGTCCCTCCCGCAAAGCGTTCAGCCGCATGGTCGCCGACCCCGACTACCAGCAGGTCAATGACCTGCGCACCCAGGCGCTCACCGAGGCCGTGCTCCAGCCGACGACCCCCTGGTAGCCATGCCGGGTCGGGACGAGGGGACGCCGGCGCGAGGCCGGCAATCCACGCCGACCTCTGGTTCATGAAGGCCTCCCGCCAGCGGGCATGGGCATCCGTGACGGGTTCCGCTGCGCGCTTCACACGGCTCCCCGATGTGGCCATCTTCGACGTAGCCCCGCACCACCTGCGCGTCTCGACCGGGCCTGACCATCCGGGTCACCGGCGCGGGAGAACACAACCGACCCGCCTGCCCCCTGCGGCCCACCCCCCGGAGACCGTCACTTTCCGCATTCTTCGGCTCCCAGGAATCTCACCGGTTCACTCCGCTCTCGCGATCGGGGGAAGTGCGTCACTCGCAGTCACCGATCTGCACGATGCTTCTTGCGGAAGGCCGGGCGCTCCCTTAGAAGTCCCCATGACGGCGCAATGCCGTCGTTACGCTCCCGCGGTGTTCACGACCGACGAGAGCGATTCCCGATCCGCACAGCCGACCGCCGGCGATGACGTTCAGTACGAGTACATGTCGGCTCGCGCACTCCGCGGCACCGAAGCACGGACGATCGCCAAGTGGCTGAAGGATGGCTGGGAGCTGGACACCCAGACCCCGGGGACGTTGCGGACGGAGATCACCTTCCGCCGAGTGAAGCCGAAGAACGCCTGGGAGCGGTGCGTCGCGTTCCTCGCCGCGCACTGGCCCGGTTTCGGCCGCCTGAGTTCGACGACGCAGCAGTTCGCCCTGGCAGCGGCGTGCGGCCTGGTCGTGCTCGTCCTGGTCAGCGCGATCGTGGCGGCCAGCGTGCTGGGTGGCGGGACCCAGCCGGCCGCAGCGCCGACCGAGGCCGCTCCCAGCGCGGAGGCGTCCGGGACCGTCCCCAGCGGGGAGCCGTCCGAGACGCCCCCGACGGCGGAGCCTGCACCCGGGGCGTACACCTACGCAGGTCCGCCGTACGAGGTCGTCGTGGTCGACGAGAACGTGGGCCCGGCCGCCTTGGATCAGTACTGGGTGCTGACCAGCCCGCTCGACTACTCCACCGACGAGTACAAGAACCAGATCAAGCTGATCATCGAGGACATCGCGCGCCAGGACGGCACTGCGGCGCTGATCGTGAACGTCGTCACCGACCGGGAAGTGGCCGAAGCCGAAGCCATCTCGACCTACGAGCAGTTCATCGCCGAGCACGGGACGAACTACGCCGTCAACGGCATTCCCGCCAAGGAGCCGGAGCACTGGGCTGCGTCCTACACGGGGGGTTTCGACTTCGACGCCGGAGAGGCGAGCGAGTCGGCCGAGGCGTTCGAGGTGATCTGGCGCCCGTATGCGACCCAGGAGACCGAGCAGTGGCAGCCGGCCCTCGCCGGTTGAGCTGATCCGGGACGGTCGTCAGACGCCGAGGTGGTTCAGCGCCTGCATCAGAAGGGTGCTTTGCCCGTTCTCGAACTCGGCGAGGACAGCAGGGTCGCGGGCCTCGAGCGGCGTGAACCAGGTCAGCTCGAGTGCGTCCTGCTGCGGCGCACAGTCGCCCTCGACCGGCACCACGTAGGCCAGCGACACCGCGTGCTGCCGCGGGTCGTGAGGCGGCGTCACACCCGGGGTCGGGAAGTACTCAGCGACGGTGAACGGCTGCGGCGCGGGCGGGATCCGCGGCAGCGCCAGCGGGCCGAGGTCCTTCTCCATGTGCCGGAGCAGGGCCGCGCGGATCCGCTCGTGGCACAGCACCCGGCCCGACACCAGCGCCCGCTTGATCTGCCCGTCCTCACCGGCCCGCAGCCCTCCCCCGGCCGGGGTGGACGGCAGTGGGCGGACGCGCACCCCGCCGACGGCGCTACCGTCCGATGGTGGGTTCCGCGGACGAGGGCCGGCCGACGCGGGGCCGCCTGGCCCGGACGGCGCGGCTCGCTGCGCTGCCGGCCGCGTACGCCGGGCGCACCGCCCTCGGGGTCGGCAAGCGCATCGGCGGCCGCCCCGCCGAAGTCGTCGCCGCGCAGGTGCAGCAGCGCACCGCCGAGCAGCTGTTCGCCACCCTCGGCCACCTCAAGGGCGGCGCCATGAAGGTCGGCCAGGCGCTGTCGGCCATGGAGTCCGCGCTGCCCGAGCAACTGGCCGGCCCCTACCGAGAGACCCTGACAAAGCTGCAGGAGGCGGCGCCCGCCATGCCGACCGCGCGGGTCCACGAGCAGCTGGAACGCTCGCTCGGCCGGGACTGGCGACAGGTCCTGAAGAACTTCGACGACCAGCCGGTCGCCGCCGCCAGCATCGGCCAGGTGCACCGCGCCACCTGGCGCGACGGCACGCCGGTCGCGGTGAAGGTCCAGTACCCCGGCGCCGCCGAGGCGCTGGTCGCCGACCTCGGCACGCTCCAGGTCCTGACACCGATCCTCAAGGCGGCGGCCCCCAGTCTCGACGCCCGGGAGCTGTTCGCCGAGCTGCGCGAACGACTGAGCGAGGAGGCCGACTACCAGAAGGAAGCACAGGCACAGCGGGACTTCGCCGACGCCTACCGCGGCGACCCCGACATCTGCGTGCCCAACGTGCTCAGAGTGCAGCGCCAGGTACTGGTCTCCGAGTGGGTCGGCGGCACTCCCCTGTCGCGGGTCATCGACACAGGCACCCAGGACGACCGCGACCGCGCCGGTCAGCTCCTCGTGCGCCTCCTCGCCTCCGGCCCCGCCAGAGCCCACCGCGTGCACGGCGACCCGCACCCCGGCAACTTCCGCCTCCTCCCCGACCGGCGGCTCGGCGTCCTCGACTTCGGCTCGACCCAGGCCATGCCGCACGGCTGGCCCGACCGCCTCGGCCCCCTGCTGGCCGCCGGCCGGGACGGTGACGCCGCGACCCTCCACCGCATCGCCTCCGGGCACCTGGTCGACCCGGCCAAGGTGACGGCGGAGCAGCTACGAGACCTGCTCGACCCCTACCTCCAGCCGCTCCGCACCGAGAGGTACCGGTTCACGCGCAGCTGGATGCAAGAGCAGACCCGCCGCGCCTCCGACCCGCTCGGCGCCACCGCCCGCACCCAGCGCCGGCTGACGATCCCGCCGCACTACCTGCTGCTGCAGCGGGTGGCCGCCGAGCTGGTCGGCGTCCTGTGCTCGCTCGGCGCGACCGTCGCGGTCGACGCCGAGGTCCGGCGGTGGCTGCCCGGCTACGACAGCACGGGCACGTAGCGAGGGACGTTCGGCACCGTCGTCCACCGCCCCGGGCGAGGAGGCTCGCCCGTGACCGCACGGCACGAGAGGAGCCGGGAGATGTACGCCCGTTCCACCACCCTGATGATCTTCCCCGCGTCGATGGACGAGGCCATCGCCTACATGGCCGACGAGGTCTGGCCGGCGATGCGCGACATGGACGGCTGCATCGGGCTGTCCATGATGTGCGACCGCGAGAGCGGCAAGTACATCGCCACCTCGGCCTGGGAGGACAAGCAGGCCATGCAGGCCAGCGACCAGCACGTCCACCCCATGCGCGAGGCGATGGTCGACCGCTTCGGGGCCGGCGCCCGCGACCCGGAGGTCCGCGAGTGGGAGATCGCCGTCCTGCACCGTGACCACCAGGCCCCCGACGGCGCCTGTTGCCGGATCACCTGGCTCCGCACCGACCCGACCCGGGCCGACCAGCTGCTGGACATGTACCGCACCAGCATCATGCCGCGGATCCAGGGCATGGCCGGCTTCTGCAGCCTCAGCATGCTGATCGACCGCGAGAGCGGCCGCGCCGTCGGCACGGCGGTGTTCGAGAGCCGCGCCGCCCTCGAGCAGTCCCGGGAGCAGGCCCGGATGCTGCGGGAGGAGAGCGTCAACACCATGGGCGTCGACATCCTCGACGTCGCGGAGATGGAGATGGTCTTCGCCCACCTGCGGGTGCCCGAGACGGTCTGAACCGCACCGGCTCGTTGCCACCGCGATCTCAGCCCGGGTGTGCTCCGGAGGCACCACACTGACAGCCGTGGAGGTGGCCTCACGGGAGTTGCGCAACGGCACCGCCGGCGTGCTGCGCCGCGCCGCCGCGGGCGAGTCCGTGCTGATCACGGTCAACGGTGAGCCGGTCGCGGAGCTCGGGCCGCTCCGCACCCGCCGGTCGCACTGGACGGGCAGGTCGTTCCTGGTCGAACGGCTCGCGCGCGTCCAGGCCGATCCCGGGTTGGAGAACGATCTGCGGGCCCTCTCCGGGCTCGGGCCGATCGAGTGACCCGCGGCCTGCTGGACACCAGCGTCTTCATCGCCCGGGAGGCCGCGGGCTCGACGTCGCGCGGTTGCCCGAGCAGGCCGCCGTCCCGGTGATCACCTAAGCGGGGCTGCGGGCCGGCGTCCTGGCCGCTGCGGATCTCTCGGTGCGGTCCCGCCGGCTCACGACCCTGCAGGCCGTCGCCGACCTGGACCCCCTGCCGATCGACGCGCCCGTCGCAGACGTGTGGGCCGAGCTCCGGCCGCGCCTCGCCGGGTCGGGCCGGCGGATGGACGTCGACGACACCTGGATAGCCGCCACCGCGCTCGCCCATGACGTTCCGGTCGTGACCCAGGACGACGACTTCGACGTCCTCGCCGGCCTCAGCGGACTCCACGTCATCCACGTCTGAGGGAGTCGTTCGCCCGCAGCCGTCCGCGCCTCCGACGCCGACCGCGTCACTCTCCCCAGCAGTGTCCGTCTTCGAGGCCGGAGAGCACGAAGCGAGCCACGTCGGGCCGTCATCCGGAGCACCGACGAACACCGCCCGGGACGTCGCTGGTGGGCAGGCTGCGCGGCGGCATGGATCCCCGACTCCGGGGGTCTCCTCGGCGGCGTCGGCCTGCTGCTCTCCGTGGCCTCCGGCGCCGACGACCCGGCGGACACGCTCGGCGACGTCGTCCGCAGTTCCTCCGGTGTCAACCGGGTCGAGACGTCGGCCCGATGGCGGCCACCGCGCGCTCCAGCTGGGTCACGCATCGTCGGGGCGCGCTGGCCCCCTCGACCGCCGGGATGAGGCGCCGTTCCGGACGTTCTCGTCTCGCTACCGTCGGCACCCCACTCCCGGAGGAGGTACCCATGACGCAGACCACCGCCACCAGCCTGGAGGTTGTCCAGGGCATGTACGAGGCCTTCGCCCAGGGCGACGTCGACGCGGTCATGCGTGCGCTGGACGACGGGATCGAGTGGTACGAGGCCGAGGGAAACCCGTGGGACCCCGGCCACGCCCTCGTGGGTCCGCAGCAGGTGCTCGAGGGAGTCTTCGCCAGGATCCCCGAGTCGTTCGAGGACTTCCGCATCGAGTCGCGCCGGTTCCTCCGCGACGGTGACACGGTCGTCGTCGAGGCCAGGTACCGCTCGAGCCGGCACCGGACGACCGGGAAGCCCCTCGACGTCCAGGTGGCACACATCTGGGACGTCCGGAACGGCAAGGTGGTCCGCTTCCAGCAGTACGTCGACACCCGGCGGATCGCCGACGTCATGGGCGTGAGCGACTACTGAGGAACACCGGCCGTGGCCGTGCGTCACGGCGCAACCGGAGGCTGACGCACGGTCAGCGGCGCGGTTGACGGCGCGAGGCGGCCACGAGGAACCTCCGGCTCACCGCGTCCGCGGACGCGGTGCCGGGGCTCGACGCCACCCCACGTGGACGTCGTGCCGCTCCCCTTCCCCTCGGAGGCCCGCCATGTCCGCGAACCACATCCGCCGTGCCCTGGTCCTGGTCGCCACCGTCGTCGCCACGATGATGTTCGCCGCGCCGTCCGCACTCGCCGCGCCGCCCGTCCCCGCCCCGGTGCCCGACCAAGTCGAGCCCATCGAGGTGACCCTCGACTCGCTCGAGATGGGCACCGCACCGGGGACCGTCGTGGCCACCGGCACGATCACCTGCAGCGCGACGGTCGACGCGGTCGTGTTCGGGAATGTCGCCCAGGTCCAGGGCCTCGACATCGCGCGCGACGCGTTCGGCGTCCTCGCGCCGTGCTCCAGCACGGCCAGCACCTGGACGGCGACCTCGTTCGGCGCGCTGCGGGTGTTCCTGCCGATGCCGACCTACGTGGAGATCAACGCGCAGTACTGCGTCGGCGAGGTCTGCCAGACCGCCACGATCACCGAGACGGTGACCCTCACCGCCGCCGCGGCTGCTCAGTCCTGAGCGGACCGGCGCATCGACCACATCTGCGCCGGCCGCTCGAACTGCGTCGCGACCTCCCAGCTGACCGCGCCGCCCGCGACCTCACGACGGAAGTTGCCGACCGCCACCCGCGCCAGCTCCGGGTCGGTGGCCACGCGCGCGGCCAGCTCGAGTGCGCGCTTCTCCACGGCGTCGGGGTCCACCGCCTCCCACGCCAGGCCCAACGAAGCGGCGCGGGTCCCGTCGATCTCCTCGCCGAACAGCGCCATCGCCGCCGCGGCCTCGCGACCGATCAGCCGCGACAGGATCACGAAGTGCCCGCCGCCCGGGTGCATCCCGCGCTTGAGGAACCCGCACAGCAGCCGCGCGTCGGTCGCCACGATCCGCAGGTCGGTCGCCAGCAGCATGTTCATGCCGGCACCCACCGCTGAGCCGCGCACGGCCGCGACCGTGGGCACCTTCACCTGCCCCAGCCGGTAGAAGGAGTCGTATATCGCCGACATGCCCTCGTAGGCGTCCGGCGCCGCGGGGTCGCGGCCGGCGGCGGTCAGCGTCGCGATGTCCCCGCCCGCGCAGAACGACTTGCCCACCGCGCGGACCACCAGCGCCCCGATCTCCGGCCGCGCGTCCACCTCGTCGAACAGCCCGATCAGCTCGCGCGCCATGTCCGGGGTGAGGGCGTTGCGACGGTCGGGGGCGTTCAGCGTCACCACGGCCACCGCGCCGTCGACCTCGAGCAGCACCTCGCCGGAGCCGGAGCCGGAGCCGGAAGCAGTCACGAGCACACCCCTCCACACGCAACCGGCCCCTCCGCCGGCTGATCCCGAGAGGCATCAGACCACGGAGGGGCCGGGCGGAGCAGGCCGGAGTCAGACCCCGGCGGGCTCCCGGTCGACCGGACGACGGCGCACGGAGTTCACGGTCCGGGCGGCGGCGCGGGCCAGGCGGATCGGACCCGTGTCCCACGGCTGCCGCGGCTCGGGCACCGCGGGCGCCTCGGCGGTCGCGGGCCGGACCGGCGGCGCAGCCGCCCGGGCGGCCTCCTCGGCCAGCGCCTGCGCCGCCCGGCGGCGGGCCAGCACGACCTCCTTCTGCCGGTCGATCCGCTCCTTCTCGGCCATCACGAGCATCTCCTCGCGGGCCTTGGCGACGGTCAACCGCGACTCCTGCTGCAGCTCCTCGATCTCGACGTCCCCGCTGTCGCGCAGGGCCGCCAGCCGGTCGTAGGCCGACGGCGGGCCGAAGTTGAGCAGCAACTTCATGAGCACCGGCAGGATCTCCACGCACATGAACAGCAGCGACAGCATGAACTTCGCCGCGGCCAGGGTGGTGTTGCGGTCGCTGAGCCGGTCCAGCGCCTCCAGCCGCGCGAGGATGCCGCCGGAGCCCTCGTTGGTGCCGTCGAACGAGGCCTGCAGCCGGTCCTGCTCGGCGGTCAGCCGCTCCAGCTCCGCCCGGTCGGTCACCAGCGACGTGGCGGCCAGGTCGGCGCTGCGCGCCTCTGCGGCCGATGCCGCGGCCACCGCCGCGTCGAGCTCCGACTTCGCCGAGGCGACGACGCCGACCTGCGCGTCGGCCGCTGCCCGCGCCTGCACGTAGGCGGTGCCCGTGCCGGCGTCCCCGGTGCCGCAGGTGCCGTCGAGTTCGCACTGCGCCTTGGCCTCGAGCTCGCGCTGGGTGGCCAGCGCCGAGTCGTAGGCCGACTGCGCCGCAGCCGCCTCGTCGTGCACGCCGGCCAGGCCCGGGTCGCTGAGCCCGCCGCTCGCCACGATCGCCTCCTGGGTGGCGATCCGCTCCTGCAGCGCCGGGAGGCCGGCGAAGCGCGCGTCCTCCTCGAGGCCGGTGCGGTAGGCGTCGGCGGCCTCGGCCTGCATCGTGACGATCTCGGTGTCGATCTCCTTGTGGAAGATCTGCAGCGTCAGCGGCGTCGCGACGACGACACCGAGCACCAGCGCCAGGCCCACCCGCGGCACGGCCAGCGCCAGGTTCCGCTTCAGCGACGCGTCGTGCGCCATCCCGACCAGCAGCATCCGGTCGAGGTTGACCACGACCGCGCCCCAGCCGATGCCGAGCAGCAGCGCGAACGGCCACCACACGCCCAGCGCCATGTGCAGCGCGAACGCCGCCGAGACGACGGCGAGCCCGCCGGTGCTCAGCAGGACGCCGCCCAGCGCGACGAACCGGGGCCGCGCGCCCGGCGCCGCCTCCAGGACGTCGGGACGAGCGCCACCGAGCGCCGCCAGACCGTCTCCGATCCGTCCCTGTCGTGTCGCCATGCGCGAGCCACCCCCGGGCGACGGGGGTCGTGGTCTAACCGCCGCCTCTCCCCTCTCATCGGCAGTCCTCCAGCCGAACCGGCAGTTGCGCCGGTCACGCCCGCGTCGCACGCTCGTCCCCCACGACGCCCGGAGCCGACATGCCCGCCGCCCGCCGCACCGCCGTGCTGCTCGCGCTGGCCCTGGCGGCCGCCGGGTGCACCGCCTCCGAGCTGCGCGGGGACGGCCGGCCCGCGCCCCAGCGCAGCGAGCTCGTCGCCACCCTCGACCTGGACGCCGCCGTCGGCAGCGACGTCGTCATCTACGACCTCGCCGCCTCCCCCGCCGGGACGCCGGTCGCCCTCCTCGGCGCCGTGGACGCCGCGCAGAGCTGGCTGGTGCGGCTGTCCCTCGGCGACGCGGGTGTCGCGACCGACGTCCGCGCCATCCCGGCCGTCTCCTCGGCGGCGCAGGTAGTCGTGGCACCGGACGGCACCGTCCTCGTCGCGGACGACGAGCTCACCCGCGTCCCGCCCGGCACCGACGTCACCGCCGTCCCCTGGGACCTCGGCGGCCCCCCGTCCGCCGTCGCCCTCTCCCCCGACGGCCGCACCCTCTACGCCGCACGCGACGCCGTGGTCACCTCCGTCGACGTCGCCACCGGCACGGTGCTCGGTTCCGGCGCGGCGCCCGGGCCGGTCACCCACCTCGCCCTCCCACCGGACGGCGGCCTCGCCGCGCTCGTCACCGCCGAGCGCCCGGCGGGCGGCACCGGCGCCGTCGCCGTGCTCCTCGACCGCGACCTGCGGCCGGTCGGCGACCCGGTCGAGCTGGTGCCCGAGCGGGGCAGCACCGCGACCGCCCTGCAGGTCGCCCCGGACGGCACCGTCGTCGCCGCCCTCCACCTCGGCGAGGCCCGCGCCGTCGGCCGGCTGGTCACCGTGGCGGACGGCGAGGCGCGCACGCTGGTCGAGGTCGACGGCGCGGGCGACACCGCCCTCGACGCCGTCCTGGACCCCGACGGCCGGCTCGTCTCGTTCCCGCTGGCCGACCTCTCGTTTCCTGCGGAGCTGGTCACCGTCGACCTGGCGACCGGCGACCGCGTCGGCGCGGCGAAGCTGTGCGAGGGCACCGGAGTGTTCGGTGCGGTCGCGCCGCTCGGGGACGGCGGGAGTGTGGTCGTCACCGGCGCGTGCCTGGACGACGACGGACCCCAGTCGACCGCGTTCGTCGTGGGCTGATCCAGCCGTGGGGTGCCAGTTGAGGCCGTGACCGGGCGCCTGTGGGCGACGAGTACTGGTGTCCGGGACATCGGACCTCGACAGTGGGACCGGAGGATCCATGTTCTGTAGGTGCGCAAGGGGTGGGCGACTTGGCGTACACGGAATCACGAGTGGTGGTGTTCGCGGAGGTTCCCTTTGAGGAGTCGGCCGAGGCGCCCTCGCGGCAAGAACTCCTGGACATCGGACGCGACGCGGTCACGAAGCGGACTGGGATTTCCCGGTTGCGCCGGAAGGCGCCGACGCCTGAGGTCAGAACTCGCCACGGTCATTACTGGTGGGCCGTGTCCGGAGAGGAGCCGCCAAAACAAGAACTTCGAGGCGACTATGCGTTCTTCGACATCGGGGCTGTTCTTGAGTTCGTCATCGAGGCAGGCGCTGCTGGGGTGATCGGGAATCGCCTGGACGCGCTGGTCATGGCATTGAAACGCAAGGCCGACCTCGCGAGGCGTACTGGTCGATCGGAGCCGCTCACCCGGGAGCAGGCGTTACGTCGAGCGCTCGCCGCCACGTGCGTCGCTTGGCCGGAGGGGGCACCCAAGACCTACGAAGTGGCATACGGCATCCCACAGCAACACGCGCACGTCATCGAGGAGACGCACCACGGAG
Source organism: Geodermatophilus sp. SYSU D01186 (assembly GCF_054050215.1). NCBI lineage: Bacteria > Bacillati > Actinomycetota > Actinomycetes > Geodermatophilales > Geodermatophilaceae > Geodermatophilus > Geodermatophilus sp. SYSU D01186. Next base: position 20,979 of record NZ_JBJGYW010000012.1, on the reverse strand, counting down.
ACGGGCGGTGGTCCTTCACCTTCCATGCGCGACGACTGGACCGAGAAGCGGAGACATGGGAGTACCGCACTGACACAACCTGGCTCTACACCGTGGATGTGCCGCCGGACGACGAGGACGACGGTTTCAACGTGCTCGCCCTGACCGTCAACCGGCGGCGAACGGCAGAGCCCTAGCTGACCGCGTTCGTCGTGGGCTGATCGACGCGGTGCCGGAACGCCTCCCCTCCGCGGGCGCCCCGCCGGTACCGTGCCGCCGCCATCGGAACGGCGGGAGGACGAAGAGTGGTGCGCGGGATCGGGTTCGGGGTGCTCGCGGCAGTGGTCGCCGGGGTGGTGCTAGGCGCGGTGTCCCGGGGGCTCATGGCGCTCGTGACCCTGGCCGGCGGCGGATCGCCGTCGTTCTCGTGGAGCGGGACGGTGTTCATCCTCCTGCTCTACGTGGCCGTCGCGGTCCCGGGCGGGCTGGTCGCGGGCCTCACCACCTCCCGGCTGCGGTGGCTGCTGCCCGTCGCCGGTGCGTTGTTCCTCTGCGTGCCGGCCGTCGGGGTGGCCGGCGAGGAGATCGGCAGCACCGTCGGGTTCGGCGCCGCCCAGTGGCTGGGCACGGCCGCCGCCGGGGCCGCCGTCTTCGCGACCATCGCGCTGCTCCCCCTGCTGACGGTCCGGCTGGCCGACGCGTGGCTCGGCCGCCGCGGGACCACCACCCCGGCCCCTCAGCCCGTGGGCTGACTGCTCCCCGACGGCGGGCGCCAGTCCGGGTCGCGGCCGGTGAGGCCCAGCAGCCGGTGCAGTGGCGGGGCGTCGTCCGGCACGGGCACCGGCGGGCCGAACAGTCCGGGCGTCGGCGGTCCGGCAGCCACCTGGGAGGCGAACGCCGTTGCTCCCTCCACCGCCGCCGGGTCGACCTCGAACTCCTGACCGGTCGCGACCGCGAGGTCCCAGCCGTGCACGAGCACCTCGTCGGTGGTCACCAGGCCGATCCCCGCCGCCGGCATCGTCACCCCGCCCGCCGCGGTCTCGCCCTCCCACGCCTCCGGCCGGCGCCACGCGGCGACCAGCGCGTCCAGCTCGGCGGGGATGACCGTGCGCCACTGCGGCGGCAGGTGGTCGGCGGAGGCCCGCGGCGGCGAGGGGTCCGGGGTCTTCTCGGCCGACAGCCGCAGCCCCACGGCGAGGCCCGCGATGTGGTCGAGCAGGGCGGCCACCGTGGTGTCCGCGCACGGCGTCGGGCCGTCGAGCTGGTCGTCGCGCACGCCCGCGACCACCCGCTTGAGCACCTCGACCTGCGGGCCGAGGTCGATCTGCGTCGTCTGCATGCGGTGCAGACCGCCTGGCGCCGTGCAACTCACCGCTCGACACCATGGGTAGCCGTACCATGACGGTTCGTCGACCGGGGAGAGCACCAGACCCATGGCCCACGTCCCGCCCGACCGCCGGCTGACCACCCGCCTCCCGCGCCTCCGCCGCTCCCGGCCCCAGGACGACACCCCATGGGACGACGTCCCGGCGCCGTACGACTCCGGCCCGTACGCGCCCGCCCCCGAGGCGGAACAGCCCGCCCGGCGCCCGGCACCCAGCAACCGCCCGGACGCACCGCCCCGGCCCCGCCGGAAGCTCGTCCGCCGCCTCGTACGGGTGCTCGCCGCCGTCGCCGTCGTCCAGGCGCTGGTCGTCCTGTGCCTGCGGTGGATCGACCCGCCGACGACCGCGTTCATGGCGGCCAACCCGGGCGACGTCGTCCAGCAGTCGGTGCCGGTCGAGCACGTCTCCCGCAACTTCCTCGCCGCCGTCATCGCGCACGAGGACGCCGCCCTCCCCTACCGCTCCGGCGCCTTCGAGTGGGACGCCCTCATGGCGCGCGCCGAGGCGCACCTGGCCGGCGAGGAGGACCCCTCGGGCTCCACCATCCCGCAGCAGGTCGCCAAGAACCTGTTCCTCAACCAGGAGATGAGCGCGTGGCGCAAGGTCGTCGAGGCCGGCCTCTCCGCCGAGCTCGCGCTGGCGCTCGACGACCGCCGCATGCTCGAGCTCTACGTCAACTACGCCCAGTTCGGGCCCACGATCTACGGCGTCTGCGCGGCCAGCTGGTACTACTTCGACTCCCCGCCGCAGGACCTCCCCGTGCCCCAGGCCGTCCAGCTCGTCGGCCTGCTCCCCTCCCCCGGGCACGTCCGGCGCGCACCCGGGGGCGGCCTGGACTTCGACGTCGAGGACGGCCTCGGCTGGCTCTCCCGCTCCCACGTGGTCAACGCGCAGAACCGGGTGCCGCGGCACATCGAGCGCCTGGGCTTCCAGCCGGTCGAGGACGCCGGCGTGACCGGTCTCGCCGCCGACCAGCCGGCCGCGGACGACGACTGCTCGACCCGACCGCAGGAGGTCGCCGACCTGATCGCCGCCGAGGGCACCGCCTGACGGCGCCGCCCATGACCGATGGAGCGGGGTGCCGGCTCCGCCGTCTACAGGGGCAGCTTGTGGCGCAGCACGCCCCCGCCCTCGCCGCGCCCGGACAGGATCCGGACGAACTCCACCGCGTCGAGCGTGATCGGCGCGGCACCGCCGCGCGCGGTGTAGGTCCCGCCGGCGGCGCCGGCCAGTTCGAGGGTGAACGGGTCGTCGTGCAGCTGCGACCACTCGGCGACGATGTCAGCGACGATCCGCCCGTCGTGCCCGGCCGTGAGCGTCATCGGTCGTCCGACGGCGCGGGTGATGTCGACCCGGTGGGTCCACACGTCCCGGGTGAACCCCATGTCGAAGAGGTACCCCAGCGGTTTCCAGCCCAGGTCGGTGCCGAGCGCGGTGCCCATCGGGATGAGCGGGAGCGCGCGGACGGGTGCCGGCATGCGGCGGCGGGCGGCCAGCGCCGCTGCCGCCGCCGTCTCCCAGCGCCGCGGCAACAGGTCAGGGGTCCAGTCGGTGCGGGCGCGCTGCTGCGCCTCGTTGAGTCCGTCGACCCAGTGCTCTCCGCCGATCTGCGCGGTCAGTCTCCGCCCGGTCAGCACCTGGCGGGCGAACTCCACCGGGTTGGCCTGCGCCTGCGCGGACGCGATCAGGTGCACGACCATGTCCCGGACCGTCCAGCGGGTGCAGTCGGTGGCCGCCGTCCAGTCCCCCGGGGCCAGCTGTCGCAGGAGGTCGAGCATCCGGGCGTTCTCCGTCGCGGTCAGCCGCATCGCCTCGTCGTGCCGGATCCGCGGGATGTCCGGTGCCGACCGCACGGCGGAGGGAGTCATGGCTGCTCCTCCCTGTCGGGGACCTCGAGGGGTCAGCCGCGCACCCTCGCAGCCGCGTGTCGCCGGCGACAGGTGCCTCGGCGGCCCGGAGTGCGACCCGGCGCGCCGCTCACCCTCGGTGCCCGTACGTCGGTGCCGGAAGACCCGCCACGGAGGCAGCTGCGCCTGCGCCGAGGAGGCCACCGGCTGACCGCTTGCTGCCCCGCCCGGTCAGCGGGAGGGTGAGCGCCGTCACACCCGCCCGACCGGGAGGAGCGGCCGCTTGTACGCGCGATCCACCAGCATCCACGGCAATCCGGACGACATCGAGAAAGGCATCACCTACCTGCGCGCGGAGGTGCTACCCGCCGTGGACAGGGCCGACGGCTGCGTCGGCCTCTCCGTGCTCGCCGACCACGACGGGGGCCGCTGCATCGTCGCGACCGCGTGGACCGACGAGCAGTCCATGCGCGCCACCGCGGCGGAGGACCGCACTGTCCAGGAGCACCTCGTGCAGACCCTCGGCGGCCACTCCGCCGACGTCCACCAGTGGGAGATCGCGATCCTGCACCGCGACCGCCCGGCCGGGGACGGCGCCGGCGCGCAGGTCACCTGGGCGCGCATCGCGCCCAACCACGTGGACGAGCTGCTCGACGCCTACCGGATCAACCTCATGCCCAAGCTCCAGCAGCTGCCCGGCTTCTGCAGCCTGAGCATGCTGGTCGACCGGCGGCAGGGTCGGACGGTCAGCGTCACCAGCTTCGAGACCCGCGAGGCCCTCGGGCTGGTGCGCCGCCACGCACGCTCGCTGCGCGAGCAGTTCGCCCGCGCGATGGGCGCCAAGATCGTGGACGTCGCCGAGATGGACCTCGCCATCGCGCACCTGCGGGTGCCCGCGACCGTGTGAGCGCCCACCGGCGGCCCGGCCGGGTGTGCTCCTGCGGAACCTCGTGCTCTGCCCACGCCGGTGGGCCGAGGACGAAGGACGAGCCGGACACTGCCCCTGCGGAAGCTCGTGCTCTGCCCAGGATGGTGGGCAGAGCACGAGCTTCCGCGGAGGAGGTCACCCGGGGCGCCGCCGTGCGGAAGGGCCGCTGCGACCAGCCCGGCGTCCTGCTTGGCTCGGCGGCATGGTGCACAGGATGGTCGTCCAGTACGGGCAGCCCGCCGACGCGGCGGTCTTCGAGGAGAGCTACCAGGAGCACGTCCGGCTGATCAACGAGGTCCCAGGGGTGCTGCGGTACACCCTCGGCCGCCCCGCCGCCGTCAACGGCGAGCCGCCGGCCACCTACCTCGTCGCCGAGCTCGACTTCGAGTCCGCCGAGGCGATGGCCGAGGCCATGCGCACCCCCGAGTGGGTCGCCGCCGGGAAGGACGTCCGCAGCTTCGCCACCGGCGGCGTCAGCGTCACCTTCTTCGACGTCGAGGACGTCGGCCGCCGCGCATAGGAGCCCTCAGAGGCCGCGCCGCACCTCGTCGGGGGTCCGGCCGAACGCGGCGCGGAACCCCCGGCCGAAGGTGGCCGAGTCGCGGAAGCCCCAGGCGTGCGCCACCGCGCCGACGGTGACCGTCGTCCCCCGCCGGGCCAGCTCCCGCGCCGCACCGTCCAGCCGACGCCGGCGCACGTAGCCGGCCGGCGTCAGCCCGCGCGCGGCGAACAGCGCGTACAGCGAGCGCTCGCTCACGTAGGCGCCGGCCGCGATCGCCGCCGGGGTCAGGGACGGGTCGCGCAGGTGTGCCGCGACGTGGGCGGTGACCCGCGCCCAGGCCGCGTCGTCCCGCGGCGGGGCTGAGTCGTCCCCCGGGGCGAGGGCACCGGCCAGCAGGCCCACCGCGGCGTCGGCGACCGGCTGCCCGAGCCGCCCGTCCAGCGCCCCGGCGGAGGCCAGCGTCGACCCGAGCAGCGCGGTCAGCAGGCGGGCGGCGGCCGGGTCCACCAGGCCGCTGCGCGCGCCGGGCAGCCGGGACGACGGCACGAGCAGCGTCCACTTGTGCAGCCGGCCGGGCACCCTGAACCGCGCCGGCTCGTCGGCCCGCCACAGCAGCGCCGCCCCGGGGCCGAGGGTCACCCGCTCGCCGCCGACCTGCACCTGCTCCAGCCCCGACCGCACGAACAGCACCCCGACGACGTCGTCGTCCGTCGCCGCCAGCTGCGCGCGCCCGCGCGAGCCGGAGCACGGGCCGCAGCGGCAGTCGACCAGGGTGAGGTCGCCGACCCGGTAGCGGACGAGGCCGGCCGGCCCGGGCACGCGCTCGCCGGGGGTCAGTGCCCACGGCAGGTGGGTCGCGCTGACCACCTCGCGGAAGGCGTCGTCCCGGTCGGCGGCGGGCACGTCGGCGGCGTCCCACCCTTCGGCGACCAGCGTCATCGCGGACCTCCCGCCGCGCAGCCAACCCCCCGCCCGCCAGGCGCGGCAAGACCTGCACGCATCGCCGCGAACCGTGCGGGCATCGTCGCGACGCCGGCCACGCGGCGCGGCACGGTCGGCGGCATGCGAGAGGACATCGAGTTCGCGACCGAGGACGGCGTCACCCTGCGCGGGTGGCACTACGCCCCCGACGAGGGCGCCGCCGACACCCGCCGACCGCTGGTCGTCATGGCACACGGCTTCTCCGCCACCAAGGAGATGTTCCTGGACGACTTCGCCGAGCACTTCGCCGCGGGCGGTCTCGGCGTGCTCGTCTACGACAACCGCAACCTCGGTGCCAGCGACGGCACGCCCCGCGGCGAGCTGGACCCGTGGCAGCAGATCCGCGACTACCGGACGGGGATCACCTGGGCGCAGACCCAGCCGTGGTGCGACCCCGACCGCATCGGCGTGTGGGGGTCGAGCTACAGCGGCGGGCACGTGCTCGTCGTCGCCGCGCTCGACCGGCGGGTGAAGGCCGTCGTCTCGCAGGTGCCGCTGGTCAGCGGGCTGGCCAACGCCCGCCGGCTGATCCGCGCCGACGCCTTCGCCGGGCTGCGGCAGATGTTCGACGCCGACCGGGCCGCCCGCTACGCCGGCAAGGACCCCGCGATGATCCAGGTCGCCTGGGAGAAGAAGCCCGACGAGGCCTGCGCGCTGCCCACCGAGGACAGCCACGACTTCTTCCTCGGGCCGGTCCTGGACCGCGCGACCACGTGGCGGAACGAGGTCACCCTGCGGTCGGTGGAGATGTTCACCGAGTACGAGCCCGGCGCCTACATCGGCCAGATCGCACCCACCCCGCTGATGGTGGTCGTGGCCGCGCAGGACCATCTGACAGTCGCCGACCTGACGCTGGAGTACTACGAGCGCGCCCGGCACCCCAAGGAGCTGCTGGTGCTGCCGGTCGGGCACTTCGACGCCTACACCGGCGACTCGTTCCAGGAGTCGGCACCGGCCCAGTTGCGCTGGTTCCAGCGGTACCTGCGCTGAGCCGCGCACCCGGCTCCCCGCGAGGCCACCCGCGGGGAGCCGGGACGGCGGTCAGGCCTGCGGGGACGGCTGGTCGGAGTTGAAGATGTCGATCCCGAACTTCCACGAGCCGTCGGGCTGGCGCCGGTGGACGACGACGTACTTGCCGGTGTCCACGACCGCCCCACCGGCGCGGATCTCGTACTGCCCCTCCTCGACGGCCAGGTCGCCCTGCTCCACCAGCGTGAGCGTCTTGAGCGTGCCGCTCTCCACGCCCTGGTCGAGCATGCCCTTCCAGAACTCCTCGATCGCGGCCCTGCCCTCGACCGCCGGAGTTCCGGGCGCCAGCACGCGCCCGTCGGGCGCGTAGACCGACGCCATCATCGCGGCGTCCTTCTTCTCCACGCCCTTGATGAAGGTGGCGTTCAGGGCGTCGATGTCGCTGCGGCTCATGGTGTCCTCCTCGCGGGTGCGGACACCCAGCGTCGAACCGCCCACGAGAGCCCGACAGGGACCTCCGACCCGATGCGCCGGGCCTCCCGGAGGGTGGACGATCGCCGCTCGACGCGGGCACCGGAGGCGCTGGAGCAGGCCGGGCACTCCGTGGAGGAGGCCGCGCCGGAGTTCGACGTCGCGGCCCTCGACGACGCCAACCTCAAGGCGTGGTGCAGCTTCCTCGCCGACGGCCCCGCGCTCGTCGCCTCCTGACCTGTTCCTCGGATGCTCGTGCTCTGCCCACGGTGGTGGGCAGAGCACGAGCATCCGAGGAACGACCCGGTCCGGGTCAGCCGGCGGGGACGCCGCGCACCTCCTGCTCCAGCCGGCCGGGCTCGAACGCCGGCCGCCGGTGGGCGGTGGCGCGCATGGCGCCGTCCGGCCGCGGCAGCCGGCGGGCCTTGGTGCGGGTGCGCGACTCGACCAGCCCGGCCGGCGGCACGCGGGGCACGTTGCCGACGATCTCGTCGATGATCCCGTTGCGCTCCTCGTAGGCCGCGCCGCCGTCCTCGCAGCACATGATCCAGCGGATCTCCTCCGGGCTCAGGCCGCGGTCGTGCAGGGCGAGCACCTGCTCCCGCCACCGCAGCGCGACCTCCGCCGCGAGCGCCGGAGGCCCGGCCGGGGTGGCCATCTGCCGGGTGGCCAGCTCGATCTGTCTGACCTCGAGGGCCTTCTGCTCGAGCCCGAGGCGGTACTGCGTCAGGGCGGTGATGGCGCTGACCACGAGGGCGGCGACGGCAGCGACGCCCGTGACCCAGTCGGGCATGGGGACTCCCATCCCATTTCGAAACGAGACAGGGTCATCTTGGGCGTCCCCGACACGCCCGAGCAAAGGGAAGGTCGCGGCACACCGGCGGACCGGACCGGCGGTACAGGATCCGCGTCAGGGAGTGCCCCCGCCCCAGGAGGTGCGGGTCATCGGCGCGGGTCGCCCGGGTCGGTGCGTCAGACGCGGTGGCGGATCCGGATGCCGCGGCCGTCGAGCTGACGGTGCACCAGCACGGCCACGGCCACAGCGGTCGGCAGGTGGCCGGCGGCCAGCGCGGCGGAGCCGTTCCCGGAGTCGCTGGAGGCCGCGAGCACGTTGAGGACGCCCACGAGGACGTTCACGTAGCTGGCGGCACGGAGCACGGCCTCCCAGCGCAGCCAGCCGTTCAGCCACACGCGGATCCCGCCGAACGGCAGGAGCACGACACCGAGCACCCACAACCCGATCATGAACACCGGCACCCCGGCGAGGGCGCCGACGACGCCCTGGAAGAAGTCACCCACGGAGATCCCCGTCCATCGCTCGACACGTGACTGGCACCCGGCCACGGCCGAGCCACGACCAGGACCCCGGGCCGGCCCGCGGCAGGCAGCGACCCCTGCTCTCGGGATGCGGGCGGATGCCTCCGCCGGTGTCCCACCGACGGCGTGGCCGCGACCGTAGTTCGGCGCAGCCGCCCGCTCTGCGACCGACACCACGGGGACGCCACTCGGTGCACACCCGGCTCCAGCGGCGTCGCGTGCCCGCCGCGCACCACCCGTCACCGGGTGCCCGTACCGCAGCGAACGGCCTGACCAGGGAGCGGGGTCCACCGGCGGACGGGCCGTACCGTGGGCGCCGCACGGGGACCAGCGGCAAGGGGGCACGACAGGGTGACGACGGACCTGGACAGGCGGACGACGGGCGTCGAGGCCGCGGCCAGGCTCGCCGACCAGCTGGTCGACGCCTGGGGCAGCTGGGGTCCCAACATGACCCCGGACGCCCGGCGCGTGGCGTTCATCAGCGACCGCTCCGGCACGCCGCAGGTCTGGATCCAGGACGTCGTCCTGGACGGCACCATCCCGCCGGCGCGGCACATCCGCCTCTCCGACGACCCCGTCGTCTCGGTCCGGTGGGCGGCCGACAGCGGCTGGCTCACCTGCGAGGTCGCCACCGACGGCGGCGTCCGGACGGCGGTCTGGGTGGTGCGCCCCGACGGCACCGACGCCCGCCGCATCGCCGGTGACTCCGAGACCCACGCGGAGCTCGGCCCCTGGACCCGCAGCGGGCACCGCTTCGTCGTGACGATCCCGGGCGCGGCCGGCCAGCCCACCCGCGCCTACCTCGCCGACCCGGCGACCGGCCGGCTGGACCCGCTGGCCGAGGGCGTGCTGATCCACGTGCTCGACGTGTCGCTGGAGGAGCGGTTCATCGTCGTCCGCGACGGCGAGCGCGGGCAGCAGTACGTGGTCGTCGTCGACCGGCTCACCGACCAGGACTTCAGCGTGCTGCCGCAGGGCGCGACCGGGTCCACCGACGTCGCGCTGATCCGGCCCGCCCCGGAGGACCACTCCGGCCCGGTCTACGTCTACATGGCCTCCGACGTCGGCCTGCCCCGCCGCCAGCTGATCGGGCTGCCGTTCGGGCCCAACGGCTGGCGCGGCGAGCCCCGGACGCTGGCCGCCCGCGACGACGCCGAGCTGGAGTTCGTCGACGCCGACGACGCCGGGAAGCTGCTGCTGCTGGTGTGGAACGTGGCCGGGCGCAGCGAGCTGGAGCTGATGGACACCGCCACCGGTGGCCGCACCCCGATCTCCGGGCTGCCCGGCCTGGTGGCCGCCAACCCGGTGCTCAGCCGCGACGGCGGCAGCGTGGTGCTCGGCGTGCAGGGGCCGACCCGCCCGCGCGAGCTGTGGCACGTGGACACCACCACGCACGCGTGGACGCGGGTGACCTCGGCTCCCCCGCTGCCGGCCCAGCGGCTCGTCGTCCCCACGCTGCGGACCTTTCCCGGGCAGGACGGGCTGCCCCTGACCGGCTGGCTGTACCGGGCCCCCGCGGGGCTCAAGCGCCCCGGCCCGGCGGTGGTGTACCTGCACGGCGGCCCGGAGGCGCAGGAGCGGCCGACGTTCTCCGCCGAGCACCAGGCGCTGGCCGCGGCGGGGATCACGGTGTTCGCGCCCAACATCCGCGGCTCGTCGGGGTTCGGCCGGGAGTTCGTGCACGCCGACGACGTGCACCTGCGCTACGCCGCGTTCGCCGACGTCCTGGCCGCCGCCGAGCACCTGGTGGAGTCAGGGGTTGCGCCGAAGGACCGGATCGCCGTCACCGGCCGGTCCTACGGCGGGTACCTGACCCTCGCCTCGCTGGCGTTCTCCCCCGGGGTCTTCGCCGCCGGCGTCGACATCTGCGGCATGTCCGACCTGGTCACCTTCTACCGGGACAGCGAGCCGTGGATCGCCGCGGCCGCGGTGTCCAAGTACGGGCACCCCGAGCGCGACCGCACCCTGCTCGACGACATCTCGCCGCTGGCCTCGGCGCACCGGATCGACGTGCCGCTGCTGGTGGTGCACGGCGAGCACGACACGAACGTGCCCCTGGGCGAGGCGCACCAGATCGTGGCGGCGCTGCGCGCGATGGACCGGCCGGTGGAGTACCTGGAGCTCGCCGGCGAGGGGCACGACTACCGCCGCGCCGACTCCCGCAAGCTGCTGGTCCGCACGATGCTGGGCTTCCTCACCGCCGCCCTCGACGGCGCCGGGACCGCCGACGCCGCGCCGGACGAGGCCGTACCGGTCACCCTGGAGGAGTGACCGACCCCTTCGACCTCGACCGGTTCGTGCAGGCCCAGGACGGCGGCGTCTACGAGGCGGCGCTGCGCGAGCTGCGGGCCGGGGCCAAGCGCGGCCACTGGATGTGGTTCGTCTTCCCGCAGGTCGCCGGGCTCGGCCGCAGCTCCACCGCCCAGCACTACGCGGTCTCCGGGCTGCCCGAGGCGCAGGCCTACCTCGACCACCCGCTGCTCGGCCCGCGCCTGGTCGAGTGCGCGCAGGCGCTGCTGGACCTCGGCACTCCCGACGCCGTCGGGGTGCTCGGGCCGGTCGACGCGGTCAAGCTGCGCTCCTCCATGACGCTGTTCGAGCGGGCCGGGCCGGAGGCGGCGGTGTTCGGCGCCGTGCTGGACCGCTTCTTCGGCGGCGAGCGGGATGAGGCGACGCTCAGCAGGATCTGACCGCGCTCACAGCGGGAATGAGACGTACTTGGTGGTCAGGTACTCGCCGATGCCCTCGTGCCCGCCCTCGCGGCCCAGCCCGGACTGCTTGACCCCGCCGAAGGGTGCCGCCGGATCGGACACCGCGCCGCGGTTGAGGCCGACCATGCCGGTCTCGAGCGCCTCCGCGATGCGCAGGCCGCGGGCCAGGTCGCCGGTGTAGACGTAGGCGACCAGGCCGAACGGCGTGCCGTTGGCGCGGGCCACCACGTCGTCGTCGCAGTCGAACGTGGCGATCGGCGCGACCGGTCCGAACGTCTCCTCGGTCATCGCGGCGGCGTCGGACGGGACGTCGAGCAGCACCGTCGGCGGGTAGAAGAAGCCGGGCCCCTCCGGCCGGGTGGCCCCGACGACCGCCCGCGCGCCGGCCCCGACCGTCTCCCGGACCACCCGGTCGACCTTCGCCACCGTCGCGGCGTTGACCAGCGGCCCCAGGTGGACGCCGGGGTCGTCCCCGCGGCCGGAGGTGAGCGCGCCCATCCGCGCCGCGAGCCGGGCGGCGAAGGCCTCGGCGACCGGCGTCTCCACGTAGAAGCGGTTCGCCGCCGTGCAGGCCGACCCGCCGTTGCGCATCTTCGCGAGCATCGCGCCGTCCACCGCGGCGTCGAGGTCGGCGTCGGCGCAGACGATGAAGGGCGCGTTGCCGCCCAGCTCCATGGAGGAGACGAGAACCTGGTCGGCGGCCTGCTTGAGCAGGACGCGGCCCACCTCGGTCGAGCCGGTGAACGAGATCTTGCGCAGCCGCGGGTCGGCCATGGCGGTCGCGGCGACCTCCCTGGCCCGCACCGTGGGCAGCACGTTGACCACCCCGGCGGGGACGCCGGCCTCCTCCAGCAGCTCGGCCAGCAGCAGCGCGGTGAGCGGGGTGTCCTCGGCCGGCTTGACCACGACGGTGCAGCCGGCGGCGAGGGCCGGGCCGATCTTGCGGGTGAGCATCGCCGCGGGGAAGTTCCACGGCGTGATGAGCAGGCACACCCCGACCGGCTGGCGGGTGACGAGGGTGCGGGTCCCGCCGGCGGGGGCGACCCGGTAGTCGCCGTCGATGCGGACCGCCTCCTCGGCGAACCACCGGAGGAACTCCGCGGCGTAGGTGACCTCGGCCCGCGCGTCGGTCAGCGCCTTGCCGTTCTCCCGGGTGATCAGGAGCGCGAACTCCTCGGCGCGGGCGGTCATCAGCTCGAAGGCCCGCCGCAGCACCTCCGACCGCTGCCGCGGCGGGGTGGCGGCGAAGCCGGGCAGCGCCTCCGCGGCCGCCCGCACCGCGTCGGCGGCGTCGGCGGGGGTCGCGTCGGCCACCCGGGCGAGCACGGTCCCGTCGGCCGGGTCGACGACGTCGAACGCGGCGCCGTCGCCGCCGTCCCGCCACGTCCCGCCCACCAGGACGCCGGTCGGGACGGGCCGGGCGATGCCGGGGACGTGCGCGCGGGGGCTGTCTGCCATGGGTCTCTCCTCGGTCGGTGGGGTGTGGCGGGCACGCCGGGACCCCGGCCGCAGCCGGGCGGCCGGGGTCCTGGCAGCGGGTCAGGACGCGGCGAGGGACCCGGTGCGGTCGTGCACCAGCCGGCCGCCCAGGTAGACCTGCTCGACGGTGGTGCCGGTCAGCTCCTCGACGCCGCACCGCCGCGGGTCGCGGTCCAGGACGGCGACGTCGGCGAACTTCCCCGGCTCCAGCGAGCCGCGGGTGTCCCCCTCCCCCAGCGCCCGGGCCGCGTGCAGCGTGTGCATCCGCAGGGCCTCCTCAACCGTGACGGCCTGGTCGGGTTCCAGCGGGTCGCCGTGGAAGTCGGCGCGGCCCACGCAGGCGGCGATGCTCGCGAACGGGTTGGTCTGCCCCTGGTCGGAGCCGATCCACACGTCCGAGCTGGCCGAGATCGGCCAGCCGTCGTCGAGCAGCCGGCGGAACGGGAACTGCCCCCGGCGGGCGTACTCCCCGACGTACTCCGGCACGAACGCGCCGAAGTTGCGGATGAACACCGGCTGCGGGCACGGGACGATGCCCGCCCGCCGCCAGCCCGCCGTCGCGCCGGCGTAGTCGGGCACGAAGTTCCCGGCGTGCTCGATGCGCGGGGTCGGCGCGCCCGCGGGGAGCTCCGCGCGCACCTCGGCGAACGCCTCGCACACGGCGTCCTGCGCGCGGTCCCCGTTGGCGTGCACGGCCAGCTGCAGCCCGGCGTCCGCGGTCCGCCGCAGGGCCTCGATCAGCTGCTCCCGGCTCAGCGCCACGTGCCCGCAGTGGTCCGGCCCGAGTTCCGGCAGGACGTACGGGCGCTTCATGGCGGCCGACGCGGCGGAGTACCCGCCGTCGCTGAACATCTTCACGCCCTGGATGCGGGCCAGCTCGCGGCCGACGGAGAAGTCCGCCCACTCCCGGTACCGGACGGCGTCGTCCAGCGACGTCGTCCCGGGGACCCACAGGTAGAAGTGCATGCGGGTCGCCAGCGTCCCGGCGGCCAGGGCGGCGTCGTAGGCCCGGAGGCCGGTGACGGTCTCCGAGATCTCCCCGAGCGTGGTGACGCCGTGGCGGGTGAAGAGGTCGGCGATCCCCTCCTCGACGGCCCGCTGCAGCTCGCCCGGCTCGAGGTCGGGCAGCGGCAGCAGGTTGTCCATCTCCTTGACCACGCCGGTGGGCGCCCCCGACGGGTCGCGCTCGACCGTCGGCAGCCCGGTGATGCTGTGGTCGACCGACCGGTAGTCGGCGTCGATGCCCGCCAGCTCCAGCGCCCGGGTGTTGAGCACGCTCAGGTGGCCGCCGCAGCGCAGCACGATCGCCACGGACCGGCTCACGCCGTCGAGCTCCTGGCGGGTGGGGAAGCGCCCGTCGGCCAGCTTGCGGTCGAAGAAGAGGTTGGCCTCCCCCACCAGCCAGCCGTCCCGCGCCTCCGGCAGCGCCGAGGTCAGGACGTCGAGCACGTCGGCGACGGTGCGGCACCCCGGCGCCCGGCAGTCCACCGTGAGGTAGCGGGTGCGGGCGGCCACCTCCGAGTGGACGTGCGGGTCGACGAACCCCGGCACGAGGACCCGGTCCCCGACGTCGACCACCGTCGTCCGGTCGCCGGTCAGGGCGTCCCGGTGGGCGGCGGGGACGACGTCGGTGATCGATCCGTCGCGGATGCCGATCGCCACGGGGCCGTCGGGTTCGCCGTCCGGGCCCATGGTGATCGCCCGGCCGACCAGGACGGTGTCCGCCGGGGCGCTCACGTGGTCTCCGGGGCGGTCGTGCGGCCGGCCACCGTCGTCCCCTCGGCCACCGCGTGGCGCTGGGACGGGACCGCCGGGACGGCGTGGGGACGCCCGTAGCCCCCGCGGCCGGCCGGGATGAGCACCAGCCGGGCGCCGGCCCAGTAGACGAGCCCGGACACCAGGACGGCGGGGATCGACGCGGTGAGGAAGGAGAACGGCTCCCGCGCCTCGTAGGTGACCGGGTCGAGCAGGTACAGGTAGGCGACGACGCCCGCGGCGAAGGCGACCAGCCCGACCGGGTTGACCCCGCCCCAGTAGTGGTACGCGCCGGCCGGGGTGCGGTCGTAGAGCGCGTGCGCGTCCAGCCGCTGCCGGCGGAGCAGGAAGTAGTCCGCGATCTGGATGCCGCACATCGGTCCGAAGGCGACCCCGAGGAAGGACAGGAACGTGCCGAAGTGGTCGAAGACGGCATCGGGGAAGAAGCCCACGAACAGGAAGGCGGGGAGGACCGCGAGGAAGGTGGTGAGGTTCCAGGACGACTTGGCCACACCCGGCAGCTGCCGCAGCGCGATCGCGGAGGCGTAGACGCCGACGATCACGGTGCCGAGGTCCGCGATGAGGACGAAGACCAGCAGGATCACGCCGATGACCGGCCCGCCGGTCTCCACGAGGAACTGGGTGGGGTCACCGCCGGAGGACGGGATCACCAGGCCGGCGTACAAGCCCGCCAGCGAGCCGACGCCGACGCCGAGCCCCAGCCCGATGACCAGCGGCCAGAGGGACTTCCGCGCCGAGGGACCGTTGCGGACGATGCCCCCCGTGTAGGCCCACCAGGACAGGTTCGAGGCGATGAGCACCTCGACGCCGCTGGCCCAGTTCACCCGCTCGGACTCGGCGGGGAACACCGCCGGCGCGTCGAGCAGCTCGCCGACACCCAGCTTGTAGATGAGCAGCGCCATGACGGCCACGCCGAGCACGAGGGTGAGGACGGCGATCGGCGGCCCGAAGTCCCGGAGCGACTCCGGGCCCTTCCGGAGCACCAGCAGGGACACGAGGATGCCGGCGATCCCGGACGCCCCGGTGATCCAGCCCGGCGCGGTGTAGCCGAACCCCTCGATGATCGATGCGGTCGCCCGGCCCATGAAGACGAACAGCACGATGTTCCAGCCCAGCGTCGACCCGTAGATCAGGACGACGGACAGGACCGAGCCCCGGACGCCGAGCTGCGGGCGGCTGGACACCGCCGAGTCGATGCCGTACTTCGCGCACACCGGCAGCAGCGCGAGGACGATGAACAGCATCCCGATGAGCGAGCCGGCGAGGATGGCCAGCGTGCCTGCCACGGCGGTCAGGTAGAAGCTGACGAACCCGCCGATGATGAAGCACCACGTGGCCACCGCCGTCGCGATGGACATGCCGAAGGTGACGCGCCCGTCCCACTGCCGTTCCTGGCGCAGGCGCGGCCAGCCGTTCTGCAGCGCCGCGTGCTGCGAGGTCTCCTGGGCGGTCACATCAGGCTCCCGATGAGGACGAGGACGAGGGGGACGAGCACTGTCACGACCAGCAGCGCGACGTAGTCACTGCGCAGCAGCGGCAGGCCCTGGACCGCGGGGTCCTCGATCTCGCTGCAGCGGCGGGCGAGTTCCTGGGCCTCCCACGCCCCGTCGTGCTGCTCGACCGGCCGGCTCACCGGGCACCGCCCACGCCGGTGTCGACCACCGGGATCACCTCGTGCCCGATGAGCTCGAGCGACCGCTTGATCTGCTCGTGGCCGACGCCGTCGATGCGCAGCAGCAGCTCGTCGAGACCCATGGCCTCCAGCTGCTTGATCCGCCCGATGAAGTCGTCCGGGTCCCCGATCATCACGGACGGAGTGTTCTCGCAGAGCCACTCCATGTCATCGCGGTGCTCGATGAGGGCCTTGATCCGGTCGAGGTACTCGTAACCGGGGTTGTCGGCCAGGGGGATGTAGAGGTCGAGGATGAAGTCGAAGTAGGTCTTCGCCATCCCGCCGGCGACCTCCATGGCCTCGGCGCGCGTCGGCGCGCAGAAGGCGGTGGCGACGTAGAGCCCGCGGTAGTCGTTCGGGCGGAGGACGTCGCTGTGGTCGGCCGCGTCGAACGCCCGCCGGTACTCGGTGAGGCACTGGTCGAGGTAGTCGAACCCGAAGTAGTTGTCGAAGGTGATGACGCCGATGCCGCGGGTGCCGGCGTTGCCGTGGGACTGGACGCTCGAGGCGGCGACCGAGACCGGCGGGTGCGGCTGGGTCACCGGCCGCGGCATGATCTCCCGCGGCGGGACCTGCCACACCGGCCCGTCGTGCTCGACGACCGGCCGGCTGATCGCCTTCATCAGCAGGTCCATCCCGTCCTCCCACTGGGCACGGGTGGCCTTGGGGTCGACGCCGAAGGCCCCGAGGGTGTGCAGGTTGTTGCTGCGCGCGGTGCAGATCTCCGCGCGGCCTCGGGACACGATGTCGAGCGTGGCCAGGCGCTCGGCGATGAGGATCGGGTGGTTCCAGGCCAGCAGGACCGAGGCCATCGGGCGCAGCTTGATCTGCTCGGTCTGGGCCGCGATCGCGGCGTAGAGGACCTCCGGTGCGGCCACCGAGAAGTGCGGCGGGCTGAAGTGCTGTTCCGAGGTGCCCCAGGTGGAGAAGCCCAGCCGGTCGGCGAGGCGGACCTCGTCGATCATCTGGTGGTACCGGGAGGCGACGTCGGTCCCGACGAGGTCGCCTTCCTGCAACAGTCCGATGCGCATGGTCGTGCCTTTCGTGGGTGCGGTCGCCGGCTGCGGGGCGCCTCCGGCGGGGAACGGCTGCCGCTCCGTGCGCAGCCGCGGTGGTGTGGATTGCTAGGTTGCGGACGTGTCAGCGGGGAACGGGGGTCCGATCGGGGACGAGCGGCCGGCCGCGGATCCACTGCCGCCGCGGGTCCCCGTCCTGCGCGCGGCGCCCGGCGGCCCCGAGCTCGACGACGTGGAGCGCCGCCTGGTCCTGCTGCTGCAGGAGGACGGCCGGACGCCGTACGCGGAGCTGGCCCGCCGCCTGGGCGTGACCGAGCGGACCGCGCGCCGCAAGGTGGCGGGGCTGCAGGAGCGCGGGGTGCTGCAGATCGCCGCGGTCACCGACCCGGAGGTCCTGGGCTACGCCTCGATGGCGCTGCTGTGGCTGACCCTGGGCAGCGGCGCGGCCACCGACGACCTCGCCGCCCGGGTCGTGGCGCTGCCCGAGGTGGACTACGTCACCGTCACGACCGGCGCCGAGGCGATGCAGGTGGAGGTCCTGTGCCGCGACTCGGCGGCGCTGCGGGTGCTGGTGGACGAGCAGTTCCGCTCCCTGCCGGGGGTCACCGGGGTCGACGTGCTCCCCTACCTCCGGCTGCACTACCAGCAGGCCCGCTTCGACCCCGACCGGCTCGACATCGCCAGCGGCGTGCGACCCACCCTCATGGACGCCGTCGACCGGTCCGTCGTGACCCAGCTGGCCATCGACGGGCGGGTGCCCTTCAGCGACGTCGCCGCGCGCCTCGGCGTCTCCGAGACCATGGTCCGGCAGCGCTTCCAGCGGCTCAGCCACGCCGGCGTCGTGAAGGTGATGTCCATCGCCAACCCGCTGACGCTGGGGTACGCCGCATCCGCCTGGCTGGCGGTCCGGCTCGCCCCCGGCGCCCGCCGGGTCGACGTGGCCGAGCGGCTCACGGCGCTGCCGGCCGTCTCCTACGTGGCCATCACGGCCGGCCGGTGCGACGTCCTGGCCGAGGTGGTGTGCCGGCACCGGGACGACCTGCTGGCCCTCGTCGACGACCAGGTGCGGGCCATCGACGGGGTGGGCTCGGTGGACGTCTCCGTCTACCTGGACGTGCTCTACAAGCCCCTGCTCCCCTACTCCCCGGCTCCCTGAGGCCCGGCCGGCCGCGGGGCTCACCCGGCGAGCCAGACGGTCTTGGTCTCCAGGTGCTTGGCCAGCCCGTCCGGACCGCAGTCCCGGCCCAGCCCTGAGGCCTTGGCGCCACCCCACGGCGCGGTCGCGCTGAAGTCGCCGTAGGTGTTGACCCACACCGTGCCGGCGTGCAGCCGGTCGGCGAGGCGGTGGGCGCGCCCGACGTCCCGCGTCCACAGACCGGCGGTCAGCCCGTACCGGGTGCCGTTCGCACGGCGGACCAGCTCCTCCTCGTCGCGGAAGGTCTGCACGACCAGGACCGGGCCGAAGACCTCCTCCGAGGCGACCGGCGACGCGTCGGCCGGGTCGACGACGACGGTCGGCTCGAAGAAGTAGCCGTCGGCGAGCTCGCCGCCGATGTCGCGGCCGCCGGTGGTGACCCGGGCACCGGTGCCCGCGACGCCGTCGACGAAGCCGCGCACCTTGTCGCGGTGGGCGGCCGACACCAGCGGCCCCATGGTGGACGACGGCGACAGCCCCGGGCCCACCACGAGGCTCGCGGCGTGGTCGTGGACCACCGCGAGGACGTCGTCCAGGACGCTCTCCTCGACCATCAGCCGGGACCCGGCGAAGCAGACCTGGCCGGTGTAGAAGAACGCCGTGGTCGCGGCCGCGGCGGCGGCCTGCTCGACGTCGGCGTCGGCGAACACGACGTTGGGGTTCTTCCCGCCCAGCTCCAGCGAGATGTGCTTGAGGTCGGCGCCGGCCTGGGCGGCCAGCCGGCGGCCCACGGCCTCGGACCCGGTGAACGAGATGGCCGGCACCAGCGGGTGGGCCACCAGCGCGGCGCCCGCCCCGCTCCCGGGGCCGGTGACGACCGAGACCGTGCCCTCCGGCAGGCCGGCCTCCAGCGCCAGCTCGGCCAGCCGCAGGGTCGACAGGGAGGTGAGCTCGGAGGGCTTGAGGACCACGGTGTTGCCGGCGGCGAGCGCCGGGGCGATCTTGATGGCCGCCTGGCAGAAGGGGAAGTTCCACGGCGTGATCGCCGCGACGACGCCGTACGGCCGGCGCGTCGTGTAGACGTGCGCCGACGGGTCCGGGACCGCGACGACCGAGCCGGCGATCTTCGACGGCCAGCCGGCGTAGTAGCGGAACTGCTCGACGGCCAGGCCGATGTCGATGGCCTCGACGAACGCCACGGGCTTGCCGCTCTCCAGCGCGTCGTACTGGGCCAGTTCGAGGGCGTGCTCCTCGATGAGGTCGGCCAGCCGGTGCAGCGCCCGCTCCCGGGCGAACGGCGACATGCGGCCCCACGACCCGGTGAACGCCTCGTGCGCGGCGCGCACGGCCACGTCGACCTCGTCGTCGGTGCAGGCGGCGACGGTGGTGATCTCGCGGCCGGTGGACGGGTCGACCGTCGGGATCCACGGACCGTCGTGGTCCGCGGCCGACGCGGGCGCGGCGGCCCGGGAGACGAACCGGCCGGCCTGCGGCAGCAGACCGGCGATCGGGGCGGGGGCGGTGGTGGTCAAGGCAGCTCCACGGGAGGAGGGACGGGGGCGCTCGGCCCGGCCGCGGTAAGGCGGCGGCGAGCGGTGTGACGGGCTTCACGGCGGAACGTAACAGTGCTCCGCCCATCTTGGCTAGAGCGGATCACGGCCTTGCAAACTCTCTGTTGCGCTGAGTACGGTCCTCCGCCACGGAGGCCGGGATCGGGCCGTTCCGGCACCACGACCCAGGAGGACCAGCGTGCTCGACGTCTTCGCCATCTACGCCTCGCCCGAGGACCCCGCGGCGTTCGACGCCCACTACCGGGACGTCCACGCCCCTCTCACGCGGGCGATGCCGGGTCTCCTCGAGTTCACCTGGGGGCACGGCGACGACCCCTCCGCCTACGTCGTGGCGCGGATGACCTTCGCCTCCGGGGACGCCGCGGACGCCGCGTTCACCTCACCGGAGGGCGCGGCCGCGGCGGCGGACCTGGCCACCTTCGCCGGCGCCGGGGTCTCACTGGTCCGGGTGCCGCGCGCCGACGTCGCGCCGGTCGGTCGGGCGTGAGCAGCGCGCCCGTGCTCGCACCCTGCGGACCCGACCCCTCGGCGCTGCGCCGGGTCTTCGCCGGCTTCCCGTCCGGCGTCGTGGCCGTCGCGGCCGACGTCGGGGGGACGCCGACGGTGCTGGTCGCGTCCTCGTTCACGGTCGGCGTCTCCCAGGACCCGCCCCTGGTCATGTTCGCCGTGCAGCGCAGCTCGACCACCTGGCCTGACCTCGCGACCGCGCCGGTCCTCGGGATCTCCGTCCTCGGCGAGGCGCACGCGCCCAAGGCCCGTCAGCTGGCCGGCAAGGAACGACACGGCCGGCTGGCCGGCGTCGCGGCCACGACCGCGCCGTCGGGGGCCGTGTTCCTCGACGGTGCCCCCGTCTGGCTGGAGTGCTCGACCGAGGACGTCCACCCGGCGGGCGACCACGACATCGTCGTGCTGCGCGTCCTCGCGATGCACGCCGACGACGACTCCCACCCGCTGGTGTGGCACCGCTCCGGCTTCACCACGCTGGTCCGCTGAGCGGAGGACCCATGACGACCCTCGAACTCGCGCCCGTGCGGCCCCCCGGCCCGGCGACCCGGTGGGCGGCGGTGGAGGCCGCGATCGCCGCGGTCAGGGCCGGCCGCCCGGTGGTGGTGCTGGACGACGAGGACCGGGAGAACGAGGGCGATCTGATCTTCGCCTCGGAGCTGGCCACGCCGGAGCTGGTGGCGTTCATGGTGCGCTACACCTCGGGCTACATCTGCGTGGCCGTCACCGAGGAGGA
>NZ_JBJGYW010000011.1:0-135381 GCF_054050215.1 Geodermatophilus sp. SYSU D01186 | reverse complement strand
CCCCCCCCCCCCCCCCCCCCCCCCCCCCCCCCCCCCCCCCCCGCCCCCCCCCCCCCCCCGCCCCCCCCCCCCCCCCCCCCCCCCCCCCCCCCCCCCCCCCCCCCCCCCCCCCCCCCACTCGTACTGCGGTCGATCAGTCGCGCGGCTCCTGCGGCCGGCCGCCGTCGACCGGGCGGCCAGAGGTGGTGAGCTCGCGGTCCGCGGCGGCGGCGGCCTGACCGTGGTCCTCGTGCCGCTGCTCGAGCTCCACCTGCGCCGGCTCCTCGACGGGGGTGAAGAAGCCGCGGATGGCGCGGCGGGCGCCGCCCACGTGGTTCATCCGCTTGGGCACCGGGGCGCCGCCGTAGGCGAGCGCACCGTGGCCGTGCTCGTCCACCGGGCCGAGGGGCTGGTGGACCTCGATGAACTCGCCGCTGGGCAGACGGCGGATGACACCCGTCTCGATGCCGTGCTCGAGCACCTGGCGGTCGTGCTGCTGCAGGCCGAGGCAGATGCGGTACGTGATCACGTACACGATCGGCGGCAGGATGATGACGCCGATACGGCCGACCCAGGTCATCGCGTTCAAGCTGATGTCGAACTTGTCGGCGATGACGTCGTTGCCGCCGGACATCATGAGCCAGATGTAGAACGTCAGCCCCATCATGCCCAGCGACGTGCGCACCGGCACGTCGCGGGGACGCTGCAGCAGGTGGTGGGACGCGGTGTCCCGGGTGAGCTTCCGCTCGATCATCGGGTACAGGGCGAGCACCGTGAACATCAGGCCGGCGATCACGACCGTCGGCCAGAACAGCGCCGGGATCTGGTAGTCGCCGGGCAGGTTGATGTCCCAGGCCGGGAAGAGGCGGGTCGACCCGTCGAGGAAGCCGATGTACCAGTCCGGCTGGGAGGCCGCGGAGACCTGGGCCGGGTTGTACGGGCCCCACAGCCACACCGGGTTGATCTGCACCAGGCCACCGAGCGCGGCGCAGACGCCGAACACGATGAAGAGCAGGCCGGTCGCCTTGCCCGCGAAGGTCGGGAAGAGCCGGTTGCCGACCACGTTGTGCTCGGTCCGCCCCGGGCCGGGGAACTGGGTGTGCTTCTGCTTGACCAGGATCAGCAGGTGCACGGCGATCAGGGCCAGCAGGATCGCCGGGATGAGCAGCACGTGGACGATGTAGAACCGGCCGATGATGTTCTCGCCGACGAAGTCGCCGTTGAAGACCGCGAAGTGGGCCCACGTCCCGATCACCGGCACCGACAGGATGATCGCGCTGATGATGCGGAGGCCGGTGCCCGACAGCAGGTCGTCGGGGAGCGAGTAGCCGGTCACGCCCATGAGCAGTGCCAGCACCAGCATGACCACGCCGATGATCCAGTTGGTCTCGCGCGGCCGGCGGAAGGCGCCGGTGAAGAAGATGCGGAGCAGGTGCACCACGATCGAGGCGACGAACAGCAGTGCCGCCCAGTGGTGGATCTGCCGCATGAACAGGCCGCCGCGGACGTCGAACGACAGGTTCAGCGTCGAGTCGTAGGCCGCCGACATCTCCACGCCGCGCAGCGGTGCGTACGTGCCCTCGTAGACGACCTCGCGCATGGAGGCGTCGAAGAAGAACGTCAGGTACGTGCCCGACAGGAGCAGGACGATGAAGGAGTAGAGCGCGATCTCGCCGAGCAGGAACGACCAGTGGTCCGGGAAGACCTTGTTCAGCGTGCGGCGCAGCGGGCCGGCGACGATCAGACGGTCGTCGACCTCATAGCCGATCTTGCCCAGTCGCGTGGTCGGGACACCCGGCGCCGTGGCGGTGCGAGCCATCAGATGCGCTCCCGGTTCCAGTAAGTGGGGCCTACGGCCTCAATGTAGTCACTGCGGGCCACGAAGTAGCCCTCGTCGTCGACCGTGATCGGCAGCTGCGGCAGCGGCCGGGTGGCCGGGCCGAACACCGGCTTGGCGCCCTGCGTGATGTCGAACTGCGACTGGTGGCAGGGGCACAGGATCCGGCTGGTCTCCTGCTCGTACAGCGACACCGGGCAGCCGGCGTGCGTGCAGATCTTGGAGTAGGCCACGTAGTCGCCGTAGCTGAAGTCGTCCTGGCCGGGGCGCGGCTTGTCGACCTCCACCTGCTCCGGGCGCAGCCGGAAGAGCATGGTGGCGGCGTCGGACTCGCGGTTGCCGCCCGGGACGGCCGGGAAGACGGTCTCGATCGAGCCGGGCTCCTGGTCACCGGGGCGGATCGGGGTGCCGTCGTCGCGGACCAGGCGCACGCCGTTGGCCCAGCTCGTCCTGCCGAGCGGATTGCCCTTGTTCGGGTCCTTGATCAGACCGCCCAGCGGCAGGATCAGCATGAGCCCGAGGCCGCCGCCCATGAACAGCATCGAGCGGGACAGCAGCTTGCGGCGGGCCAGACCACTGTTGTGCAGGCCGCCGACGAGCGTGGCGCCGGTGGTGACCCGGTCGAAGTGCGACCCGTCGTGCTTGTCCTGCACCGCCGTCTCGTGCGGCAGCAGCTTCTTGGTGTAGAGCACCAGGCCCACACCGACCAGGATCATGGCCAGGCCGAAGAGCGCGCCGATCAGCGGCGTGAACAGGGCGCTCCAGCCGGACTCGGAGATCTCCCACTGCCAGTCCGGCAGGAACCAGCCGGACCCGACGTAGACGACGACGAAGCCGAAGGCGGCCACGCCGGCGAGGGCGAAGGTCAGCCCCACCTGGCGGACGGCGCGCCGCTCCAGCCGCGACCCGGGTTCGGGGCCGGGGTCGACGTGGAGCACCTCGACCCCGTCGTACCGGGCGCCCAGGCGGTCGAGCTCCTCGCGGGGCATCGCCGCCAGTTGCTCAGGGGTGTAGTCGTCGTCCGGACCGCCGTGCAGCGGCCCGGCGACGTCTGCGCCGCCGGTGGAACCGGGGCGGCTGTCGCGCGTACTCACGCTTCCTCCTCGCTGACCCACGCGGTCAGCGGTCGCTGGGCCGAAGTGTCCGGTGCGGAGCCGGTGTGCGTGCTCACGCCTTGCTCCCCATCCAGAAGATCCCGAACAGCAGCACGCCCATGCCCACGACCCAGATGACCAGGCCCTCGGCGACCGGACCCATGCGGCCCACGCCGGCACCGCCCGGGTCGGCCTGGTTGTCGATCGTCTGGACGTAGTTGATGATCGCGCGCTTCTCGTCGGGGGTGAGCTGGTTGTCCCCGAAGACCGGCATGTTCTCCGGCCCGCTCAGCATCGCGGTGTAGATCTCCAGGTCGCTGGACTCCTCGAGGCTCGGCGCCGCCTTGCCGGAGGAGAGGGCGCCGCCCTGGCCCACGAAGTTGTGGCAGGAGGCGCAGTTGAGCCGGAACAGCTCGCCGCCGAGGGCGAGGTCGCCGTCGCGCAGGTCGCCGGAGGGGAGCGTCGGGCCGCCGCCGTTGGCCTGGACGTAGGCCATCAGCTGGTCGATCTCCTCGTCGGTGAAGACGGCCGGCTTGTCGGGGGCGTCGGCCTCCTGACGCACCAGCGGCATGCGGCCGGTGTGCACCTGGAAGTAGACGGCCGCCTCGCCGACGCCGATCAGCGAGGGACCGCGGGCGGGGACGCCCTCGAGGTTCTCGCCGTGGCAGGTGATGCAGCTGCGCTCGTACAGCTCGCGGCCGGCGGCCTCGGCGGAGGACTCGCTCGTCGCGTCCTCGTCGGTCGCGTAGGCCGGTGACAGGGCCGAGTACAGGGTGCCGGTGAGCACGAGGGCAGCCATGAGGCCGGCCACGTTGACCACCCGGCGGCGGTGCTTGGAGCGGCGACGGGCGCGGGCCGCGGTGGCGGGGCCGCCCTCGGCCGGACGGCGGGACCAACGGGCGCGGCCGCGCGGCGGCACGTCGTCGGGCAGGGCGTCGGACTGCGGGTTCGTGGTGGACACCGGTTCCCTAGCGGATCAGGTAGATCGTGGCGAAGAGCCCGACCCACACGACGTCGACGAAGTGCCAGTAGTAGGAGACCACGATGGCCGCGGTCGCCTGTGCCGGCGTGAAACGGCCCATGGTGGACCGGATGAGCAGGTAGACGAAGGCGACGAGACCCCCGATCACGTGCAGCGCGTGGAAGCCGGTGGTCAGGTAGAAGACCGAGCCGTACGTGGAGCTGGAGATCGACGTGCCGTGCTCGGTGACGAGCACGCGGTACTCGTTCGCCTGGGCGAGCACGAAGACCAGGCCCATGGCGAAGGTGATCGTGAACCAGCGCCGCAGGCCGTAGACGTTCCCCTGCTCCGCAGCGAACACGCCGAGCTGGCAGGTGACCGAGGAGGCCACCAGGATGATCGTGAAGATCAACGCGTAGGGCAGGTTCAGCTCGGTCGGCTCGGGCGGCCACCCCTCGGTGGCACGAGCCCGCGCGGTGAAGTACATGGCGAACAACCCGGCGAAGAACATCAGCTCGCTGGAGAGCCAGATGATCGTGCCGACGCTGACCATGTTGGGTCGGGTCAGGGAGTGCACCCGGGAGGTGTCGAAGGTGCCGCTCGCGACGGGAGCCGTTGTCACGTGGTCATCATGGCATCGGTCCCGGCAGGGCCACGACCGCGGGTGGGCGGGCGTGGCGGTGCCGTGACCTCCCCGATACCTGGGGACGGGCGTCCCCGGCAGGGGACGTTCCGGGCACTAGGCTCCGCCGGGTGACCGATGCGCCGGCAACCGTCCTGGTCTACAGCTCCCGGCCCGAGGTGCGCCCGGCCGTGCGCCCCGCCGTGGGACGTCGGCCGGCGGCCGACGTCGGGCCGGTGACGTGGCTCGAGTGCGCCACCGACGCGGACGTGATCGACGCCGTGGAGGGCGGGGGCGTGGACCTCTGCATCCTCGACGGCGAGGCCCAGCCGGCCGGGGGGCTCGCGCTCAGCCGGCAGATCACGGTGGAGGTCGCCGACCGTCCCGCGCTGTGCGTGCTCATCGCGCGGCAGCCCGACCGCTGGCTGGCGCACTGGTCGCAGGCCGACGCGACCCTGCCGTTCCCCGTCGACCCGCTGACCGCTCCCACCGTCGTCGCCGACCTGCTGCGCGACCGGGTGGGGCGCCGGCCCGTTCCGCGCCGGTGAGCGCGCGCACGCCGACCTGGC
The DNA here is from genome assembly GCF_054050215.1 of Geodermatophilus sp. SYSU D01186. NCBI lineage: Bacteria > Bacillati > Actinomycetota > Actinomycetes > Geodermatophilales > Geodermatophilaceae > Geodermatophilus > Geodermatophilus sp. SYSU D01186. The sequence continues at coordinate 130,319 of NZ_JBJGYW010000011.1, read as the reverse complement.
CCGCGCTGCTGACCCGGCTGCTGGCCCGCGAGGACCTCTCCGCCGACGACGCCGCGTGGGCGATGCGGGAGGTCATGGCGGGTGAGGCCACGCCGGCCCAGATCGCCGCCTTCGCCGTGGCGCTGCGCGCCAAGGGTGAGTCGGCGGAGGAGGTCGCCGGACTGTCGGCCACCATGCTGGAGCGGGCCACGCCGGTGCACCTGCCTCTCGACTGTGTCGACATCGTGGGCACCGGTGGCGACCAGGCGCACACGGTCAACATCTCCACGATGGCCGCGGTGGTGACCGCCGCGGCGGGGGCGCCGGTCGCCAAGCACGGCAACCGGGCGGCGTCGTCGTCCTCCGGGGCCGCGGACGTCCTCGAGGCACTGGGTGTCGTGATCGACCTGCCGGCCGCGGCGGTCGCCGCGTGCGTGCAGCAGGCCGGGATCGGCTTCTTCTTCGCGCCGGTCTTCCACCCGGGGTTCCGCCACACCGCGGTGCCCCGGCGGGAGATGGGTGTCGGGACGGTCTTCAACTTCCTGGGCCCGCTGGCCAACCCGGCGCGCCCGGTGGCTGCCGCCATCGGCTGCGCCGACGCCCGCATGGCGCCGGTGCTGGCCGCCGTCCTGGCGGGGCGCGGCATGCGCGGTCTGGTGTTCCGGGGGGACGACGGCCTGGACGAGCTCACGACCACGACCACCTCGTCGGTGTGGGTGGTCCGCGACGGCGAGGTCGAGCCCGACCGGCTCGACCCGACCGCGCTCGGGATCGAGGTCCCGCCCGAGGGGGCCCTGCGCGGCGGGGACCCGGCCTTCAACGCCGACGTCTTCCGGCGGGTGGTGGCCGGTGAGCGGGGGCCGGTGCGGGACGCGGTGCTGCTCAACGCCGCCGCGGCGCTGGCCGCGTTCGACCAGCGGGCCGGCCGGCTGCACGACGTCCTCGCCGGTGGGCTGGAGCGGGCCGCAGCGGCGGTCGACGACGGGCGCGCGCAGGCACAGCTCGAGCGCTGGGTGGCGGTCAGCCGGTCGCTGCAGACCTGACCCTTCAGTCGGCGGTGTCGAAGCCGATCGCGAAGGCCGCCTCGAGGTCGTGCCGGGAGTAGGCGCGGAAGGCGATGTGGGTGTCGGTCTCCAGGACGCCGGGCACCTTGTTGATCCGCCCCGCCACGACCTCGGCGATCTGCTCGAACTCCCGCACGCGCACCACGGCGATGAGGTCGACGGTGCCGGCGACCGAGTAGACCTCGCTGACCCCGTCGAGGTCGGCGACTGCCTCGGCCACTTCGGGGATCGCGTCGGTGGCCGCGTCGATCATGACGATGGCGGTGATCACGCCGGCGATGCTAGCCGGGGTGTCGCCGGGCCGGCGGCTGTGCGTGGCCCGGGGGAGACCCGGTCCGGGCGCGCGCGGGTGCCGAGCGCGCGGGTGTCGGCGAAGGGGTCGCGGCCGCTGTGGCCGGCCTCCACGCGGTCGAGGAAGGCGCTGTAGCCGCCGGTTCCGGGCACCGGGCAGGCGAGGGTGCCGGAGACCTGCACGAGGCGGGTGCCGGCCTTCTCCATCCAGCGCAGCACCAGTTCGGTCTCGTCGACCGAGGCGGCCAGCTCGTCGTCCGGGCCCAGCGGCGTCTCCGCGGTGGACAGCAGGCCGGTCAGCGTGTCCCGTACCGACGTCCCCCGGGGCGCGCAGCCGGCGGCCACCAGCCGCCCCCGGCGGACGACGGACAGGTGCCAGCCGCCCGCGCCGTCGGGGCGGGCCAGGACCAGCTCCGGCACCGCGGCCAGCGACTCCAGCCGCTGCCGGCGGCGGACGGCGCGCACCAGGACCGCCACCCGGTCGCGGAGCACGGCGGCGTCCTCGTAGCGCTCCTCGGCGGCCAGCCGCTCGACGCGGGCCAGCAGGGGCGCGAGCAGCGCCTGGGGGTCGGCGGCGACGGCGGCGCGCAGGACCTCGGCGATGCCCGCGTACTCCTCGACCGACTGGGCGCCGGTGCAGGGGGCGCCGCACCGGCCCATGCCGGCCAGCGCGCAGGCGGTGCCGAGCACGCGCACCGACAGCCGGCCGGTGCACTGCCGCAGCGGTAGCGACTCGTGGATCGCCGCGACGGCGGCGTCCGCGGCCCGCCGGTCGGGGAACGGGCCGAGGAACACCCCCGCGCCGGGGCGGACCCGGCGGACCACCGACAGCCGGGGGAACGGCTCCTCGGTCAGCCGGACCCACAGTGCCCGTTCCGGGAACCGGGAGCGCCGGTTGTAGCGGGGCTTCTGCTCGGCGATCAGCCGCAGCTCCCGCACGGCGGCCTCGAGGTCGTGCGCGCAGGGGATCGCGTCGACCCGCTGGGCCAGCGCCACCATCTCGGTGATCCGGCTGCGTTGCTCACCGGCGGTGAAGTAGCTGCGGACCCGGCTGCGCAGGTCGTTCGACGTCCCGACGTAGAGCGGCTCGTCGCGCGGGCCGCGGAAGAGGTAGACGCCCGGGCCGGACGGGACGGCGTCGGCCAGGTGCCGCTTGCGCAGCCGCTCCGGGTCGACCTGGCGGGTGAGACCGGTGAGCTCCTCCAGGCTGGTGATGCCCAGGGGGCCGAGCCGCTCGAAGAGCCCGTGCAGCACGTCGACCGTGGCGCGGGCGTCGGCCAGCGCCCGGTGGCAGGGGTCGGTGGTGGTGCGGAAGTAGGGCGCCAGGGTGGCCAGCTTGCAGTTGGGCACCTCGTCGCGGGTGAGCAGCCGGCGGGCGAGGACGGCGGTGTCGACCGAGGCCGTCGCCGGCCAGGCGATGCCGTTCTCGGCGCAGGCGGCCTTGAGGAACCCGAGGTCGAAGGGGGCGTTGTGCGCCACCAGGACCGCGCCCCGGGCGAACTCCAGGAAGTGCGGCAGCACCGCGCCGATGCGCGGGGCGGTGGCGACCATCGTCGAGGTGATGCCGGTCAGGACGCTGATGTAGGGCGGGATCTCACAGCCCGGGTCGACCAGGGTCTGGAACTCGCCGAGGACGACGCCGCCGCGGACCTTGACCGCGCCGATCTCGGTGATGGCGCTGTCCTTGGGGGAGCCTCCGGTGGTCTCCAGGTCGACGACCACGAAGGTCACCTCGGCCAGGGGGGTGCCGAGCTCCTCGATGCTGGCCTGCTCGTAGCGGGGGAGCCCGGCGGCGGCTCGTGCGGCTGTCCCGGCGGCGATCCCGGCCAGCCGGGCAGGGGAAGAGGGCACGGGGCGGACGGTAGGTCGGGGCAGTGACAGTCCCGGGGACGCGCGCCGGGGCCGGGGAGCGGCCGACCGCGGTCGCGCGGAACTGTCGGTGCCCGTCCCTAGCGTGCTGCGCGGACCGACCGGGGCCATGGAGGGCTCCTGCGACGAGGCGTCGGCCAGCAGAGGAGTGGGCCATGTTCATCGACTGCGACACGTGCACCGCCCGGGGCACCGGGTGTGCCGACTGCGTCGTCACCGTCCTCCTGGGTGCCCCGCCGGGCTGGGAGACCGCCGACCCCACGGTGGTGCCGATGACCGGCCGGCGCGACGGCGGAGCGGCCGCGACCGCCGAGGACGCCGTCGTGCCGCGGCCCGGTGTGGTCGTGGAGTTCGACGACGTCGAGCGGCGCGCGGTGCGGGCGCTGGCCGAGGGCGGCCTGGTCCCGCCGCTGCGACACCAGTCGTCCGCGGACGGGCGTGCCGCGGGCGCGGCCAGGGGCCGGCGGCGCACCGGGTGAGGCGCGGCCGCCGGGTCCTCGCCAGGGCGGCGGGCACACACCGTCGACGGTCTCGGTGACCGTGCGTGGCCGACGGCGTGGCGCGGGCCGGGGGTGTGGCTGTTCCCACAGTCCACGCAGACCCCGTTTGTCACAACTTCATCACGCCCGTACGGTGAGCCGGTCCGACCGGGCGGTCGTCACCTGAGAGAGGTGACCTCGGGAGGACACCGCCGAATTCCCCGACGCGCCGCGCACGGCGTCGAGGGGGAACCGGGGACCCACCGCAGTCCTGGGGTGAGTTCTCGCGTGCGCCGGTGACCCCGGGGCACACGCGCCGGTCCGCCGGAGCGCAGAGATAGGGCACTTCTTCCCAGCCCGAACCCGTCAGCTAACTCGGTAGGCGGTTGCTGAGGAAGAAACGGAGAGCCGCCGACCGTGGCGACGCCTCGCCCTGCCCTGGGGCATGCACTCGACCTGTCCCACCCCGACCTCCCGGTCCTGTTCCGCCGCCCCCGCCTGGCCCGCCGACTCGGTCGCGGGATCGTCCTGGGAGCCACCGCCACCCTGGCCCTCACGCTGCTGCCGGGTACGGCCGCGGCGGACCCGCAGCAGGCCGGCACCGCCGCCCAGGCCGCCCAGCTGGTCGCCCAGGCCGGCCACGAGCTCGAGGTCGTGACCGAGCAGGTCAACGAGGCCCGCGAGGTGCTCGCCCAGCAGCAGGCCGCCGCCGACCGCGCCCGCCAGGCCGCCGCGGACGCGCAGCAGCAGCTCGACGCCCTCGACGGCCAGATCCGCCAGGTCGCGCGCACCGCGTTCACCGGCGACGGCATGACGCAGTTGGACGTGTTGATGACGAGCACCTCCGCGGAGGACTTCGTCTCCCAGCTCGCGACCCTCGAGGTGATCGCCGGCCACACCACCGACGTCCTGGCCCAGGTGGCCGAGAGCGCGGCGGCCGCCGAGCAGGCCACGACCGACGCCGATGCCGCGCAGGCACAGGCGCAGGCCACCCTCGACGACGTCACCGCCCGGCAGGCGCAGCTGGAGTCCGACATCGCCGACTACCGGGCCCAGTACGACGCGCTCTCCGCGCCGCAGCAGCAGGAGGTCGTCACCGCGCACGCCGGCCAGCCCGTCGCCGTCGCTGCGCCGGCCGCTGCCGCCAGCGGTGCCGCGCAGGCCGCCGTCGACACCGCGCTGGCCCAGGTCGGCGACCCCTATGTGTGGGGCGCCGGCGGGCCGAACGCCTTCGACTGCTCGGGGCTGACGCAGTACGCCTACGCCGCGGCCGGCATCAGCCTCCCGCACTCCAGCCGCATCCAGTCGACGATGGGCACCGCCGTCTCGCGGGCCGACCTGCAGCCGGGCGACCTGATCTTCTACTACAGCCCGGTCAGCCACGTCTCGATGTACATCGGCAACGGCCAGATGGTGCACGCCTCGACGTCCGGCCAGCCGGTCAAGGTGGTCAGCGTCGACTCCATGGGCGGGATCACCGCCATGCGCCGCCTCGCATAGGCACGGCAAGGGCCGGGGTGGCGGCTCCACCCCGGCCCCCTGCAGGGCCCCGACGCGGCCCCGTCCCGGGGCCCGCCCCGAGCGTGCGAAGGGTGGGAGGACGGGGTCCTTCCACGGTGGGGGGCAGGGGGTCCTTCTAGGATCGGCCGGGTGAGCGCCCGCCGGGCCGCGCTGCTGGTCGCGGGAGTGCTCGGGGCGGCCTTCGTGGTCGTCGTCGCCGTCGGTACGCCGTGGACCCTGCTGCCGGAACCGCCGGGCGGCGCCAGCCCGATCCGTCCGGGCGCTGGTCTCGCCCCTGGGGTGGTCGAGCAGGCGGAGTCCTTCGCCGCCGCGATCCGCCCGGCGTCCCTCGCCTCGCTGGTGCTGGGGCTCCTGACCTCGGCGGTGTTCGCCTTGACCCCGCTCGGGCGGTGGCTGGTCCGGACGGTGGCCCGGCCGCTGGGCGGTGGATGGGTCTGGCAGGTGCTGCTGGGCACGGTGGCGCTGATGGTGGTGGGCCGGCTGGTCACGCTGCCGCTGTCGGCCTACGGGGAGGTGGTCCGCCACCGGTTCGGGCTCTCGACGCGCAGCTGGCCGCTGTGGCTGCGGGACGTCGCCGTCTCCACCGCCATCAACGCCGTGCTGACCGCCCTCGCCCTGCTCGCCGTGGTGTGGCTGGCCCGCCGTGCACCCCGGACGTGGTGGGCCTGGGCCGCCGGAGCGGCGGCGGCGATGGTCGTCATCGGCTCCTTCCTGTACCCGGTGCTCATCGAGCCGGCGTTCAACTCCTTCCGGTCGCTGCCGGCCGGGCAGCTGCGCACCGACCTGCTGGAGCTGGCGGAGGAGAACGGCACCCCGGTCGGGGACGTGCTGGTCGCCGACGCCTCCCGGCGGACGACCGCGCTCAACGCCTACGTCTCCGGGTTCGGCTCGACCCGGCGGATCGTGCTCTACGACACGGCCCTCGACCTGCTGTCCGACGCCGAGATCGAGTCCATCGCCGCCCACGAGCTCGGCCACGTCGCCACCGACGACGTCCTGACCGGGACGCTGGAGGGGGCGCTGGGGGCCGCCGGGTCGGTCGCCCTGCTGGGCTGGCTGCTGTCCTGGCAGCCGCTGCTGCGCCGGGCCGGTGCGGACTCCGCCGGCGACCCGCGGGTGGTGCCGTTGGTGCTGTTCCTGGCCGCGCTCGGCACGCTGGTGGCCACGCCCGTGCAGAACCTGGTGTCCCGGCACGTGGAGGCGCGTGCGGACCTGCACGCTCTCGACCTGACCGGGGACGCCGAGGCGTTCGTGGCCATGCAGAACCGGCTGGCCAGCACGAACCTCGCCGACCCGGACCCGCCCGCGGCCTGGCAGTGGTTCTTCGGCTCGCACCCGACCGGACCCCAGCGCGTGGCCCTCGCCGAGGACTGGCAGCGGCTGCAGGAGGGCGGGTGAGGACGCTCGTCGTCACCAACGACTTCCCGCCGCGCCAGGGCGGCATCCAGACCTTCGTCGCCGCGCTCCTGGCCCGCCGCCCGCCGGACTCCCTGGTCGTGCTCGCCTCGCGCTCGCCCGGCTGGGAGGAGTACGACGCCGCGCTGCCGTACCCGGTGGTGCGGCAGCGGACCGGCATGCTGCTGCCCACGCCCGCCACGGCGCGCGCCGCGGTCGGCCTCGCCCGCCGGTACGGGTGCGACACCGCCTTCTTCGGGGCGGCCGCGCCGCTCGGCCTGCTCGCACCCGCGCTGCGCGCAGCCGGGGTCGGCCACCTCGTGGGCGCGACCCACGGCCACGAGACGGGGTGGGTGGCGCTGCCGGGAGCGCGGCAGCTCATGCGGCGCATCGCCGGGGGCCTCGACGTCCTGACCTACATCAGCGAGTACACGCACCAGCGGCTCGCGCCGGCGCTGGACGGCGCCGCCTGCATGGCGCAGCTGTCCCCGGGCGTGGACGTCGACCGGTTCACGCCGGACGCCGACGGCGCGGCCGTGCGCGAGCGGTACGGGCTCGGCGACGCCCCGGTGGTCGTCTGCGTCTCCCGGCTGGTGGCGCGCAAGGGGCAGGACGTCCTCGTCGCCGGCTGGCCGCGGGTGCTGGCCCGCCATCCCGACGCCCGGCTGCTGCTGGTCGGCGGCGGCCCGCTGGAGGCCCGGCTGCGGCGCGCCGTGGCCGCCGCCGGGCTGGAGGGCTCCGTCGTCCTCACCGGCCCGGTGCGCCCGGAGCGGCTGCCCGCGCACTACGCCGCCGGGGACGTCTTCGCGATGCCGTGCCGCACCCGCCGCGGGGGCCTGGACGTCGAGGGGCTCGGGATGGTCTACCTGGAGGCGGCCGCCTGTGGCCGGCCGGTGGTCGCCGGCACCTCCGGCGGTGCGCCGGAGACGGTGCAGGAGGGCGTGACCGGGCACGTCGTCGCCGACCCGCGGTCGCCCGAGGGCGTGGCGGCGACGGTGGCCGCCCTGCTCGACGACCCGGACCGGGCGCGCGCCATGGGCGCGGCCGGCCGGGCGTGGGTCGAGCAGCGGTGGTCGTGGCCGACGATCGCCGCGACCTTCGCCGACCTCCTGGAGGGCCCGCCTCAGCGGCTGTAGAGAGCCTCGACCTCGGTGTCGAACTCCTTCATCACCACGGCGCGCTTGAGCTTCAGGCTCGGGGTCAGCATCCCGTTGGCCTCGGTGAAGTCGGTGGCGAGCACCCGGAACTTCTTGATCGACTCGGCCTTCGACACCGCCTTGTTGGCCTCGGTGACGGCGGACTCGATCTCGGCCAGGACGTCGGGGTCGTCGGTCAGGTCGGCCGCCGTCGTGCCGGCCGGCTTGCCCTTGGACTCCAGCCAGGACGGCAGCGCCTCCTCGTCGAGGGTGATCAGCGCGGCGATGAACGGGCGCTGGTCGCCGACGACGATGCACTGGCTGATCAGCCGGTGGGCGCGCAGCCGGTCCTCGAGCACGGCCGGGGCGACGTTCTTGCCGCCCGCGGTCACCAGGATCTCCTTCTTGCGGCCGGTGATCCGGATGAAGCCGTCGCTGTCGATGTCGCCGAGGTCGCCGGTGTGGAACCAGCCCTCGGGGTCGATCGCCTCGGCGGTGGCCTGCTCGTTCTTCCAGTAGCCGGGCATGACGATGCCGCCGCGGATCAGGATCTCGCCGTCGTCGGCGATCGCCGCCTCCACGCCGGGCAGCGGCCGGCCGACGGTGCCGATGCGGAAGGCCGCGTCGTGGTTCACCGACGCCGCGGCGGTGGTCTCGGTCAGGCCGTAGCCCTCGTAGACGGTGACGCCGATGCCGCGGAAGAAGTGGCCGAGCCGCTCGCCGAGGGGGGCGCCACCGGAGACCGCGCCGAGGCAGCGGCCACCGAGGGCGGCGCGCAGCTTGCCGTAGACCAGCTTGTCGAACAGCGCGTGCTGGGCCCGCAGCGCCAGCCCGGGGCCGCCGGTGTCCTGCGCGCGCGACCAGTCGATCGCGACCCGGGCCGCCCGGTCGAAGATCTTCCCCTTGCCGTCGGCCTCCGCCTTGGCCTTCGCCTGGTTGTAGACCTTCTCGAACACCCTGGGGACGGCGAGGACGAAGGTGGGCCGGAAGGCGCCGAGGTCCTCGACGAGGTTGGACACGTCGGGGGTGTGGCCGATGACGGTGCGGGTCTTCACCGCGCCGACCTCCAGCACCCGCGCCAGCACGTGCGCCAGGGGGATGAACAGCAGCAGCGACCCGTCCCGGTTCAGGAACCGGTCCAGCAGGGTCATCCCGTTGCCGATCTCGAACAGGAAGTTGGCGTGGGTGAGCTCGCAGCCCTTCGGCCGCCCGGTCGTGCCGCTGGTGTAGATGATCGTGGCCAGGCTGGACGAGTGGAGCGTCGCGCGGCGGGCGGCCAGCTCGCTGTCGGGGACGTCGGCCCCGGCGGCGGTCAGCGTGCCGACGGCGTCGTCGTCGATGACCCACACCGGGCCGAGCTCGGGGGCCTGGTCGCGGACGGAGTCGACCGCCGTGGCGTGCTCGGCGCGCTCGACGACGGCGGCCCGGGCGCCGGAGTCCGACAGGATCCAGGCGACCTGGTCGGGGCTGGAGGTCTCGTAGATCGGGACGACCACACCGCCGGCGGCCCAGATGGCGAAGTCGAGGACGGTCCACTCGTAGCGCGTCTTGGCCTGCAGGGCGACCCGGTCGCCGGCCTGGACGCCGGCGGCGACGAGGCCCTTGGCCACGCCGTCGACCTGGGCGCCGAACTCGCGCCAGGTGACGTCCTCCCAGTGGCCGTCCCGCCGGACGCGGAGGCCGACGTCGTCGCCGTGCGCGGTCACGTTGGTGGTGAGCAGGTCGGGCAGGGCCTCGTCGGGACCCACCTCGGTCGTCGCCGGGACGCTGAACTCGCGCACGCCTGGTCCTCTCCTCCCGGCCCGACCACGGCACCGTCGCCTGCGGTCCCGGACCGGGACGGGCCAAATCTAGCCGCTGGGGGCTACCCAGGAGTAGCAGGCGCGTGTGCCACGACCGGGGGACCGAACGGTCAACGGATAGCCTGGCGCCCATGGCCGACCAGTCCACGCAGTCGATCACCGTCGAGGCTCCCGCGGCGGACGTGATGGCGGTCATCGCCGACTTCGAGGCCTATCCGCAGTGGGTCGCCGCCGCCCAGCGGGTGGAGGTGGTGGAGGCGGGCGCCGACGGCCGCGCCCGCCGGGTGCGCTTCGTCATCGACGCCGGGATGGTCAAGGACGACTACGTCCTCGAGTACGACTGGGACGGCGACCGCGCGGTGTCGTGGAGCCTGGTGCAGGGCCAGATGCAGAAGCGGCAGGAGGGCTCCTACACCCTCGTCGAGCGCGACGGGCGCACCGAGGTCACCTACCGGATCACCATCGACACCCACCTGCCGCTGCTCGGGATGTTCAAGCGGAAGGCGGAGAAGGTCATCCTCGACACCGCCCTCAAGGAGCTCAAGAAGCGCGTCGAGGGCTGACCGGCACGTGCGCACGCTGCTCCACACCGGCCCCGGTGGGGCCGGGACCTCGACCCTCGCGGCGGCCGCCGCCGTCCGCGCGGCCCGGTCCGGCGCCCGCACCCTGCTCCTGACCGCCGCCGTGCGGCCGGGGCTGTCGGCGGTCCCGGGCCTGTCGGTCGACCCGGTGGAGCCGCTCGGCGCGCTGGAGTCCCTCTGGGGTGCCTCGGCTCCGGCCCTGTCGGCGGCGGCGCCCGGGGTCGCCCTGCCTCCGGCCAGCTCGGTGGTCCCCCTGCCCGGCGCCCGCGACCTGGCGCTGCTGGCGCGGCTGGGCCGGGCCCGGGCCGACGCCGAGACCGACGTCGTGGTCGTCGACGCCGGGCCGCTGCCCTCCGGCGCCGCCCTCGTCGGCCTGCCCGGCGTGCTGCGCTGGTGGCTGGACCAGGCGCTGCCGACGCGGGTGCGGATGCTGGGCGCGGTCCGGACCGCCGCGGTGCGCTCCGGCGCGCTCCCGCGGGGCCCGGTCGACGCGGCCCTGGACGCCGTCCCGGTGCTCGAGGAGCTGATCGGCCGGGTCGACCTGGCCGACCCGGCCACCACCGAGGTCCGGCTGGTCGCCGTGCCCCGCCCGGACGCCGTCCCGGTGCTGCGCGCGGCGGTGACCGCCCTGGCGCTGCACGGGCAGCGGCCGACCGCCGTCCTCAGCCGGGTGCTGCCCGACGCCGGGACGGGGGAGTGGTGGCGCCGGCGCGCCGCCGAGCAGGACGCCGTCCTCGCCGCGCTGGCGGAGCTGGCCCCCGTGCACCGGGTGGCGGAGGCGCCGGAGGTCCCGGCCGACGCCGACGGGCTGGCCGCCCTCCTCCCGGACGACGACGCCGGCACCCCCGCGGCGCCCGTGACACCCGTGTCCGAGCGGGTGGACGGCGGACGGCGGCTGGTGCTCGCCCTGCCCTTCGCCGAGCGCGACGCACTGGAACTGACCCGCTGGCAGGACGACCTCGTCGTGACCGCCGCGGGGGCGCGCCGCTCGATCCGGCTCGACGCGCTCCTGCGCCGGTGCGTGGTCACCGCCGGCCACCTCGCCGACGCCGGCACCGCCCGGGCGCGGCTCGAGGTGACCTTCACACCCGATCCGCAGCAGTGGCCGGCCGATCTGCTGGCCGCCGAGGGGAGCAGGACATGACCGACGGACCCGACTGGGTCGAGCAGGCCCGCCGACTGGTCGCCGGGCTCGGCCAGACCCTCGGCGAGGCCGCACGGACCGACGCGGAGGGCACCGGCCACCATGCGGACTGCCGCTGGTGCCCGGTCTGCCAGGTGGCGGCCGTGGTGCGCGGCGAGCGCCCCGAGGTGACCGCCGCCCTGGCCGACGTGCTCGGGACCGCCGCCGCGGCGCTGCGCTCCCTCGCCGAGCAGGCGCCGGCCGCGTCGCCGTCGCCGTCGCCGTCGCCGCCGGCGGCACCGGCCGACGAGCCGCCGGCCGCTCCGGAACCGTCGGCCCCGGAGCAGACCGTCCCGGAGCACACCGTCTCGGAGCAGACCGTCCCGGAGCCGGCCGCCGCGGTGCAGCGCATCGAGATCGCCTGAGTGGCCGCCACCCACGGCTCCGCGGAGCCGGCCGCCGCGGAGCTCCCCGCGCTCGGCATCGACATCGGCGGGACCAAGGTCGCTGGCGGCGTCGTCGCCCCGGACGGGACGGTCGTCGCCACCGCCCGCCGCGCCACCCCCGGGTCGTCGGTGAGCGAGACGGAGGACGCGATCGCCGCCGTCGTCGACGACCTGGCCCGCATGCACGGCGGCCCGCTGGTCGGCGTCGGCGTCGGCGCGGCCGGCTGGTTCGACCGGACCGGCGACACGGTGCTGTTCAGTCCGCACCTCGCCTGGCGCAACTCGACGCTGCGCAAGGACCTCTCCGACCGGCTCCAGCGGCCGATGTGGGTCGGCAACGACGCCGACGCCGCCGCGTGGGCCGAGTACCGCTACGGCGCGGCGGCCGGCGCCGACCTCGCGCTGATGATCACCCTCGGCACCGGCATCGGCGGCGGGATCGTCATGAACGGCCGGCTCCAGCGCGGGTCGCACGGCGTGGCGGGGGAGTGGGGCCACATGCGCGTCGTCCCCGACGGGCGGCTGTGCGCGTGCGGCAACCGCGGCTGCTGGGAGCAGTACGCCAGCGGCACCGCGCTCGGGCAGACCGCCCGCGAGGTGGCCCGCAGCTCCCCGGCCGCCGCCGCGCTGCTGCTGGAGCGGGTGGGCGGCGAGGCCGACCGGCTGACCGGCGAGCACGTGGCGACCGCCGCGGCCGACGGCGACCCGCTGGCGCTGGAGCTGCTGGCCGAGGTCGGGTCCTGGCTCGGGCAGGGCATCGCCGACCTCGCCGCCGTGATGGACCCGGAGGTGGTCGTCATCGGCGGCGGTGTGAGCGTGCTCGGCGAGATGGTGCTGCGCCCGGCGCGCGAGCGGCTGGAGCGGGCGCTGCCCGGCCGCGGGTTCCGCCCGGGGCCGCGGGTGGTCGCGGCCCGCCTCGGCGCGCAGGCCGGCCTCGTGGGTGCCGCCGACCTCGTGCGCCACGCCGTGGCCGAGGGTGGTGCCTAGCGGAGGCTGAGGGTGCAGGTCTCCTCGCCCCTCAGCCTCCGGTGAGCTCCCGGGCGAGCTGCTCCAGGAACAGGCCGATGTCGGTGACGATGCCGATCGCCTGGGCGCTGCCGCGGTCGGCCAGCTTGGTCACCGTGGCCGGGTTGATGTCCACGCACACCAGGGGCACCGACGCCGGGAGGATGTTCCCGGTGGCGATGGCGTGCAGCATCGTCGCCACCATGATCGCGAAGCCGACGTCCGGCAGCTGGGCCCGCATCGCGCGCTGACCCTCGATGACGTCGGTGTACACGTCGGGCAGCGGCCCGTCGTCGCGCACCGAGCCGACCAGCACGAACGGCTTCCGGGCGCGGACCATCGCGTGCATGACCCCGCCGGTCAGCACACCCGACTCGACCGCCGCCGCGATCGAGCCGGCCCGCCGGATCGTGTTGATCGCCCGGATGTGGTGCTCGTGGCCGTGCGGCACCCCCGACCCCTTGGCGAGGTCGACGCCCAGCGAGGTGCCATACAGCGCCGACTCGATGTCGTGGGTGGCGAGGGCGTTGCCGGCGAACAGGACGTCGACGTAGCCGGCGTCCACCAGCCGCACCATCGCCGGCGCCGCGCCGGTGTGGACGACGGCCGGCCCGCCGACCCACAGCACCTTCCGCCCGGCCGCCCGGACCTCCCGCATCCGCTCGGCGATCTGGCGGACCAGCACCACCTGCGGCTTCTCGCTGGAGGCCACCGACGACATGAACCCGAAGGCCTCCTCGTCCCCGCGCGCGACCGCCAGCGGCATCTCCACCCGGACGCCGTGCGCGCCGCAGACCACCGACTCACCGGCCCGCACGTCGCTGACCGGCACCGTGCGGACGGCGACGCGCTCCGCCGTCTCGGTCACCACCAGGCCGCAGTCCATCTCGGCGCGGTCGACCGGCAGCCACTCCCGGTCCAGGCGGACGAAGGTGTCCAGGTTGGTCGTGGAGTAGAAGTCGTCGGGGAAGACGCCGTCGGCGGGCGCGGGCCGGGTGGTCGCCGTCCCCGGGTCGACGGCGTTGGCCCCGTGGGTCTGCAGTCGCATGACGATCCGCTCGAGCAGGTCGCCGTCGCCCGCGCTGACCCGCACCGTGGCCCGCGACTCGTCCTCGTGCTGCCGGCCGAGCGCGAGGCCCTCGATGAGGTAGTCCCCGCCGTACTCCAGGACGTCGTCGAGCACCCGGGCCAGGACGCCGGTGTCCATGAGGTGACCGGTCAGCGTCACCGTGGTCGAGTACGGGGCGTCCACCGCCTGCCTTCTCTCAGACCACGGCGCCGTCGTCGCCGTCCTCCGTCGACCGCTCCCGCATCCGCGACACCAGGAGCGCGACCCCGCCGACGACCGCGGCGACGCCGAGCACCAGGCCGACGTCCGGGGACAGCCGGAGGACCCGCGGCGCCACCACGAGCACCGCGCCGACCGCGATCAGCAGCACCGCGTACAGCGAGGCGGGCGCGGGCGCGGGCACCGGCGGGGGTGGCGGCGGCTCGTAGTGCTCCTCCGGCCGGTCGAGCACCTCGGGCTCGGCCGGCGGCGGGGGTGGGGTGTCGGCGGGCTCGGCGTCGACCGTGGTGCGGCCGTGCTCCGCCTCGAACGCGGCCACGATCCGGGCCCACTCGGCGTCCTCGTCGACGTCCGGGCGCGGGGCGCGCGGCGCCCGGGTCCGCTCGGGCACGTGCTCGTCGACGTGCTCCTCGACCAGGGCGCGACCCTCGCCGCTGCGGGCGCGGTCGACGTAGATCCGGTCGGTCGGCGGGCTGGGGAGGGACACCGTGCGGGTGTAGGGCTCGACGTCGGCCGAGGGCTCCAGGTAGGCGGCGATGCCGGCGTCGCGCAGGAGGTCGAGCAGGTGCTCGCCCACCCGCGGGTCGACGTCGCGCAGCGGCGTCCACAGCGTGGCGTCCAGCCCGTTGTCGCGCCGTCCGCGCCGGCCGTTCACGCCTCCTCCTCGAGGACCGGGACGCGGGTCCGGATCCAGTCCACGGACCCGGCGAAGATGCGCGGGGCGTCGTTGTCGAGGGTGGCGACGTGGTAGCTGTCCTCGAGCAGCACCTCGGTGGTGTCGGTGCTCGAGACGCCGGCCAGCAGCACCCGCACCGAGGCCGGCTCGACGACGTGGTCGGTGACGCTGCGGAACACCAGCAGGGGCGCGGTCACGCGGGCGAGGTCGGCGCGGGTCGCCGTCCACAGTCGGCGCAGGCCCAGCACCGCGCGGGTCGGCAGCTTGGGGTAGGCCAGCTCGGTGACGCCGGCCTTCTTGATGTCGTTGGCGATCGGCGCCCAGCTGGGCGTGAGCCGGGCCAGCAGCGGCAGCAGCTTGGCGTCCAGCCGCTGGGTGAGCAGGGAGGGGTTGACCAGCACCAGCCCGGCGACGTCGTCCGGACGCAGCTCGGCCAGCCGGACCGCCAGGGTGCCGCCCATCGACAGGCCCGCGACGACGACGCGGTCGCACTCGGCGGCGAGCTCGTCGAGCGCGGTGGTGACGGCGTCCACCCAGTCCTGCTCGGTGCTCAGGTTGCAGTCCTGCCAGCGGGTGCCGTGGCCGGGCAGCAGCGGCGCGCGGACGGCGAAGCCCGCCGCGGCCAGGTGCTCGCCCCACGGCCGCATGCTGAACGGCGAGCCGGTGAACCCGTGCAGCAGCAGGACGCCGGTGCCGCCGCCCGCGGGGCCGCCGGGGAAGGCGAACGGCTCGGCGCCGGGCAGCAGGCCGGGGCCGGGTGCCTCGTTCGTGGGCACGGGAGTCCTCCTCGGCGTCGGCGGGGGAGCCGACCGGCAGCGCGGGCGGGGTCCGGCGGCGCGGACCTCACGTTGTCCATCCGCCGCCGGGCTCCTTAGTCTGGCAGCCCCCGAGGGAGGCGTGTTGTTCTACTGGTTCCTCAAGTTCGTGGCGGTCGGCCCGGTCGTCAAGGTGTTGTTCCGGCCCCGGGCCGAGGGCGTGGACAACGTCCCCCGCACCGGAGCGGCGATCCTGGCCAGCAACCACCTGTCCGCGGCCGACTGGGTCTTCATGCCCCTGTCGCTGCGGCGGCGCGTCACGTTCCTCGCCAAGGCCGAGTACTTCACCGGCAAGGGCGTGAAGGGGTTCCTCCAGCGGGCCTTCTTCTCCGGTGCCGGGCAGGTGCCGATCGACCGCAGCAACGCCTCGGCCGCGGAGAACGCGATCCGCACCGGGCTGCGGATCCTGCGCGAGGGCGGGCTGCTCGGCATCTACCCCGAGGGCACCCGCTCGCCGGACGGCCGGCTCTTCCGCGGCAAGACCGGCGTGGCCCGCATGGCGCTGGAGACCGGCGTCCCCGTCGTCCCGGTCGCGATGGTGTACCGGCCGCGCCGGTGGCCGCTGGTGGGGGCCAAGCTGCCCCGGGTGTGCGTCCGCTTCGGGGCGCCGCTGGACTTCGGCCGCTACGAGGGGCTGGCCGGTGACCGCTTCGTCGAGCGGTCGATCACCGACGAGATCATGTACGAGATCATGACGCTGTCGGCGCAGGAGTACGTCGACGTCTACGGCGCCAAGGTGAAGAAGTCGATGGACGCCACCGGCGCCAGCGCCTCCGAGGTCATCAAGGGCATGCAGCCCCCGGTCGACGAGGCCGCCGAGCGGACGCCGGACACCCTCGCGGGCTGAGGACCGCCCCTCGCGGGGCTCGAGCCCCGCGCCACGGCTCTGCCCCGGCCACCTCGGTCCGCGGGCTGTACGTCTCTGAGTGCCACCGCACTCAGAGACGTACAGCCCGGAACCCCTGGACCGTTCCGCCACCGGTCGGCCCGGGAACCCGCGGACGGCGAGGTCCGACGGGCACCGACCCTCAGGGGTGCGACTCCGGGTGCCACTCCGGGCGGTAGTGCGGGTGGTCGGCGTAGGTCTGCCCGATCAGGCGCAGCGCGTGGTCCATCGTGTCGCCGCGCGGGCCCTGCCGCTCGAGGTCGCGGAAGTACTCGACCAGCTGCCGCTTGGTCGCGACGTCACGCAGCACGTGGGCGACCAGGGCGCGGTTGCTGGGCGCGCGGCTGAGCTGGACGAAGCGGGCGGCCTCCTCGTCCTCGTCGAACCGCGCGAGCAGGAACTCCACGAGGTCGCCGTCCCGCAGCGGGAGGTCCGCGTGGCGCTCACCGTTCGTCACGCCCGGACCGCCCAGCTCCCGGCCCGGGCCAGCCCGGCGCGCCAGCGGTCGTGGCGGCCGTCGTCCCGCCGTCCCGGCTCCGGCTCGAACCGGCGGTCCAGCGACCAGGTGGCGGCCAGCTCGTCGGTGGTCGACCACACGCCGGTGCCGAGGCCGGCGAGGAACGCCGCACCCAGCGCCGTGGTCTCGGTGACCACCGGGCGGCGCACCGGCACGCCGAGCTGGTCGGCCTGCAGCTGCAGCAGCAGGTCGTTGGCGCTGGCGCCGCCGTCGGCCGACAGCTCCGGAACCTCCAGCCCCGCCTCGTCGACCATGACGTCGACGACGTCGCGCACCTCGAACGCGATCGCCTCCAGGGTGGCCCGCGCCAGGTGCGCACGGGTGGTACCGCGGGTGAGGCCGACGATGGTGCCGCGGGCGTGCGGGTCCCAGTGCGGGGCGCCCATCCCGGTCAGCGCGGGGACGAAGACGACGTCGCCGGAGTCGGGGACGGTGCGCGCCAGTCCCTCGATCTCGGCGGCGGAGTCGATGAGGCCCAGCCCGTCGCGCAGCCACTGAACCGCCGCGCCGGTCACGAAGATCGACCCCTCCAGCGCGTAGACCAGGCCGTCGCCGAGGTCCCAGGCCACCGTGGTGAGCAGCCCGGCACCGGAGCGGACGGGGGTCGTCCCGGTGTTGGTGAGGACGAACGAGCCGGTGCCGTAGGTGCACTTGCTCGTGCCGGGGGTGTAGCAGGCCTGGCCGAAGAGGGCGGCCTGCTGGTCGCCGGCGATGCCCGCGACGGGCAGCTCCAGGCCCAGGAACGCGTCGGGGTCGGTCGTGCCGACGACGCCGGAGCTCGGCACCACCTCCGGCAGCGCGGACCGGGGGACGTCGAACAGCTCGCACAGCTCCTCGGACCACCCGCCGGCCTCGAGGTCGTAGAGCAGCGTGCGGCAGGCGTTGCTGGGGTCGGTGACGTGCGCAGCGCCGCCGGTCAGCCGGGAGACGACGAACGAGTCGACCGTGCCCAGCGCCAGGCTGCCGTCGCGGACGCCGGCCCACAGGCGGGGCTCCTCGGCGGCCAGCCAGCAGAACTTGGTGCCGGTGAAGTAGGGGTCCAGCCGCAGCCCGGTGAGCCGGGCGACCCGCTCCTCGGCGCCGGCCTCCCGCAGCCGGTCGCAGATGCCGCTGGTGCGCCGGTCCTGCCAGACGATCGCCGGCCGCGGCGCCCGGCCGGTGCGCCGGTCCCACACGACGGCGGTCTCCCGCTGGTCGGTGATGCCGACGCAGGTGGGCTGCGCGTCGGTGCCGGCCAGCGCCTGGCGGCAGGCGGCGAGGGTCGCCGTCCAGATGTCCTCGGGCTCGTGCTCGACCCAGCCCGGGCGGGGGAACAGCTGCGCGAACTCGCGGTAGCCGCGGGGGGGGGGGGGGGGGGGGGGGGGCGCGGCCCGGCCCGCCCCCCCCCCCCCCCCCCCCCCCCCCCCCCCCCCCCCCCCCCCCCCCCCCCCCCCCCCACGACCAGCGCGGTCACCCCGGTCGTCCCCGCGTCGATCGCCAGCACCGGCATGAGGGGGAACCTAACCCGCACCTACGGTGGGTGTGTGCGGCGGTTCTTCTACGACACGGAGTTCATCGAGGACGGCACGACGATCGACCTGGTGTCGATCGGCGTCGTCGACGACACGGGACGGGAGTTCTACGCCGTCAGCACGGAGTTCGACGAGCGCCGGGCGATCCCGTGGGTGCGGCGCAACGTGCTCGACCAACTGCCGCCGCCGGCCGACCGCGCCTGGCGGACCCGGCAGCGGATCCGCGACGACCTGCTCGCGTTCCTCACCGGGCCCGGTGAGGAGATCGAGCTGTGGGCCTGGTTCGCCGCCTACGACCACGTGGCGCTGTGCCAGCTGTGGGGGACGATGCCCGCCCTGCCCCGGCCGATCCCGCGGTTCACCCGGGAGCTGCGCCAGCGGTGGGACGACCTCGGCCGGCCGCCGCTGCCCCCCAAGCCCGAGGGCACCCACGACGCGCTGGTCGACGCCCGCTACAACCTCGCCCGCTGGCGCGCGATGGAGGGCGCCCGCCGCTGAGCCGGCCGCTCAGCCACTCGGCGTCGGGGTGAACGTCACCGGCAGCTGCCGCAGCCCGCGTAGCACGCCGCCGGCCGACCACTCCAGCTCGCTCTCGTCGACGGCGAGGGCCAGGCCGGGCAGCCGGGCCAGCAGCGCGGTGAACGCGACCTGCCCCTCCAGCCGGGCCAGGGGCGCGCCGAGGCAGTAGTGGATGCCGTGCCCGAAGGCCAGGTGCCCGGGGCCGGCCGCCGCCACGTCGAGCCGGTCGGGGTCGGGGAAGCGGTCGGGGTCCCGGTCGGCCGCGGCGGTGGCCAGCAGGACGACGTCCCCGCGCGGGATGGCCACCCCGCCGATCTCGAGGTCCTCGAGGGCGTAGCGGGTCAGCCCGGGGTTGACCGGGCCGTCGAAGCGGAGCAGCTCCTCGACCGCCTGCGGCACCAGCGACGGGTCCGCGCCCAACCGGGCCAGCTGGTCGGGAGCGCGCAGCAGCGCCAGCGTGCCGTTCCCGATCAGGTTGACCGTGGTGACGTACCCGGCGATGAGCAGCAGGAAGGTCATCGCGAGCAGTTCCTGCCGGTCCAGCCGCTCGCCCTCGTCGGTCGCCTCCACCAGGTCGGTGAGCAGGTCGTCGGCGGGCCGGGCACGCTTGGCCTCGACCAGGTCGGCGAGGTAGCCGTGCATCCGCTCCCGGGCCGCCGTCACCCGCGCCAGGTCCTCGCCCGGGTCGAACGGCCGGTCCAGCACCTCGTCGGTCCACGCCCGGAAGCGCTCGCGGTCGGTCTCCGGGACGCCCAGGAGCTCGCCGATGACGGTGATCGGCAGCGGGAGGGCGAACTCGCCGATCAGCTCGGCCCGGCCCCGCGGGGTGATCCGGTCCAGCAGCGTGTCGGTGATCTCCTGGATCCGCGGCCGCAGCCCCTCGACGCGGCGGGCGGTGAAGGCCTGGGACACCAGCCGTCGCAGCCGGGTGTGCTCGGGCGGGTCGGTGCCGATCATGCTGCGGCTCAGGAAGTCCCCGCGCAGCAGCGCGCGCAGGGCCACCGCGTGGTGCGGGTCGTTGCTCAGCCGGGGGTCCGACAGCGCCGCGAGGACGTCGTCGTACCGGGCGACGACCCACACCGGCAGGCCCAGCCTCGGGTCGACGCGGCGGACCGGGCCGCTCTCCCGCAGCGCGGCGAGGACGGGCCAGGGATCGGCCAGCTCGACCGGGTCGGCCAGCGGGGTGGTGGGCACGGTCATGGCCGTCGTCCTCCGGGGTCAGGGGGTGGCGGCCGTTCGGGCCGTCACGTCACGGGGGTCGTCTGTGGTGCCGCCTCCGTGCGGGGCACCGGCACCCCGGCGCGCTGCATCTCGGTGAGCGCCGTGATCATGTGGGTGAACTCCGCCGCGTCCGGCGGGACGAACCGCTCGGCCGTCGGCACCTGCTGCAGCACCCGCAGGAAGTCCTCGAGTGCCGTCCCGTTGGCGGTGGGCAGGTGCGAGGAGAAGATCCGGGCCGGCTGCAGCCGGCGCACCCGGTCCAGGACCTGACCGAACTCCGCGGGCTCGGTCAGGTGGACCCACGGCGAGTCCATCGTCGCCCACCCGAGCATCCCGCCCGCGAGCGCCTCGGGCGGCACCTCGGCGGCGTCCTGCGTCGCCTCGGGGATGATCGCCCCGAAGGCGTCGACGCTGAACAGCGCGCCGGTGGAGCGGTCCAGCACGCCGGTGGACATCGGGTTGTCGAACAGCGGCGGAGCGACGGCGGTCAGGGTGCGGTCGCCGACGTGGACCTCGTCACCGAACCGGATCGCGTGCACCCGGTCCATCGGCACCGGCCACCAGGTCGCCATCCGCAGGGCGCTGAACCCGTGGGTGACCAGCCGGGCGTCCGGCGCCAGGTCCATGACCCGCTGGATGTTGCCGGTGTGGTCGGCGTCGTCGTGGGTCAGCCAGATCCAGCGCAGCGAGCGGGGGTCGATGATCGAGCTCAGCGCGTCGACGAACTGGTCGGCGTCGACCCCGAGGCCGGTGTCGACGAGCACCGGTTCCTCGGCCATGAGCAGGAAGGCGTTGATCGGCAGGACGCCGGCTCCCGGCAGCGCCAGGTTGGCGGGGAGCACGTGGACGTCGGGCGCGGCCTGGTACGGACTGTCCATCCCGACACCTCCGGACGGGTGGTCGGCGGCGCCGAGGTTCGGCTCCGCGGGCTCGACGCTAGGCGCCCGGCGAGGCACCGAGCAGGGCACTAGTGCCCCGGCTCAGCCCGCAGGTGGGCCCAGTCCTCCGGGTGGGCGCGCAGGTGCTCGGCCACGGTCCGGGCGGGGTGACCGGTGAGCGAGGGGACGACGTCGGTGACCGGCGCCATCTCGCCGGCGGCGATCGCCAGGTAGCTGGTCACCCAGCCCTCGATCTCCCAGTCGGGGTGCCCGGAGGGGCGTCGCGTCGCCCAGGCCTCCTCGACGGTCTGCCGGCGGTACTCGGCGGGCAGGCCGGTGACCTCGGTGAGGACGGCGGCCGCGTCGTCCAGCGTCAGCGCCGCGGGCCCGGTGACGTCGAGCGTGGCGCCGTCCAGGCCGGGGGAGTCGTCCCCGAGGACGGCGGCGGCGACGTCGGCGAGGTCGTCGCGGGACACGAACGAGGCCCGGCCCTCGCCGGCGGGTGCGGCGATCACGGCGCGCCCCGCCTCGAGCGTGGCGAAGAACGGGACGAAGTCGGCGTACATCGCGTGCCGGAGGACGGTGGCCCGCAGGCCGGTGGCGCGGATGGCGTCCTCGGTGGTGGCGTGCTGGCGGGCCAGGGTGAAGACGGCGTCCGGCGCGGCGCCGAGGAAGGAGGTGTAGACGATCCGCCGCACACCGGCCGACGCCGCGGCGGAGACGGCGGTCAGGTGCTGCTGCACGCGGTCCTCGGCCTCCGCGGCCGACACCAGGTACAGGGTGTGCACGCCCTCGAGGGCGGCGGCGAGGCCGGGACCGTCGGCGTAGCCCCCGGGTGCGGCGGCCACCTGCGTCCCGGGCAGGCGCGGCGCCCGCTGGGGATCGCGCACGACGAGCCGCAGCGCGACGCCGTCCCGCCCCGCGAGCCGGGCGGCCACCCGGCCGCCGAGCACCCCCGTGGCGCCGGTGACGGCGATCACGCGCTCCATGCGACCACGGCTCCCACCTGCGGCATCATGACGGCTGCCAACCACACACCCGGCACGGATCTTCCGGAGGACCGCACATGCGCATCGGCATCCTGACCGGCGGCGGTGACTGCCCGGGGCTGAACGCCGTCATCCGGGCCGTGGTCCGCAAAGGCGTCACCCACGGCGACCAGGTCGTCGGCTTCCGGGACGGCTGGCGCGGCGTGCTCGAGGCCGACACGGTGGCGATGGACCTCTCCGCCGTCCGCGGCATCCTGCCCCGCGGCGGCACGGTGCTGGGCACCTCGCGCACCAACCCCTACGCCCTCGAGGGCGGCGCGGACCGGGTCATGGCCAACCTGGAGCGGCTCGGCATCGACGCGCTGATCCCCATCGGCGGGGAGGACACCCTCGGCGTCGCCACCAAGCTGGCCGAGGCCGGGGTGACGGTCGTCGGCGTCCCGAAGACCATCGACAACGACCTGGACGCCACCGACTACACGTTCGGCTTCGACACCGCGCTGGGCGTGGCCACCGAGGCGATCGACCGGCTGCACACCACCGGTGACAGCCACCACCGCACGCTCGTGGTGGAGGTCATGGGCCGGCACGCCGGGTGGATCGCGCTGCACGCCGGGATGGCCGGCGGCGCGACCGTCGTCCTGATCCCCGAGCAGCCCTTCGACGTCGACGCCGTCGTCGCGCACTGCCAGCACCGCTTCGACTCCGGCTACTCGCCGATCGTCGTCGTCTCCGAGGGGGCGGTGGCCAAGGGCGGGGACCTCGTGCTCGCGACGGGGGAGACCGACGCGTTCGGCCACGTGCGGCTCGGGGGGATCGGCACCGCGCTGGCCTCCCTCATCGAGCAGCGCACCGGCCGGGAGGCGCGCTGCGTCGTCCTCGGCCACGTCCAGCGCGGCGGCACCCCCTCGCCGTTCGACCGGGTGCTGGCCACCCGCTTCGGGCTGGCCGCGGTCGACGCCGTCCACGACGGCGAGTCGGGGGTGATGGTGGCGCTGCGGGGCACCGACATCGTCCGCGTCCCACTGACGGCGGCGACCGCGCAGCTGAAGCTGGTGCCCGTCGAGCGGTACGCGGAGGTCGAGGTCTTCTTCGGCTGACGAGGGGACCGCCGTACCCTCTGTAGGCGTGAGTCTCCCCGATCCCGCCGATGTGGTCCCCGGCCTCGACCGGTGGCGTGAGCTGCCCGCTGCCCAGCAGCCGGAGTGGCCCGACCGCGCGGCGCTGGACGCCGTCCTCTCCACCCTGTCCACCGTGCCGCCGATCGTCGCGCCCAGCGAGGTCGACGAGCTGCGCACCCGGCTGGCCGAGGTCGCCCAGGGACGGGCGTTCCTGCTGCAGGGCGGCGACTGCGCGGAGACCTTCGACCTGAACACCGACGCGCACCTGCAGAGCACCACGCGCACGCTGCTGCAGATGGCCGTCGTGCTCACCTACGGCGCCAGCGTGCCCGTGGTCAAGGTGGGCCGGGTCGCCGGCCAGTACGCCAAGCCGCGCTCGTCGAACATCGACGCCCTGGGCCTGCCGTCCTACCGCGGCGACATGGTGAACTCGCTGGAGCCGGTGCTCGAGCAGCGCATCCCCGACCCGTACCGGCTGGTGCGCGCCTACGCGAACTCCGCGGCGGCGATGAACATGATCCGGGCCTACGCGCGCGGTGGCATGGCCGACCTGCACGCGGTGCACGACTGGAACAAGGACTTCGTGGCCAACTCCCCGGCCGGGGTGCGCTACGAGGTCATCGCGCGGGAGATCGACCGGGCGCTGGCGTTCATGAAGGCCTGCGGCGTCGACGACGCCGCGCTGCGCGGCGTGGAGCTCTACAACAGCCACGAGGCGCTGATCCTCGACTACGAGCGGGCGCTGCTGCGGGTGCACGACGGCCGGCCCTACGCCGCCTCGGCGCACTTCGTCTGGATCGGCGAGCGCACCCGCCAGCTCGACGGCGCACACGTGGAGTTCATGTCGCGGCTGGCCAACCCGATCGGCGTCAAGATCGGTCCGACCACGACCCCCGAGCAGGCCACCGAGCTGGTGGAGCGCCTCGACCCCGAGGGCGTCCCGGGCCGGCTGACGCTCATCAGCCGGATGGGCAACGGCAAGATCCGCGACGTCCTGCCGGGCATCGTCGAGAAGGTCACCGCCAGCGGGCACCAGGTGGTGTGGCAGTGCGACCCGATGCACGGCAACACCCACGAGTCCTCCACCGGCTACAAGACCCGGCACTTCGACCGCATCGTCGACGAGGTGCTCGGCTTCTTCGACGTCCACCGTGCCCTGGGCACCTGGCCCGGCGGCATCCACGTCGAGCTCACCGGTGAGGACGTCACCGAGTGCCTCGGCGGGGCCATGGAGATCAGCGACGAGGACCTCAACAGCCGATACGAGACGGCCTGCGACCCGCGGCTGAACACCGGGCAGTCGCTGGAGCTGGCCTTCCTCGTGGCCGAGATGCTCCGTGGGTGACCTGGTCGACCTGCGCAGCGACACCGTCACCCGGCCCACGCCCGGCATGCGCCGGGCGATGGCCGAGGCCGAGGTGGGGGACGACGTCTACGGCGAGGACCCGGCGATCCGCGCGCTCGAGGAGCGGGTCGCCGACCTCATGGGTCACGAGGCGGCGCTGTTCGTGCCCTCGGGGACCATGGGCAACCAGATCGGCATGCGCCTGGTCTGCGAGCCGGGCCAGGAGGTGCTCTGCGACGCCGACGCGCACGTGGTCACCTACGAGATGGGGGCCGCGGCCGCGGTGTTCGGCATCTCCACCCGCACGGTCGTGAGCGAGGGTGGCCGGCTGGACGCCGGGCAGCTGATCGCCCAGGTGCGCCCGCGCGGCGACTGGCACCTGACCGCCACCGCCGCCCTCGCCGTGGAGAACACCCACAACCGCGGCGGCGGGCTGGTGCAGCCGCTGGAGCAGCTGCAGCGGCTGTGGGACTGGTCGCGGGAGGCCGGCGTCGCCGTCCACCTCGACGGGGCCCGGCTGTTCAACGCCTCCGTCGCCTCCGGGATCGACCTGGCCACCTACGGGCGGCTGGCCGACACCGCCTCGGTGTGCCTGTCCAAGGGCCTCGGCGCGCCGGTGGGCTCGGTGCTGGTCGCCTCGGCGGAGCGGATCGCGGCCGGCCGGCTGTGGCGCAAGCGGCTCGGCGGGGGGATGCGGCAGGCCGGCGTCCTGGCCGCGGCGGGGCTGTACGCCCTGGACCACCACCTGGCCAGGCTGGCCGAGGACCACGAGCACGCCCAGGCGCTGGCCAAGCGGCTCGGCGTCGACCCGGCCACGGTCGAGACCAACATGGTTGTGCTGGACGACGTCCCGGCGCCGGTCGTCGCCGAGGCGGCCAAGGCCCAGGGGGTCCTGGTCTCCCAGGTGAGCCCGCGCCGGATCCGGCTGGTCACGCACCTGGACGTGGACCGGGCCGGCGTCGAGCGCGCCGCCGAGGTCCTCGCGGGGCTGCTCGACCGGTGACGCGGGAAGGGCCCGGACCCCGACGTGGGATCCGGGCCCTCCCCGGTCAGCCGGCGGCCGTCGCCGTCAGCGGGACCGTGTAGAGCAGCAGGTTCGGGGTGCCGGTCAGCGTCCGGGTGACGACGCCGCGGGTGGCCGCGACGGTGACGGCGGCGCCGACCTCCCCGGGCGCGGCACCGGGGTGGGCCTGCAGGTAGAGCGCCGCGGCGCCGGCCACGTGCGGGGTGGCCATCGACGTGCCGCTGATCGTGTTCGTCGCCGAGCTGCTCGTGTACCAGTCACTGGTCACGCCGACCCCGGGCGCGTACAGGTCGACGCAGGTCCCGTAGTTGCTGAAGGACGCCGACACGTCCTTGGTGTCCGAGGCGGCGACGGTCAGCGCGTCGGGCACCCGCGCGGGGGAGGAGGCGCAGGCGTCCTGCGGCTTGCCCAGCTGGTTGCCGTTGCCGGCCGCGATGGCGTAGGTGACGCCGGTGGCGATGGAGTTCTGGATCGCGGTGTCCAGCGCCGAGCTGGTCGGCCCCCCGAGGCTCAGGTTGGCCACGGCGTCCGCCGACCGGCGGGTCCCCGCCCGGACGTCGGCCAGCGCCCGCTGGTGGTCCGCCGTCAGCCAGTCGATCCCCTCGATGACGTCGGCGTAGGAGCCGTCGCCCGCGCAGTCGAGCACGCGGACGGGCACCAGCGTGACACCCGGCGCGACCCCGTTCCGCGTGCCGCCGAGAGTGCCGGCGACGTGGGTGCCGTGGCCGTTGCAGTCCTCCGGGGCGTCGCCGTCCAGCGCGTCGTAGCCGGGGGCGACCCGGCCGGCGAGGTCCTCGTGGTCGCTGCGGACGCCGGTGTCGACGACGTACGCCGTCACCCCTGTGCCGCCTCCGGCAGCCGCCGAGCCGTAGGTGCCGGTCAGCGGGAGTGCGCGCTGGTCGATGCGGTCCAGGCCCCACGGGAGGGTGGGCGCGGAACCCGTCGGCTTGACGGGCCGGCCCTGCACGAGGTGGTCCTGCTCGACGGCGACCACCCCGGGGAGGCGGTGCAGCTGGGCGGCGGCGGCCGCGTGCAGGCGGACGGCGAAGCCGTTGAGGGCCGCGGTGTAGGCGTGGGTCACCTCCCCGCCGAGCCCGCGGGCCCGCTGTGCGACGGCGGCCGGTGACCGTTCGGGGTCGACCGTGACGATGTAGGTGGTCAGTGGTGCGGCGGCGGGCGGCGCGGCGGCGGCGGGGCCGGCCGTGGCGCCCAGCCCGGTGACGGCCAGGGCGGCCAGCGCGGCGGAGGCCAGGGAACGACGGGAGGGCACGGGTCTCCTCGGTGCGGGTCAGCGACACCCCGGGGTACGCGGGGGCGCTGGCAGCCAACACGCAGCGGGAGATCACATCCAGTTGCCACGCGGTGACGATGCGCGCGGGCGCTTGTCCACCACGCACGAGGGCCCCGCACCCGGAGGTGCGGGGCCCGTCGTCCGCCGGAGGGCGCGGGAGGCCCGGCGGGCGGTGGAGTCGCTGGAGGCCGCGGAGAGCGCCGGTCCGTGCCGTTCTACTCGGCGTGGTCGCCCGGCGTCGGGTGCTCGATCTGGCCGGCCAGGTACAGCTGCTCACCGAGGGTGTCGAGCAGGTGCAGCTGGGTCTCCAGGTAGTCGATGTGGTGCTCCTCGTCCTCGAGGATCTTCTCGAAGAGGTTCTTGCTGACCCGGTCGCCGACCGACTCGCAGTACGGGATCGCCTCGCGCAGCCGGGCCAGGACCTCGACCTCGATGGCCATGTCGGACTCGAACTGCTCACGGACGGTCTGCCCGATCCGCAGCGGCAGCAGCTTCTGGTAGTTGGGCAGCCCCTCGAGGAAGAGGATGCGGTCGGTGAGCCACTCCGCGTGGTGCATCTCCTCGATGGACTCGTCGCGGGTGTGCTTGGCGAGCTTGTTGTAACCCCAGTTGGCCTGCATCTTCGCGTGCAGGAAGTACTGGTTGATCGCGGTCAGTTCGCTGGTCAGCTGCTCGTTGAGCAGCTCGATGACGCGCGCCTCACCCTGCATGGGGGCCTCCTCGGATGCGGTTGTCGCCGAGGTTAGTGGCCCCGTCGAGCCCCGGCCGAGGTCAGGTCGGCCTCAGCATGGACAGCCTGCCCTCAGGCGGCGGTCTCGCGGAGGTCGAGGCCGTGCAGCGGGTCGGCGGCGCGCAGCCGGTCGCAGATGCGGTCCAGGCAGTTGCCGCAGCCGGTGCCCGCGCCGCAGGCGTCGCCGACCTCCTCCTCGGTGCGTGCACCGTCGTCGATCACGCCGGCCAGCTGGGTGTCGCTGACGGCGAAGCAGATGCAGACGTACACGCGCGCACTCCCGGGAGCAGGGGAAGAAAGGCACGCCTAAGTTAGCCCAGCCTCACCTGTGTGCCAAGGGTCTCAGGACGGATCCGTACCGCGACTTCTGTCGCACGTCCGGGAACGGCCGGGCTCAGGCCGCGTCGCGCGTGGGGACATCGGCGTCGCGCAGACCGGACAACAGGGCGATGTCGGCGGCGTGGCCGGCCCACGGGACGCCGTCCCGCTCCGAGGGGGTCTCCACCACGACCGGGACGCCGGCCATCGACGGGTGGGCCAGCAGCTCGGCGAACGGGCCGGTGCCGTACTCGCCGCTGCCGATCGTGCCCTCGCCGA
The DNA here is from genome assembly GCF_054050215.1 of Geodermatophilus sp. SYSU D01186. Taxonomy (NCBI): domain Bacteria; kingdom Bacillati; phylum Actinomycetota; class Actinomycetes; order Geodermatophilales; family Geodermatophilaceae; genus Geodermatophilus; species Geodermatophilus sp. SYSU D01186. The sequence goes on along the minus strand of NZ_JBJGYW010000011.1, from coordinate 102,220 downwards.
TGGTGGTGTGCCGGTCCCGCTTGGAGCCGCACTCGTCCAGCGAGTCGTTGGCGTGCACCAGACCCAGCCGGCCCGGTCCCACCGTGGCCTCGAGCGCGTCCAGCGTGGCCGTCATGCCGCCGGGCGCCGACAGGTCGTGGCCGGCCGCCCAGGCGTGGCAGGTGTCGAAGCAGACGCCGACCAGCGGGTGGTGTTCCAGCGCCGCGAGGTAGGGGCCGAGGTCCTCGACGGTGGCGGCCAGCGACTTCCCGCCACCGGCGGTCGGCTCGACCAGGAGCCGCGGGCCGTCGTCCGGCGCGGCCTCCAGGACCGGCAGCAGCCGCTCGTGCAGCTGCCGCAGGGCGGCCTCGTAGCGGTCCTCGCCGACGGCGGAGCCGGCGTGCACGACCACGCCGCGGCAGCCGAGCTCCGCGCCCCGCGCCAGGTTGTGCGCGATCGAGGCGATCGACTGCTCGACGGTGGCCTCGGTGGGGGAGCCGACGTTGACCAGGAACGGCGTGTGGATGAACGACGGCACCCCGCGCTCGGCGCAGCCCTCGACGAACAGCGCGTCCTGCCTCGGGTCGCCCGCGGTCAGCTTCCACCCGCGGGGGTTGCCCACGAAGACCTGCACGGCCCGGGCGGCGACGGCGTCGGTGTAGGCCAGGCCGCCCTTGGCCAGCCCGCCCTTGATCTGGATGTGCGCGCCGATCGGCGGCACACCGGGGGGAGTGCTCAGTGTTCTCAGTCCTGTCCGAACGTCACCAGGATCGTCACCGACGTGCCGATGTCGACCACCTCGCCCGCGTTGGGCGTCTGCCGCAGCACCCGGTTGCCGAAGAACTGGCTGACCTTGACCTGGAGGCCGGCGGCCTCGAGGGCGGCGGTCGCCTCCTCCTCGCTCCTGCCGACGACGTCCGGCACGGTCACCTGCGGCACGCCGACCGACACCTGGATCGTGACGGCGCTCTGGTACGGCGCGGCCTGGCCGGCGGCCGGGTCGACGGCCATCACCTCGCCGGGGTCGACGTCGGCGCTGCGGCCCTCGCTGCGCTGCACGGTGAACCCGAGCGCCTGCAGGTTGGCGGTCGCCTCGTCGGGGGAGAGGCCGACGACGGCCGGGACGGTCACCGGCTCGTGGCCGCGGCTGACGTAGACGATCAGCTCCTGGCCACGCTTGAGCTCGGTGCCGGCCTCCGGCTCGAAGCCGGTCACGTGGCCGACGGGCACCTTGTTGTCGTAGTCCTGGACCACCTTGGCGGTGACCGGGACGCCGGCCTCGATCGCGGTCAGCACCTCGTCCTGCGGGCGGCCGACCATCGCCGGGTCCACCTCGAACCGCTCGGGGCCCTTGGAGACGGTCAGCCGGACGTCGGTGCCGCGGATCGCCTCGCCGCCCTCGGGGTCGGCGGCGATGACCACGCCCTCGGCGACGTCCTCGCTGAACTGCTCCTCGCAGCAGTCGGGGGTCAGCCCCGCCCCCTGCAGCAGGTCGATCGCGGCCGACTGCTCCGTGCCCACCAGCGTGGGCACCGTCGTCCAGCGGCCGGAGCCCATCCACCAGCCGATCGCGCCGATCGTGACGGCCAGCAGCAGCACGATCGCGACGGCCAGGCGCGCGCGGCGGCGGCGGATGTGCTGCGGCACCCCCGGACGGCGCTGCTCCAGCGGCGGGCGGCGGCCGGCCACGTCGGTGGTCGGGCCGCCGCCCATGCCGGGCAGCATCGAGGTGCGCGCCCCGCGGCCCGGGCGGGTGCCGGTGGTGCCGAGCACCTCCGTGCCGTCGGGCGGGCCGGGGTCGCTGGGGTGGGGGCGCGACCGGCTGGGGCGGTTGGTGGGGCGCAGCGTGCCGGGGCCGGCGGTGCTGCGACCGGTGGGGACCGGGACCCGCTCGATGCCGAGGTCCTTGCGGGCGTCCTGCAGGTCGGCGAGGAACGCGCCGGCGTCCAGCGGCCGGAGGGCGGGGTCGCGGCGGGTGGTGCGCGCGACGAGGTCGTCGACCTCCCACGGGATGCCCGGGACCTCCTCCGAGGGCGTGGGCATGTCGTGGTGCACGTGCTGGTAGGCCACCGCCAGCGGGGTGTCGCCGCCGTAGGGTGGGTGGCCGGTGAGCATCTCGAAGAGCACGACCCCGGCGGCGTAGACGTCGCTGCGCGCGTCGGCCTTGCCGCGCTCGAGCTGCTCGGGGGAGAGGTAGGCGACGGTGCCGATGAGCACCCCGCCGGTGTGGCTGGTCTGCCCGGTGCCGGTCAGGGCGCGGGCCAGGCCGAAGTCGGCGACCTTCACCACACCGTCGGAGCCGATGAGCACGTTCTCCGGCTTGATGTCGCGGTGCACGATGCCGGCCCGGTGGGCGGCGGTCAGCCCGGACAGCACCGGCTCGAGGACGGCGAACGCCTCGCCGATGGTGAGCCGGCCGCGGGCCTGCAGCAGGTCGCGCAGCGTGCGGCCGCGGACCAGCTCCATGACTAGGAACACCAGGCCCTGGTCGCTGCCCTGGTCGCTGACCGAGACGACGTTGGGGTGGCTGAGCATCGCCGCGGCCCGCGCCTCGCGGGTGAACCGGCCGACGAACGTGGGGTCGTGGGCCAGGTGCTCGGCCATGACCTTGACCGCGACGGTCCGGTGCAGCCGCAGGTCCTGGGCGGCGTAGACGGTCGACATCCCGCCGCGGGCCAGCCGCTCCTGGAGGTGGTAGCGCCCCTCCAGTACGAGGCCGACCACGGGGTCGGTCACGGCGGTGTCCACCCGGTCGAGTGTAGGAGTGACGGAGCTGTTCGCCGCTGCCACACGCGGGCGGGACCGGTGTGGCGGTTCACCCGTCACACAGGTCCCGCCCGGCGCGTCAGTCGAGGTCGAGGCCCGGGTAGAGCGGGTGCTTGTCGAGCAGTTCGGCGGCGGCGGCGCGGGTCCGCTCGGCCAGGCCGTCGGTGGTCGTGTACTTGGCCTTGGACACCCCGCCGTCCCGGGTGGCGGTGGGCGTGGTGCCCGACAGGACGTCGACGATGAGCTCGGCGGTGCGGTCGAACTCGGCGGCGCCGAAGCCGCGGGTGGTCAGCGCCGGGGTGCCCAGCCGGACGCCGGAGGTGTACCAGGCGCCGTTCGGGTCGGCCGGGACGGCGTTGCGGTTGGTCACGATGCCGGCGTCCAGGAGCGCGGACTCCGCCTGCCGGCCGGTCAGGCCGAAGGAGCTGACGTCGACGAGCACCAGGTGGTTGTCGGTGCCTCCGGTGACGAGCTTCGCGCCGCGGCGGGTGAGGCCCTCGGCGAGGCTCTGCGCGTTGTCCGCGACGGCCCGCGCGTACCCGGCGAACTCCGGACGGCGGGCCTCGGCGAAGGCGACGGCCTTGGCGGCCATGACGTGCGGGAGCGGGCCGCCCAGGACCATCGGGCAGCCCCGGTCGACGGCGTCGGCGTACTCCGGCTGGGCCAGCACCATGCCGCCGCGCGGGCCGCGCAGCGACTTGTGCGTGGTCGTCGTGGTGACGTGGGCGTGCGGCACCGGGTCGAAGTCGCCGGTGAACACCTTCCCGGCCACCAGGCCGGCGAAGTGCGCCATGTCGACGACGAGGGTGGCGCCGACCTCGTCGGCGATCTCGCGCATCGTCGCGAAGTCGATCCGGCGCGGGTAGGCGGAGTAGCCGGCCATGAGGATCAGCGGGCGGAACTCCCGGGCCCGGGCGCGGACGGCGTCGTAGTCCAGCAGCCCCGTCTGCGGGTCGGTGCCGTAGGAGGACTGCTCGAACATCTTGCCGCTGATGTTGGGCCGGAAGCCGTGGGTCAGGTGGCCGCCGGCGTCCAGCGACATGCCGAGCATCCGCTGGTCGCCCAGGGCGTGGCGCAGGTCGCTCCAGTCGGCGTCGGTGAGCTCGTTGACGTGCCGGACGCCGGCCTTCTCCAGGGCCGGGGCCTCGACCCGGGTGGCCAGCACCGCCCAGAAGGCGACCAGGTTGGCGTCGATGCCGGAGTGCGGCTGGACGTAGGCGTGCGCCGCGCCGAACAGCTCGCGGGCGTGCTCGGCGGCCAGCGCCTCGACGGTGTCGACGTTCTGGCAGCCGGCGTAGAAGCGGTGCCCGACGGTGCCCTCGGCGTACTTGTCGCTGAACCAGTTGCCCATGGTCAGCAGCACCGCGGGGCTGGCGTAGTTCTCGCTGGCGATCAGCTTGAGCGAGGCGCGCTGGTCGGCGAGCTCGGCGCCGATCGCGTCGGCCACGCGGGGCTCGACGGCGCCGATGACCTGCAGGGCGCTGCGGTAGGCCGCCGAGGCGGTGGCGGCGTCGAAGGGGGCGGTGGCGTCGGTCATGGGTGCCCTCCAGCGGGGGTCGGCTCGGGGAGGTGCCCAGGCGCCCGGCGGGGTGGTGCGGGCCGCTCCCCGGTGGTCGGTCCCACCTCGATGCGCCAGTCACGGCCCCGCAGGGATCCTAGCCGTGGTTCCCGGGCCGGTCCCGCCGGTGTCCGTGGTCCCGGCGCCATAGGCTCGCTCCCCATGGAGACGCTCACCCCCGCGGAGGTCGCCGCAGCCCTCGGGGTCTCACCGAACCGGGTCCGCCAGCTGCTGCGCGAGCGCAAGCTGATGGCGGTACCCGGTAGCGGGAACAGCCGGATCCCGGCCGACTTCCTGCAGGACGGCGCCGTCCTCAAGCACCTGCCCGGGCTGATCACCGTCCTCCGGGACGGCGGGTACAGCGACGAGGAGGTCTTCGAGTGGCTGTTCCGGGCCGACGAGTCGCTGCCCGGCACCCCGGTGCAGGCGCTGCGCAACGACCGGCACACCGAGGTCACCCGTCGGGCCCAGGCGCTGGCGTTCTGAGGGGCGGGCGGGGCAGGCGGTCGTGGGCGCACTGACGTACCTGGCGCTGCTGGCCGGCTGCCTGGTCGTCACCGCGCCGCTGGAGCTGGTCCTGGGGGTGCGGGTCTACGCGCGCTGGCGGCGGCTGCTGGTCGCCGTCGTCCCGGAGTTCGTCGTGTTCGTCGTCTGGGTGCTGTACGCGATCGCGCAGGGGCACTGGGACTACTCCGACCGGCTCACCCTCGGCGTCCGGCTGCCCGGCGGCATCCCGGTCGAGGAGGTGCTGTTCTTCCTCGTCGTCCCGCTGTGCTCGGTGCTGGCGCTGGAGGCGGTGCGGAAGGTGACCGGCTGGGACGCCGGTTACCCGGCTGAGGAGGCCGAGGGCGGGTCCACCTCGCCCACTGCCGGTCCTGCAGCACCGGCAGTGGGCGAGGAACCCCGGCAACGGGGCGGGGCCGAGCGGTGAGCTACTCGACGCTGGCCGTGCTCGCGGTCGTCGCCGTGCTGGTGGTGGACCTCGCCGTCTACCGGACGCGGATGGTCACCCGGCGGGTGTTCTGGGTGGCCTACGCGATCGTGGTGGCCTTCCAGCTGCTCATGAACGGCGTGCTCACCGGGCTGGGCGTCGTCGTCTACGACCCGGACACCGTCTGGGGCCCGCGGATCGCCTACGCCCCGGTGGAGGACCTGCTGTTCGGCTTCGCCATGGTCACCCTCACCCTGGCCAGCTGGGCGGCGGTCAACCGGCGGGCGAACACCGCCAGGCGGCGCGGCCTGGACACCCGCACGCGGCGGTCGAGCACCCGGTAGTCGGCCCGCTCGATCTCGGTGAGGATGCCGCCGTAGAGGTCGGTGGCGGCCCGCACGCAGTCGCGGGACTCCGGCGCGAGCAGCGGCGTCCCGGGGGCGGCGTCGTCGTAGCGGCGGCGCACGATCGCGACCATGTCGCGCATGAGGGCGGCGAACCGGGCGTCGTGCCGCTTCGCCGCCAACTGCTCGCGGGTCACCCCGTGGGCGGCCATGAGGTCGGCGGGCAGGTAGACCCGGCCGCGGTCGACGTCCTCGGCGACGTCGCGACAGAAGTTGGTCAGCTGGAACGCCTCGCCCAGGGCGATCGCGTGCGGCGCGGCCTCCTCGCGGAGGACCCCCGGCGCGGTGCCGAGCACCGGCAGCACCTGCAGCCCGATCACCGAGGCCGAGCCCCACATGTAGCGGTCGAGAGCGTCCATGTCGGGGTAGCCGGTCACCTCGAGGTCGCTGGTCATCGCGGCGAGGAAGTCGACCAGGTGCTCGACGGGGATCGCGTACCGGCGGTAGGTGTGCACCAGCGCCAGCCGGACGGGGTCGTCGGACCAGCCCGCCTCCAGCTCGGCGAGCACCGCGCGGGACCAGTCGGCGAGGTCGCCGGCGGGGTCGGCACCCGGGTGGTCGACGAGGTCGTCGGCGGTGCGGGCGGCGGCGTAGAGGGCGTGGACGGCCGGACGGCGGTCGGGGGTGAGCAGCCGGGTGGCCAGGTGGTAGCTCTTGCCGTGCCGGGCGGCGATCGCGGCGCAGTGCCGGTAGGCGGCGTCCAGCCGTTCCTGGCGCTCGGCCCGGGAGAGCGGGCGGTCCGTCGCCGTCATCCCGTGATCCGTTCCGCCGCCAGCCGGCCGCTGATGACCACCATCGGCACACCGACCCCGGGCTGCACCGACGAACCGGCCAGCACCACGTTCTCCGGCCCGCGGCGGGGCAGCGTCGGCGTCCGGAACGGGCCGGTCTGGCCGAAGGTGTGGGCGAGGGCGAACGGCGTCCCGGCGGCCATGCCCTGCGCCGCCCAGGTCAGCGGGGTGTCCAGGTGCTCCACCTCGATCGCGCCGGTCAGGCCGGTCCAGCCGCGGGCCTCGAGCACGCCCAGCACCTCGTCGCGGTACCGGGGCGCCAGCGCGGTCCAGTCCAGGTCGGGGTTGCCGCCGCTGCGCGGGTCGAGGTTGGGCGTCGGGGCGACGATGCTCAGCACCTGCCCGCCGTCCGGGGCCAGGCTGCGGTCGGTCACCGACGGCATGCTCACCAGCAGGCTGGGATCCGTCATGGGCCGTCCCCGGCGCGTGAGCTCGTCGAACACCTCCCGCCAGGCGGCGCCGAAGCTGATCGTGTGGTGTGCCTGGCCGGGCAGCTGCGCCCGCACGCCCACGTGCAGCGCGACGCACGACGGCGAGTACACCGGACGGCGCCGGCGCGCGGACCCCGGGACCAGCAGCTCCGGCCGGTCGACGGTCACCACCACCGCGTCGGCAGGCAGCCGCTCCCCGTCGTCGAGGACCACGCCGGTGACGCGCCGTCCGGAGACGTCCAGCCGCTGCACCGCCGTGCCGTACCGGAGGACGACGCCGGCGTCGGCGGCGGCCGCGGCCAGGGCCCGGGGGACGGCGGCGATCCCGCCGGCCGGGTGCCACACGCCCGCGCCGATGTCGAGCTGGGCGATGACGGCGTAGGCGGCGATCGCCCGGTACGGGCTGACCCCGGCGTACAGCGCCTGGAAGCTGAACAGCCGGCGCAGCCGGTCGTCGGTGAAGTACCGGGCCACGTGGCCCGACAGCCGGCCGAACCCGCCGCGCCGGACCAGGGCGAGCAGCTCGGGACCGAGCAGGTCCAGCGGGGAGTCGAGGTTGCGGTCGATGAAGGTGTCCAGCTGCAGCCGGTAGAGCTCGGCCAGGTCGGCGAGGTAGCGGCGCAGGGCGGCGGCCTCACCGGGCCCGCACAGCGCCGCCACCTCCGCGGCGAAGGCGGCGGGGTCGGCGTGCACGTCCAGGTGCGAGCCGTCGGCGAACTGCGCGCGGTAGGTGGTCGCCAGCGGGGTGAGGGTCAGCCGGTCCTCGAGCTTGTCACCGACCGCGGCGAGGGTGTCGGCGATCAGCTCGGGGGCGGTGAACACCGACGGGCCCGTGTCGAGGGCGTAGCCGCGCTCCTCCACCCGCCCGGCCCGGCCGCCGGGCCGCGCGGCGCGCTCCACGACGGTGACCTCGCGCCCGGCGCCGCGCAACCGCAGCGCCGCGGACAGCCCGGCGAGCCCGGCGCCCACCACGACCACGCGGTCGGTGCGGCCGGGGACGGTCCGGACCATCAGGCGGTGCGGGTGGTGGCGGCCACGGCGAGCGCGTCGAGCGCGGTGCGGGCGTCCGCGGCGAACGGCGCCTCGGCGATGGCGGTGCGGGCGAGCTCGGTCCGCTCGGCGATGCGCTCCTCCACCCGCGCGCGGGCCCCGGTGGTCTCGATGAGGGCCCGCAGCGCGTCGAGGTCCTCCGTCGAGGCGTCCGGGTCGCCCAGCCGCTCGGCGAGCAGCGCACGCCCCTCGGCGTCCGTGGCCTCCTCGGCGAGGGCGATCAGCAGCGTCTGCTTGCCCTCCCGCAGGTCGTCGTCGGCGGACTTGCCGGTCACCGACGGGTCGCCGAACACCCCGAGGACGTCGTCGCGCAGCTGGAACGCCTCGCCCAGCGGCAGCCCGATCGCCGTGCAGGCCTCGGCGGCCCGCTCGTCGGCGCCGGCGATGGCGGCGCCGAGCTGCAGCGGCCGCTGCACCGTGTAGCCGGCGCTCTTGTACCGGGCGACGGTCAGCGCGCCCTGGGCGCCGGGCAGCCCGCCGGCGGCCCGCAGCAGGTCCAGGTACTGGCCGGCGGTGACCTCGGTGCGCATGGTGTCCCAGACCGCGCGGGCCCGGGTGAGGGCGGCGGGGGACAGGCCCGAGCGCCGGAGCAGCTCGTCGGACCAGACCAGCGCCAGGTCGCCGACGAGGATCGCCGCGCCGACGCCGAAGGTCTCGCCGTCCCCGTTCAGCCGCTTCTCCCCGTGCCGGGCGGCGAAGCCCACGTGGGTGGCGGGGCGGCCGCGGCGGGTGAGGGCGCCGTCCATGACGTCGTCGTGGACCAGGGCGCTGGCGTGCACGAACTCCAGCGCCGCGACCGCGCGCAGCACCGCGGCGTCGTCCTCCGCCGGGCCGCCGCCCCGCGTGCCGCGCCAGCCCCAGTAGGCGAACAGGGGGCGCAGCCGCTTGCCGCCGTCGGCCAGCGCGCGGACCTCGTCGACCACGGGCAGGAGGGCGGGGCTCATGGCGGCGAGGACGTCGCGCTGCGCGTCGAGGAAACCGGTGAGCGCGACGTGGACCGCGCCGCGCACCCGGTCGACCTCGGCGGCGGTGACGGGCGGGGCGTCGGGCAGGGCGGTGGTCCCGCGCGTGCGCGCCCCGGCGGTCATCGCCCAAGTATCGCCTGTGGGTGTCGGGGCCTGCCGAGTGTCCTCCACCAGGGTCAACGGACCAGCCTCCTCGTTCCGGGCGTGCACGCCTGCTCCGCCCTCTTCGCCCGGACGCCGCCGGGTGGATGCAGCCCGGCGGGGGAAACCGGTCCGTATCCTCTGCCCCCATGACCGGCACCGTGCGAGACCTGCTCGCCACCGCACGGCCGACGTGGTCGTTCGAGTTCTTCCCGCCCAAGACGCCCGAGGGCGCAGCAGGGTTGTGGACGGCGCTGCGCGAGCTGGAGCGGCTGCACCCGTCGTTCGTGTCGGTGACCTACGGCGCCGGCGGCTCCACCCGCGAGGGCACGGTGTCGGTCACCGAGCGGATCGCCACCGAGACGACGATGACGCCGCTGGCGCACCTGACCGCCGTCGACCACAGCGTCGCCGAGCTGCGGCACGTGGTCAGCCGGCTGGCCGCCGCCGGCGTGCACAACCTGCTGGCGCTGCGCGGGGACCCGCCCGGCGCCGACCCGCAGGCGGAGTGGGTGGCCCACCCCGAGGGCCTGCACTTCGCCTCCGAGCTGGTCGAGCTGATCCGGTCGATGGGCGACTTCAGCGTCGGCGTCGCGGCCTTCCCGGAGCGCCACCCGCGCTCGCCGGACTTCGACACCGACGTCGAGATGTTCGTGCGCAAGTGCCGCGCCGGCGCGGACTTCGCGATCACGCAGATGTTCTTCCGGGCCGAGGACTACCTGCGGCTGCGCGACCGGGTGGCCGGCCGCGGCTGCGACGTCCCGATCATCGCCGGGGTCATGCCGGTGACCAACGCCCGGCAGATCGCCCGGATCGTGCAGCTGTCGGGCCAGGCGTTCCCGGAGCACCTGGCCACGCGGTTCGCCGAGCTCGACGGCGACCGGCCCGAGGACAGGGCGGCCGTGCGCGCCTACGGCGTCGAGGTGGCCACCGAGCTGTGCCGGACGCTGCTGGACGAGGGCGTGCCGGGCATCCACTTCATCACCATGAACCGCTCGACGGCGACCCGTGAGGTCTACGCGAACCTCGCCGCGCTCCCCGTTCCGCACTGACCGGCTCCAGCGCCGTGACGGCCGCGCCGGCGGCCCGGCGCAGCGCCTCCCGCTCGGCGGCGTAGCCCCCGAGCACCCCGACCACGGGCAGGTTGGCCAGGAAGCGGTGGTGCAGCCGGCCCTTGGGACGAGCGTCGAGGGTCTCGTCGATGCGGCCCAGCAGGCGGCTCACCCGCCAGATGGTGCGCACGTTGCCGAGGACGCCGGCCCGGTCGTCCCGCGCGCCGAAGGCCTCGTCGGCGTAGGCGCCCTTGGCGCGCTGCAGCAGCGGCCGGACCTGCGCGACGGGGAGGTCGCGGTCGAGCAGCACCCGGGCCAGCAGGGCGACGCGCTCGGCGGGGTCCTCGACGCCGTGCTCGCTCGCGACGCCGCCGATGACGACGGCCTGCACGGCCGATCCGACGGTGTTCTGCAGGGGGAGCAGGTCGGCGAGCTTGCCGGCGAACCGCGGGGCCGCGCTGACCCCGGCGGCCACCCGGGACACCCGCTCGGCCCACCACCGGTCGCGCTCGGCCTGCGGCAGCGCCGGTGGCCGGCCCAGCCGGCGGACCAGCGGGGCGGTCAGGCGGTCGACCCGCCGGAGGACGTCGACGACGACCGCGTCGCTGAGGGCTGCCATGCGGGGGTCCTACCCGCCGGTCCGGGTGGGGCATGCGTGAGGTGTGCCGCCTCCGTGCTCCGGGCGCGGAGCCGGCGCACCGGAGTCCTGCTCTGCCCTCCGGGGTGGGCAGAGCACGAGCGTCGTCAGAGCGGGGTGCCGACCCCCTCGGGTGGCTCGGCCAGCGGGGCGCGGGTGCGGGTCATCAGGTCGACCAGCTCGGTCATCGCAAGCCGGACGCCGGCGATCTCCTCGGCCACGCCACCGATGCCGCCGTCCCCGTGCCCGGGGGCGGCCGTCTCCACGGTCAGCCCGTCGATCACCGCCGCGCTGCGCTCCAGCCGCTCGAGGTCGGCCAGCTGGCGCAGCTCGGCAGAGAGCAGGGCCGCCTGGTCGCGGTACCGGATGAGCGCGTCGGCGCGCCGGCCCAGCTGCCGGGCGGCGTTCTCCAGCGCCCCGGACTGCCGGTCCCAGTACTCGGCGGCCGGCCCGGCGGGGCGCAGGCCGAGGGTGAGCCGGGCGGACCGGATGCGCAGCGCCAGGTCCACGATCTGGTCGACCTCGGCCTGCCCGTCGAACGCCGCCCGGCTGGAGGCGAGGAAGGGGGAGTGCCAGGCCGGCTCGCGGACCGTCTCCGCCCACGCCCGGGAGGCCGCCGCGGCCACCCGCGCCTCGGTGGTGTCCCAGGTGGCCAGGGAGGCCTCGGGCGACGGCGGGGGAGCGGCGGGCGGGGTCGCGCCTGCCTCCCTCCGGTACCGGTGGACGGCGACCCCCGCCAGCGGGACCAGCAACCCGAGCCCGGCGGTCAGGAGGAACAGCAGGACGCCGAGGACCAGCTGCTGGTTCGACGGCAGCCGCAGCCACTCCCGGCCGAGCCAGTCCAGCCAGTCCAGCCGGACGACGGCGTCGCGCAGCTGCGCCCAGGTCGGCACCGGGCTCACCGGCCGCGGGCTGCGGACGACGACCAGCCGGTCGCCGGTGAGGTACCGGGTCGGCCACAGCGCCTCCCCGTCGGGGGTTGCCGAACTCATGTGCGGGTCCTCTCCTCGCCGGTCCTCCTCCCAGCATCGGCAGCGCGGGCGGGGACTCCTGTCCAGCGCGCCGCCTCCTGCCGCCGGTCAGCCCGTCCGCAGCCGCGTGCAGTCCGCGGCGCCCGGTGCGGTGGGCTCCGCGGCGTCGAGCACCTCGACGACCAGGCTCATGACGAGCGGGTCGCCGGGCAGGTCCTCGTGGCGGGTACGGGCATCGGCACACACCGACTGCACCGGCACGTCGAGCGCGCCGTCCAGCCGCGCGGACTCCGGCGGGGTGACCGTCGCGTCCGCCGTCGTCCAGACCGAGATCCACTCCGGGCCCTCCGGCGTCTCGTCGCCGGCGTTCAGCCCGGCCACCAGCGCGCTGCCCGTCGTCATCTGCCGGCACCCCTCCGGGCACCGGTCCGGGGCGACGGCGGCGGCCAGGTCGGCGACGGTCGTGCCGTGGTGCGGCGCGCCGAGGGTGACCACGCGGCGGGCCACCTCGGCACCGCCGTCGGCGGCCCACAGCCGGGCGACCAGCCCGCCGGCCGAGTAGCCGACGACGTCGACGCTGCCGGCGCCGGTGCGGGCCAGGGCGCCGTCGACGGCGTTCGCGAGCGCGTCGGCCGCGGCGGTGAGGTCGCCGGTGCCGTCGCCGGGCAGGTCGACCACCGTCGCGTCCCGGCCCGCCGCACCCAGGCGGTCGGCCAGCGGCCGGAGCGCCGCGGTGGAGCCCCCGTAGCCGGGCACCAGCAGCACCGGTCCCGGCTCCTTCGCCTCGGCGGACGTGCCGGCGGCCCCCCGGTCGCCGCCCCACAGCAGCACCGCCCCCACCACCAGGATCGCGACGAGGGTGAGGGCCGTGGCCCCCAGGACGAGGCGGCGGGGGATCGGGGGACCGGCGGGCACCCGCCCACTGTCCCCGATCTCGCCGCCGCACGGCCGGCCTGGTGGACTGCCCGCGTGGGAGGGACGCCGTGCTGAGCCGGGAGGAGTACCTCGCCGCGTGGTCGGAGTGGCACGGCGGGACCGACCCGGCGGGCAACCGGCTGGTCCGCGGCTGGCTGTCGGCGGCCTACGCCGCGGCCCGCCCGCTGGCCGGACTGCCGCCGATCGCGGCCACGGCGCTCGGACTCGCGGTCGCCGTCGCCGCCGTCGTCCCCGCCTGGGCCGGCGGCGCGTGGCTGGTGCTGGCCGGGCCGCTCATCGGCGTCTCCGCCGTCCTCGACTCCCTCGACGGCGCGCTGGCCATCGCCACCGGCCGGGCCTCCCGCCGCGGGTTCGTCCTCGACTCCGCGGTGGACCGGCTCTCCGAGGCCGCCTTCGCCGCCGCGCTGTGGGCCGCCGGCGCACCCGGCTGGCTGGCCGCCGCGTACGGCGCGCTCTGCTGGCTGCCCGACTACCTGCGGGCCCGGGCCGGGCAGGCCGGCGTCGCCGAGACCGGCGCCGTCTCGGTCTGGGAGCGGCCGAGCCGGGTGGCGATGACCGGTTTCACCCTCGGCGGGGCCGGGGTGCTCTCCGGCCTGGACCTCGCGACCGAGACGGTGACCGCCGGCACCGCTGCGGGATGCCTGCTCGGCGTCGTCGGCGTCGCCCAGCTCGGGGTGTCGTTGCGCCGGGCGCTGGCCGACTGACGCCGGAGCGGCGCCGGACGGCGGCGCCCGGGGGCGCCTCCTAGGCTGGTCGCGGCCCGGCACCCCCGCCGTCCACCTCGTCCCGACACCGCGCGGGCCGTCAGAGACCGTCCCCGAGGGAGCGCCCCGTGCCCGTCGTCGTCACCGGATCCATCGCGACCGACCACCTGATGACCTTCCCCGGCAAGTTCACCGAGCAGTTCGTCGAGGGCCAGATGGAGAACGTCTCGCTCTCCTTCCTCGTCGACGACCTGGTGCAGCACCGGGGCGGCGCGGGCGCGAACATGGCCTTCGGCCTGGGCCTGCTGGGCCTGGGGCCGGTGCTGGTCGGCGCGGTGGGCAGCGACTTCGCCGACTACGAGGCGTGGCTGAACCGGCACGGCGTCGACACCGGCAGCGTGCACTGGTCCGAGCTCAAGCACACCGCCCGGTTCGTGTGCACCACCGACGCGGTGAACAACCAGATCGCCTCCTTCTACTCGGGCGCGATGAGCGAGGCGTCGTCCATCGAACTGGCGCCGGTCGCCCGCCGGGTGGGCGAGCCGGACCTCGTCGTCGTCGGCCCCAACGACCCGACCGCGATGGTGCGGCACACCCAGGAGTGCCGCGCCCGCGGCTACCGCTTCGCCGCCGACCCCAGCCAGCAGCTGGCCTGGGCCGACGGCGGGATGATCCGCGACCTCGTGGACGGCGCGGAGGTGCTGTTCACCAACGAGTACGAGGGCGCGCTGCTGCTGCAGAAGACCGGCTGGACCGACGCCGAGGTGCTCGACCGCGTCGGCACGTGGGTGACCACCCGCGCCGCGGACGGCGTCCTGGTGCGGCAGGCCGGGACCGAGCCGATCTCGGTGATCGCCGTCCCCGAGACCAAGCCCGTGGAGCCCACCGGTGGCGGCGACGCCCTGCGCGCCGGGTTCATCGCCGGCCGCACGTGGGGGCTGTCCCTGGAGCGGGCCACCCAGCTCGGGTCGGCGGTGGCCACCGAGGCCGTCGAGGTCATCGGCACGCAGGAGTACGAGCTGCGGAAGGGCCCGTTCCTCGAGCGGTTCGCCGCCGCGTTCGGCGCCGATGCCGCCGACGAGGTCGCCCCCCACCTGCCCGGCTGAGCGCCGGGTGCTCCGTTCCGTTCCCGGGTCTGGGGAGCACGTTCTGTGCACAGACCGTGCTCCAGCGGGCTCCGACAGCACGTTCTGCGCACAGACCGCGCTGCCCTCGGCTACTCGTTGCGGAGCTGCTCGCCGATCGAGGGGTCCTCGCTCCAGCGGCGGTAGGAGATCCGGCGGATCTCCTTGACCTCGCCGACCGTCGTCCACTCGTTGCCCCCGAGGCGGGCCAGGGGCTGCAGGTGCTCGATCCGCGGCCGGCCGTCGGTGACCGCGCTCTCCCAGACGCTGACCAGCTCGACGCGGCCGAAGACGACCGTGCTGTCGCCCAGCCGCAGCGTGGAGTGCAGCGTGCACTCCACCGCGACCGGCGACTCCGCCACCCGCGGCACCGACACCCGCTCGCCGGGCTCGAGGGCCACGCCGCACTCCACGGCCTCGCTGGTGCCCGGGGGGAAGTCCGTACCACTGGCGTTTACCTGCTCGAACAGCCACTCCGGGGCCAGGCTGACGGTGAACTCCCCGGTGGCCTCGACGTTGCGCAGCGAGTCCTTGCGGCCGACCGAGGTGAACTGCACGACCGGCGGGTCGACGCAGGCCACGGTGTAGAAGGAGTGCGGCGCCAGGTTCACCACGCCGTCGGCCGAGCGGCTGGTCACCCAGGCGATCGGGCGGGGCACGACGATCGAGTTGAGCACCCGGTAGAAGGCGCCGCTGTCCATGGCCGCGGGGTCGAACGGCACGCGGGCGTGCGGGCTGGTCACCGGGGCATCGTCTCCCAGGCCGGGCCGG
The DNA here is from genome assembly GCF_054050215.1 of Geodermatophilus sp. SYSU D01186. Classification (NCBI taxonomy): domain Bacteria; kingdom Bacillati; phylum Actinomycetota; class Actinomycetes; order Geodermatophilales; family Geodermatophilaceae; genus Geodermatophilus; species Geodermatophilus sp. SYSU D01186. The sequence goes on along the minus strand of NZ_JBJGYW010000011.1, from coordinate 87,009 downwards.
CCGCGCCGACCGGGCGGCCCCGCCAGGACAGCGTGCCCCGCCGCCGGCCGGCCACCGAACCGGCCAGCAGGACGTCGAACAGCAGCACCGACACCGGGTGTGCCAGGGAGTCCGGCCACACCCGGCTGCCGGTGACCGCCGCCGACACCGCCCGCCCGGCCACCCCCGCCGCGTAGCCGGCCAGCCCCGCCCGCGAGCCCTGCAGCGCCGCCAGCGCGGGCAGCACCTCCACCGCGGTCAGCCCGGCGGCGACCGCGACGCTCGCCGCCGGGGACCCGCCGACCGAGGCCCACAGGGACTTCGCGTACCCGGCGCGCAGCTCGCCCCAGCCCGCGTACATGCGGCACGCGGCCAGCCGCGACCCGTCGACCGGCACCGCCCGGCCGCCGGCCCGCTTCACCGCCCGCGCCAGGGCGACGTCCTCGATCACCTCGCCGCGGACCGCGCCGTGCCCGCCGGCCGCCGCGTAGCCCGCCCGCGTTGCGACCAGGAACTGCCCGTTGGCCGCGGTCAGCGACGGCCGGGGCGAGCGCTCGGCCAGCCGCACCGGCAGCGTCGTCATCCACAGCCACGGTCCGAGGGGCTGCACCAGCCGCTCGGCGAGCGTGCCCGTCACCGGCCGGGGCCACGGCGAGACCAGATCCAGACCGTGCCGGTCCAGCAGCGCCACGGCACCGGCCACGGCGTCCGGGAAGAGCCGGACGTCGGCGTCGACGAACACCAGGACGCCGTCCACCGTGTCCTCCGCAGCCGCGCCGACGGCGCACGCGTGCGGCTTGCCCAGCCAGCCCGCGGGCGGCTCCGGCGCGGTCACCAACCGCACCCGTGGGTCGTCCACCGCCCGGACCGCCGCCGCGGTGCCGTCGGTGGAGCCGTCGTCGACGACCACGACACGCAGGTCGGGCACGGCCTCCTGCGCCAGCACCGCGGCCAGGCAGGCGCCGACCTGCGCCTCCTCGTCCCGTACCGGCAGCACCACCGTCACGGGGCAGCGCACCGGCGGCGGGCGCTCCGGAGGACGGCGCAGCAGGACGGCGTTCAGCGCGGCGTGCAGGGCACCGGCGACCGCCGCCCCGGACAGGACGCGCAGCAGCCGGCCGCTCACCGGCGCGGAGCCCGGCGGGCCTGGCGCGCGAGCGCGACGAGGACGGGGACGGCGAGGACGACGCCCCACGCCGCGGACCCGGGCAGGCCGAGCCAGCCGGCGTGGGCCAGCGCACCGCCGAGGGTCATCCAGGCCAGGGCGAGCAGCGGGGCGCCGTCGCCGAGGCGGGGGGACGTGCCGGCGACGAGGAGGTCCAGCAGCGTCATGAGCACCAGCCCGGCGAGCAGCCAGCCCGCGAGGTTGGTCAGGGGCACCGTGTCGATGCCCGGCAGTGACGGCCGCGGGTGCGCCCACGTCCAGTAGCCGGCCTGGACCATCTGCGGATCGAGCACGACGTCCCAGGCGGCGAAGACCGCCGCGGCGACGGCGACGCGCGCCGGGCGGTCGCGGGACGGGCGCACCCCGCGGGTCAGCCGGGCCGCCAGCAGCCAGCTCGGCCAGGCCATCATCAGCCAGGCCAGCGGCACCAGGAACGGGACGCCGAACAGCGTGGGCCCGAGGTCGTCGCTGTAGACGTACTGCCCGTACGGGACGCCGGTGGCCAGCCCCACCGCCTCGAAGGCCACGGCCGTCACGGCGGTGACCAGCAGGACGCCGGCGCCGGTGCGGGCGCCCCGGCTGAGCCCGGCGTGACCGACCGACAGGGCGGCACCGAGCAGCACGATGGTCCAGCTGACGACGTTCCGGGCGGCGCCGTCGGTGAGCGGGTAGGAGACGGCGACCAGCACCAGGAGCCCGGCCAGCGCCCAGGGCACGAGACCGGCCGCGCGGCGCGCCCGCGGCACGGTCAGGGTCACCGCCGGCTCCGCACCCGGCGGGCCAGCCGGCCGGCCGCCGCGCGGGCCCTCGGAGGCAGCCGCCGGTCGGCGAGGACGACGCCGGCCGCCGTCCGCCCGGAGTTGCCGGAGACCCCGCCACCGGGGTGGGTGGAGGCGCCGGCCAGGTAGAGGCCGGGCAGCCCCGGCACCCGGTAGCCCGCCAGCGCCGGCGTCGGCCGGAAGGCGAACATGCTGGCCAGGCCCATCTCCACGTGCATGACGTTGCCACGCAGCAGGGACAGTTCGCGTTCCAGCAGCACCGGCGTCTGGACGTACAGCCGCTGTACCGACGCCGCGAAGCCGGGCGCGTACCGGTCGACGGCCGCGACGAGGCGCTGCGCCTCCGACTCGGCGAGGGCGTCCCAGTCCGTGCCGTCGGCGAGTGCGTACGGGTACCACTGCCCCCACACGGTGACCACGTGCTGCCCGGGCGGGGCGAGGGTGTCGTCGGTGGCGGAGAAGCACATGGCCAGCGGCACCGGCTCCCGGGGCAGCCGGCCGGCCCGCCAGTCGCCGTGCGCGGCGGCCAGCTGCGCGCGGTCGGTGCACAGCAGCTGCAACCCGCCCTGCGCCAGCTCCTGCGGCACGCCCGGGTAGACCGGTGGGGAGTCGGTGAGCGCCCGCAGGACCAGCCCGAAGCCGTTGCCCAGCGGCGGGTCGGCGTCGGCCAGGGCGGGCGGGGCGTGCTCCCCGGCCAGGTCGCGGGTGGCCAGCACGTGGCAGGCGGCGACGACCACGGGCGCGGCGATCCGCCGTCCGGACGTCGTCCGCACGCCGGCCACCCGGCCGTCGTCCACCAGGAGCCGGGCGGCGCCGTCGCCGAGGGTGACCCGCCCGCCGTCGGCCTCGAGCCGGCGGCGGAGGGCGGCGCTCAGGCCGCCGGAGCCGCCGACCGGGTGCCCGGGCGGCACGTCGTGCAGCAGCGTCGCCCAGGCCACCATCGCCGCGGTGCCCGGCTCGGACGTGGGCGGACCCGACTGCGCGCCGAACCAGGCCAGCGCCGCCTTGAGCCGCTCGCTGGTGAACCAGCGGTCCAGCAGCGCGTCGCCGGACCCGAGGAAGTCGACGGCGAGGTCGCCGCCGGGCGTGCGCGGCCGCCCGTCGGCCGGGGCGCCGAGCGGCCAGAAGGAGCGCAGCAGCCCGGCGGCGTTCGGCCGGCGGCCGAAGGAGGCGACGACGGCCCGGCTGCGGGGTGCCCAGACCTCGACGAAGCGCCGGTAGGCCGCGGCGTCCGCGGGCCCGCAGGCGGCCTCGATCGAGGCGCAGGTGGCGTCGAGGTCCACGGAGAAGACCAGCGGACGGCCGTCGGGACCGGGGGCGCCGGGGCAGGGGGCGGGGGCGAAGCCCCAGGGGTCGCAGTCGAGGTAGCGCAAGCCGTGCGCGGCCAGGTCGAGCTCCTCGACGATGCCGCTCTGCCGGATGATGACGTGCGCGCTGGAGCCGCGGTCGACGCGGACGCCGGGCCACCGCTCGACGGTGGAGACCGCGCCGCCCAGCACCTCGTCGGACTCGACGACCTCCACCGCCAGCCCGGCGCGGGCCAGGTAGCAGGCGGCGACCAGCCCGTTGTGCCCGGCGCCGACGACGACGGCGTCGACGGTGGCGTCGGCGCTCACGCGGAGTCGGACCGGGGCACCGGGGAGGGCAGCGGGAGGCGGGCGCCGAGGATCGCGAACGGCCGCGAGTCGCCGGGGAAGTGGTGGTTGCGGGCCAGGTCGACGAAGCCGTCGGCGTGGTACAGCCGGAAGGCCTTGGTGTCGTTGTCCGGGGTCGACAGCAGCGCCGCCGGGTACGGCAGGTCGGCGACCAGAGCGTGCAGCAGCCGGCGGCCCAACCCGCGGCTCTGGTGGTCGGGGTGGACGTGCAGCTCGCAGACCTCGAAGGCGCCGGGCAGCCACCGCTTCGCCGTCCGCCGGTCCAGCGCGGCCCGCACCTGGTCGTGCCACCACTGCCCCGGTGCCACGAGGTAGCCGTAGCCGAACCCGACCAGCTGCTCGCCCTCGGGGGTCGTCACGAACGCCCCCACGGCCCGGAACCCGGCGCGCTCGGTGTGCTGGATGGCGTAGCCGTACCGGCCGGCGACGACCGACGGCGAGTACCCCATGGCCGCGCCGTAGATCGCCAGGGCGTCGTGCATGTGGTCACGCAGCCACGTGGTGGGGAGCTCGGTGACCCGGGTGGCCGGGGTCGTGCCGGTCACGGGGCGACCACCTCCACCGGGGCGACGAGGCCGTTGCCGACCTCGGCGGCCGTGCCACAGGTCAAGCGGAGCAGCTCCTCGTAGGTGGTGGGGAAGACCGCGTGCGGGTGCCCGGCCGCGGCCCAGACCCGCTCGTGGCGGGCCAGTTCGATGTCGACCAGCGTGCCGATCGGCTCGGGGTGGCCGATCGGGGCCACGCCGCCGATCGGCTGGCCGGTGTGCCGGCGGACGAAGTCGGGGGAGCCCGGCCGCATGCCGGGGACGCCGAGCAGGGCCGCGACCTGGACGACGTCGACCCGGTGGGCGCCGCTGGTGAGCACGAGCACCGGCGTGTCGTCGACGTCGAAGACCAGGCTGTTGGCGATCGCGCCGACGGGGACGCCGAGCTGTGCGGCGGCCGCGGCGGCGGTGCGGGCGCTGCCGGGCAGCTCGCGCACCTGCCCGGTCGCGCCCGACTCGGCCAGGAGCCGGGCGAAGGCGGCCACCCGCGGGTGCTCGGGTCGGCTCATGGGTCCGATCCTGCCATTGGCCCGGACCGCTCGCGCCCGCGCGAGCTGCGGCATCTCCCCACTGCCGCGCGTCCCGCTTGACGTCGTCGGTGGGGTCGGGTCTACTCGACGTCGTTCGAACACGCGTTCGAACAGCGAGCCGGCCTCCCGCCGCTCCCGGGTCCTTCCCCACCCGGTTGCGGTGGGCCGGGGCCGGCCGCTCGGCGCAGAGCGGTGGGGAGTCTGTCATGAGCCGGGTGCTGGGTGGGGTCGGCGGTCGGGTCGGCGAGGAGGTGCAGGTGGAGCGGGGGCCGCTCGGTCCGGCACAGTTCTGGCGCGGGCAGTCGCGGTACGTCGTGGGCGAGCTGCTCGACTCGTGGGTGGAGACCGCGCCCTGGTGGGACGCCGGGGTGGCCGGCGGCGCCTCCGCCGAGCTGGTCGCCACCCGCGAGGTGTGGCGGCTGGAGGCGGTCCGGGCCGGGCGCTCCCGGATGAGCTTCGCCGGGGTCTTCGACCTGTCCTGGGACCCGACGGCCAACCAGTGGTCGCTCGTGCGGGTGCACGACTGATGGGCGCCGTCCACGTCATGGCCGACCAGCTGCCGCTGCCCCCACCGCTGCCCCCGGCTGCCGTCCAGTTGCTCGACCAGGCCTCCCGGGCGCTGGCGGAGGCGGCGGCGAGCACCGACGCGCGCCAGCGCTACGCCACCGCCCACCTGGGTGCCCTGCGCGCCGCCGCGGCGGTGCTCGCCGCCCGCACCCGTCCGGAGGGCGGCCGCCGGCGGCCGCGCAGCGCCTGGGTGCTGCTCGGCCAGGTCGCCCCGGAGCTGGGCGAGTGGGCCACCTTCTTCGCCGCCGGTGCCGCCAAGCGGGCCGCCGCGGAGGCCGGCCTGTCCCGGGCGGTCACCGAGCGCGAGGCCGACGACCTCGTCCGCGACGTCCGCGCCTTCCTCGCCGTGGTCGAGAGCAGCCTGGGCAGCACGCCGCCCGAGCCTGAGTCGCCCCGCCTGGCGCGGCCCCGGGTGGTCGGCGGCTCCGAGCACCGTCGCCGGAGGTGAGCGAGCTCGCGAGCTCACCAGGGGGCGCAGCAGCCCCGCGAACGCGGCCGACGAGCGCCAGCGAGTCGGACTCGTGAGCGCCGACCCCTTCGTCCACCTCCACGTCGCCTCGGGCTACTCCATGCAGTACGGGGCCAACCACCCGGCCGACCTGGTGAACCGGGCCGCCGAGCACGGCATGCGCGCCCTGGCGCTGACCGACCGGGACGGGCTCTACGGCGCGGTGAAGTTCGCCCTCGCCTGCCGGGCGGCCGACGTGCGCCCGGTCTTCGGGGTGGACCTGGCCGTGGTCCCGTCGGTCGACTCGACCGTCCCACCGGCGCTGGCGCCGGCCCTCGGTGGAGGGCACTCGCCCGGGCTGACCCGCGCGCGCCGGCCGGACACCCCGGCCGGGCGGGCCGGCTCGGGGCGCCGGGTGCCGGCCCGCGGCGGTGCCAGCGTCGACCCGCGGCTGCCGCGGGTCACCTTCCTCGCCCGGGACGGCGCCGGCTGGCGCTCGCTGTGCCGGCTCACCAGCGCCACCCACCTGCGCGGCACGCGCGGGGAGCCGGTGAGCTCGCTGGCGCTGGCCGCCGAGCACGCCACGGGGCTGGTCGCGCTGCTGGGCCCCGACTCCCCGGTGGGGCGGGCGCTGGCGGCCGGCCGGGCCGACGTCGCCGCCGCGCGGCTGGCGGCCTGGCGCGCGGTCTTCGGCGCCGGCTCCCTGGTGCTGGAGGTCGTGCACCACCGCGGCCGGGGCGATCGCGCCCGGGGGCAGGCGCTGATGCGCTTCGCCGCCGCCGAGGGGGTCCCGGTGGTGCTGACCAACGCGGTCCGCTACGTCGACGCCCTCGACGCGCCCACCGCCGACGTCCTCGACGCCGCACGTCGGCTGGTCCCGCTCGACGCCCGGCACGTCGACCGGCGCACCGCCGAGGGCTACCTGAAGTCGGGCAAGGAGATGGCCCAGGTCGCCGAGGAGCTCATCGGCCCCGACCGCGAGGCGGTGCTGCGGTTGCTGGAGCGCACCGCCCGGCTGGCCGAGCAGTGCGCCGTCGACGTCCGGGCCGATCTCGGCATCGGCACCGTGCGCTACCCCGAGCTCGACGTGGTCACCACCCCGGCCGAGCAGGGGATGGGGCCGTCGCAGGTGCTGCGGGCGCGCTGCGAGGCCGGGCTGGGCCGGCGCGGGATGGCCCTGACCGAACGGGTGCGGGTGCGGCTGGAGGAGGAGCTGGAGGTGATCGACGCCCTCGGCTACCCGTCCTACTTCCTCACCGTCGCCGACGTGGTCGACCTCATCTCGAGCTTGAGGGTCCGCGCGGCGGCGCGCGGCTCAGGGGCCGGGAGCCTGGTCACCTACCTGCTCGGCATCTCCGACGTCGACCCGATCCGCTACGGCCTGCTGATGGAGCGCTTCCTCTCCCCGCTGCGCCACCAGCTGCCCGACATCGACATCGACGTGGAGTCCGCGCGCCGGATGGAGGTCTACGACGCGGTCATCGACCGCTTCGGGGCGCACCGGGTCAGCTGCATCTCGATGATGGACACCTACCGGGTGCGGCACGCCATCCGGGACGTCGGTGCCGCGCTGGGGCTGCCCCCGGCGGAGATCGACGCCGTCGCCAAGGCCTTCCCGCACATCCGGGCCAACCAGGTGCACGCCGCGCTCAAGGACCTCCCGGAGCTGCGGGCCAGCCGGCTCGGGTCGCGGCGCAGCGGCGGCTCGGGCGACCTCGACCTGCTGTTCGACCTCGTCGCCCGGCTCGACGGCCTGCCCCGGCACATCGCCCTGCACCCGTGCGGGGTGCTGCTCTCCGACGCCACGCTGCTCGACCGCACCCCGGTGGAGAACAGCTACCTCGGCTACCCGATGAGCCAGTTCGACAAGGACGACGTCGAGGAGCTCGGGCTGCTCAAGCTGGACCTGCTCGGCATCCGGATGCAGTCGGCGATCGCGCACGCCCTCGACGAGGTGGCCCGGGTCGACGGGGAGGTCGTCGACATCGACGCCGTGCCCCGCGACGACCCGACGACGTTCGAGCTGATCCGCAGCACCCGCACCCTCGGCATGTTCCAGATCGAGTCGCCGGGGCAGCGGGAACTGGTCGGCAAGTTCGGGCCGCAGACGTTCGAGGACATCATCATCGACATCTCGCTGTTCCGGCCCGGGCCGGTGAAGAGCGACATGGTCACCCCCTTCCTCATGGCCCGGAACGGCTGGCGGGACGCGGTCTACCCCCACCCCGACCTCGCCTTCGCCCTCGAGGAGACCGCCGGGGTGGTCGTCTTCCACGAGCAGGTGCTGCAGGTGGTCCACCGGATGACCGGCTGCACCCTGGCCGAGGCCGACGAGGTGCGGCGTGCGCTGGGGGAGAAGGACGCCCACCCGGAGGTGCGCGCCTGGTTCGTGCCGCAGGCGCTGGCCGCGGGCTACCCGCCCGAGGTCGCCGAGCAGGTGTGGGAGGTGCTGGTCGCCTTCGGCTCGTTCGGGTTCTGCAAGGCCCACGCGGCGGCCTTCGCCCTGCCCACCTACCAGTCGGCGTGGCTCAAGGCGCACCACCCGGCGGCCTTCCTGGCCGGGGTGCTCACCCACGACCCGGGCATGTACCCCAAGCGGCTCATCCTCGACGACGCCCGCAACTTCGGCGTCCGCGTGCTGGGCCTGGACGTCAATGCCTCGACCGGCGCCTACCGCGTCGAGCGGCTGGACGACGAGGACGAGGACGCGGGCCCGTCGTGGCGGCGGCCGGAGTGGATGCCGACGTCGATGGCCCACCCGTCGCGGTACGGCATCCGGCTGTCCCTGGCTGACGTCAAGGGGATCTCCGACGACGAGGTGGCCCGCGTCGTCGCCGGGCAGCCCTACCGGTCGCTGACCGACTTCTGGCACCGGGCGTCGGTGTCCCGGCCGGTGGTGGAGCGGCTGGTGCTGGCCGGCGGCTTCGACTCCCTCTACGGCTTCGGGGTGCGCGACCGAGAGGCCGGCCGGCCTACCCGCAGCCGTCGGCAGGTCACCCGCCGTGACCTCCTGCTCCAGATCGGTGAGCTGGACCGGTGGAGCCGCAACGGTGCGAAGGCGAGCTCCGGCGGGCAGCTCAGCCTCGACCTCATGGGGCTGGAGCTCCCCGGGGAGGAGGACGCCGGCCCGGAGGAGGCGGGCCTCAGCTGGGCCGCGGGCAGCGGGCTGCCCGAGTTCACCGACGCCGAGCTGGTCCGCGCGGAGCTGGAGGTCCTGGGCCTGGACGCCAGCCGGCACGTCGTCGACTTCTACCGGCCGTTCCTCGCCGCGATCGGCGCGGTGCCGGCCGGGGAGCTGCTCGGCAGCCGCAGCGGCGCGGAGGTGCTCGTCGCCGGGGTCAAGGTGGCCACCCAGACGCCGCCGATCCGGTCCGGGCGGCGGGTGGTCTTCGTGACCCTCGACGACGGCACCGGCTGCACCGACTCCACCTTCTTCGAGGACGCGCAGGGTCCCTACGCCGCCACGGTCTTCCACTCGTGGCTGCTGGTCATCCGGGGGGTGCTGCGCCGCACCGGCCCGCGGGGGGTGTCGCTGCGGGCCACCGGGGCGTGGGAGCTGCCGGCGCTGCACGAGGCGTGGGAGACCGGCGGGGTGGCCGCGGTCGCCGAGCAGATGGCGGCACCGGGGGAGTACACCGAGGCGGCCATCACCGGGGCGGCGGCCTCCCGCGGCTCGCGCCCGGTGGTGGTCAAGCCGGTGCTGGTCCACCCGACCGGGTTCCGGATGTCGCCCTACGCCGACATCAAGCCGGCAGGGGACGACGCCGCCACCGCGGCGCGGCGGGCGGCCGCGGCACCGCGGAAGCTGTGGCACTCCAGCCCCGGCAGCTCGGGCCACTGAACAGGCCCCGCCGGTGGCGTGCGGTTCCGGCGCGTTCCCCCACCGGGTGCGCCGGAACCGCACACCCACCGCCGACGAGAGCCCGATGAGTTCCGGGCGGCCGCGCCGTCTCCCCCCTGACGGGCAGACCAACCGGGGAGGAGACCCCCATGCCGAAGCAGATCCCGTGCCTGTGGTTCGACGGGCAGGCCGAGGAAGCCGCCCAGCTCTACACCTCGGTCTTCCCGAACAGCTCGATCGGCGACGTCACCCGCTACGGCCCCGACATGCCGCCGCCCATGAAGGAGGGCGACGTCCTCACCGTGGACTTCACCCTCGACGGGCAGGAGTACACGGCCCTCAACGGCGGGCCGCAGTTCCCGTTCACCGAAGCGATCTCGTTCCAGATCATGTGCGCCGACCAGGACGAGGTCGACCACTACTGGGACCGGCTCATCGCCGACGGGGGCGAGGAGAGCCAGTGCGGCTGGCTCAAGGACAGGTTCGGCGTCTCGTGGCAGGTCGTCCCCGTCGAGATGCTCAGCCTGCTGAGCGACCCCGACCCCGGCCGGGCGCAGCGTGCCACCCAGGCGATGCTGCAGATGCGCCGCCTCGACATCGCCGAGATCCGGCGGGCCGCCGACAGCGTCCCCGCCTGAGGGGCCCCGTCCAGGGCACCGCCGCGAGCGTGCGAGCGGTGAGGACGGGGTCCTCCTTGGCTCTTGGCCCCGTCCAGAGGCTCGCCGCGAGCGTGCGAGCGGTGAGGACGGGTCCTCCTTGGCTCTTGGCCCCGTCCAGAGGCTCGCCGCGAGCGTGCGAGCGGTGAGGACGGGGTCCTCCTTGGCTCTTGGCCCCGTCCAGAGGCTCGCCGCGAGCGTGCGAGCGGTGAGGAGGACGGGGTCCTTATAGGCTCCGACGGGTGCCGCCGTCTGCTCCTGCCTCGCCCGCCGCGGACCAGCTCCCTGCCCGGGCGGCCGCCGTCTGGGCCGCCCTGGACCCGCTCGTCGCGGCCGGCACCCCGCTGCGCGTGCTCGACGTCGGCGGGGGCAGCGGCAACTTCGCCGTCCCGCTGGCCCGCCTCGGCCACGAGGTGACCGTCGTCGACCCCAGCGCCGACGCCCTCGCCACCCTCCACCGCCGGGCGGAGACCGCCGGCGTCGCGCGGCGGGTCCGTGGCGTGCAGGGCGACGGGGACCTGCTGCACGAGGTGGTCCCGGCGGGGAACGGCGACGAGGGCAGCTACGACCTGGCCCTGTGCCACTCGGTGCTCGAGGTCGTGGACGACCCCGCCACCACCCTCCGCGAGATCGCCCGCGCGCTGCGCTCGGGCGGCACCGCCAGCATCGCCGCGGCCAACCGGGCCGGGGCGGTCCTCGCCCGCGCGGTCGCCGGGCACCCGGTCGAGGCCCTCGCGCTGCTCGAGGACCGCGACCCCGCCCCGCGCCGCGCGGCCCGCCCCGCCCGCCGGCGCTTCACCCCCGACGACCTGCTCGCGTTGGTCGAGGGCGCGGGGCTGCAGCCGGGCTCCTGGCGGGGGGTGTCGGTCGTCGCCGACCTGCTCGACGTCACCTCCGGCGCTGACCCGGCCGCCGTCCGCGGCCTGGAGCTGGCGCTGGCCGGGAGCTCGCCCTACCGCGACGTCGCCGCGGGGCTGCACGTCCTGGCCACCCGGACGTGACGCGGGACGGCGCAGTGTCGGCCGCGTCCCTCCCGGCGGACCTGGCCCGCCCCCGCTACGGGACCGCGACGCTCGCCGACGTCCTCCCCGGGGCCGCCGCCGCCCTGGGCGTCCCGGTGGAGCGCGGGGACCTGCCCGCCGACCCCCTCGGGCTCACCGCCGCCCTGGCCGGCGCCCGCCGGGTGGCCGTCCTGCTGGTGGACGGACTCGGTGCCGACCTCGTGCGCGCGCACGCCGACGTCGCGCCCGTCCTCGCCGGCCTGTCCACCCCCGTCGGTGACCTGTCGGCGCCCTGCCCCAGCACCACCCCGGTCAGCCTCGCCACCCTCGGCACCGGCCTGCCCCCGGGCAGCCACGGGATCCTCGGCTTCGTCACGGCCGTACCGGGGGAGGAGCGCACCCTCAACCACGTCCAGTGGGCCGACGACCCCGACCCGCAGGCCTGGCAGGCCCGGCGCAGCGTGTTCGAGCAGGTCGCCGCCGCGGGCGTCGAGGTCAGCGCCGTCGCCCCCTACGCCTTCGCCGGCTCCGGGCTCACCCGGGCGGTCTACCGCGGCGCGCGGTACGCGGGCACCGTCAGCCCGGGCGACCTCGCCGCCCGCCTGGTGCACTCGCTGGCGGCCGCCCCGCGCAGCCTCGCGTACGGCTACACCGCCGAGCTCGACCTCACCGGCCACGTGCGCGGGCTGGACTCCGACAGCTGGCGGGCCCAGCTGGCCATCGTCGACCGGCTCGTCGAGCAGGTCGTCGACGGCCTGCCCGACGACGCCGCCCTGCTCGTCACCGCCGACCACGGGATGCTCGACGTCCCGCCGGAGACCCGCATCGACCTCGACGCCGACCCGGTCCTCGACGAGGGCGTCCGGCTGCTCGCGGGGGAGCCGCGGGCCCGCTACGTGCACGCCGTCGACGGCGCCGCCGACGACCTGCTGGCCCGGTGGCGGGAGGTCCTCGGCGACCGTGCCTGGGTCGCCGGCCGGGACGAGGCCATCGCCAGCGGCGTGTTCGGCCCGGTGGACGACGACCTCGCGCAGCGGATCGGGGACGTCGTCGCCCTCACCCGCGGCACCTGGGCGCTCACCGCGACCGAGCGGGAACCCGGTCCCAGCCGGCTGGTCGGCTACCACGGCTCACTCACCGCGACCGAGCTGGCGATCCCGTTGCTCGCCGCGCGGGGCCGCGCCCTGACCTGACCCCGGCCCCGCGCGGCCGTTGACGGCGGCGGCCGGGAGGACGACAGTGCCCCGCGACCGGCGCTCGACGTCCCCTCGCTCCCGGCAGGGCGGAGTCCCCGATGACCGCCAGGCGCGCACGCCGCACACCCGTCTGGACCGGCCTGGCCCCCGCGCCGGTCGTCGCGGTGCCCCTCGTGGGGTCGGTGCTGGTCGCGTCCGGCACGGCCGCCGCCGGCGCGGGAGCCTGACCCCTAGACCGCCGGGACCAGCCGCACGTGCCAGACGTGGGTGTGCGCCTCGTGGGTCGCCCGGCAGGTGAGCCGGGCCGCCTCCTCCGACATCCGGCTCTCCACCTCGGCCACCACGTCGCCGCCCGGGCCGGCGAGGGTCACCACCCACCGCTCCACGTCCGAGCCGTGCGGGGTCAGCCGCCGCACCGCGCGCGGCGGCAGGTCGTCGACGCCCAGGAGTGACAGCTCGCCCCGGGCGGCGTGCTGGGCGGCCTGCACCGGCGGCGGGCAGCCGGCCCGGCCGCGCAGCCACGGCAGCGCCACCCGCCCGGCGGCGTGCGCGGCCACCAGCGGGGCGCCGTCGTCGGGCACCTGCCCGTAGTAGAAACCGTGCGGCAGCACCAGCACGTTGGCCGCGAAGCGGTCACCGCCCAGGTGGCTGCACTCCCACACGTCGTCCGACGGCATCAGCCGCGCCAGCGGCCGGCCGCGCAGCGCGCAGCAGGCGTCGTGGCCGCCGTGCGCGCACACCAGGTACGTCGGCCCGGTGGCGGGCTCGCCGACCGAGCCGTCCCACGGGGCGTCGAGCAGCTCGCCGTCCGCGGCGCGGGAGGACCACCACAGCCCCTCCCGCCCGGGCCGGCCGTCGACGTAGGCCCAGCGGCGCGGGGAGTCGGTCAGCCGGTCGCCGGGCCGGCGGACGAGCAGCACCCGCACGTTCTCCACCCGCGCCCGGTGCGCCACCTCCTTGGCGACGTCGGGGTCGAAGCGGGACTGCCGCAGCGCGTCGACGCCCCACGGCCCCGGCTGCTCGATGAGCAGCCAGCGCTGCGCGGGGGAGGCAGTGGCCACCCCGGAGTCGCCGCGGACGAGCGCACGCACCGAGCAGCGGTCGTCGTCGATCCGGCCGACCGGCCGTCCGGGGACCTCCCCGGGGCGGCAGAAGTCGGTCGCGTCCGTCACGCCGGGCGGCTCACGATCCGGTCCCGGGCGCGCGGTCACGCGCCCCATCGTGCCCCGGGACCCGGCCGGGGACGACGGCGTCGGGGACGACCGCGATCGACTCGGTCACCAGCCGCCGCGCGAGGGTCAGCTGGTCGGCGTCGTCGAGGCCGGGCAGGTCGGCGACCTTCAGCTCGCCCGCGGCCAGCAGCGCGGCCAGCGCGGGGCGGGTCGCTGCGGGCGACTCGAGCGACCGGCGCCCGGCGTCCAGCGTCACCCGGTCGCCGTCGGCCTCTCGCAGCCGGCAGCGGAGGCGGGGGCGGACCCGCAGCACGGTGTCGGCGGTCAGGGCCGCGGCGGCGGTCGCCTGGGCCAGGGGCGCCACGGGCTCGGGCCGCACCTGGGCCCATGTGCGGCTGCGCAGTCGGTCGGCGACCTCGGCGGGGTCGACCCGGTCCAGCCAGCCCTTCAGTGCGGCCACGACCGCCGTGACGTCACCGGTCACCGCCGACGGGTCGGCGAGGTCGAGGCCGAGCGGGAGGGAGCGACGCAGCTCGGGGTCCTCGGCGGCGAGCACGCGCACGAGGTCGAGCGCGGACTCGGCGGCCGCCCAGCGGGTCACCGGGTGAACCCCGATGGTGAGGTGCGCGCTGATCTCGCCCAGCGCGGTCGCCGCGTGCAGGTAGCCCCGGGGCAGGTAGAGGGCGTCGCCGGGGCGCAGCACCGCGTCGATCACCGGCTCGCCCTCGGCGGCGGCGGCCACGGCGGCAGCCCGGTCGTTCCACGGCTGGGTGCGCAGCGGGTCGGGGAGCACCGGCTCGTGGATGCGCCAGTGCTTCTCGCCGGCCACCTGCAGGACGAAGACGTCGTGCACGTCGTAGTGGGCGGAGAACCCGCGCGAGGACGGCGGGGTGATGTAGGCGTTGACCTGCGTGGGGTGTCCCAGGTCGGCGGCGAGCTGGTCGGCGAACTCGATCAGCGGCGGCCACAGCCGGTGCAGCCCCTGGAGGACCACGGTGCTGCCGTCGGCGAACAGTCGCAGCACCGCGTCGGAGGAGATCTGGTCGGCGATCTCCGCGCCGGCGCCGCCGGAGGTGGTGAACCGCTTCGGGTCGACCACCGCGCCGTCCTTGGCGATCCGCAGGAACGGGGTGCGCAGCCCGCGGCGGGACAGCAGCTCGTCGACCGCGGCCAGGTCGAGCAGGTCGGCGAAGGACCCGCCGGTCCGCTCGGCCCGGGTGAGCAGTGGCCGGCGCGACCAGTACTCCTCGGCGAAGACCTGCGGGTCGAGGGCGGTGCACCGACGCAGGGCCGGCCGGGAGTCCGGCCGGCCCTGCGTGGTGGTGGTCTCGGTCAGGCCGAACCGTCCGCGCCGCCGTCGGCACCGCCGTCCGCGCCACCGTCGCCCGCACCGCCGTCGGCGCCTCCGTCCGCGCCACCGTCGGCCCCGCCGTCACCCGCACCGCCGTCGGCGCCTCCGTCCGCGCCACCGTCGGCCCCGCCGTCGGAGCCGCCACCGGAAGCCCCGCCGTCGGCCGGGCCGTGCGCGCCGCTGTCAGCCCCGCCGTCGGCGCCGCCGTCACCCGCGCCGCCGTCGGCACCGCCGTCCGCGCCGCCGTCGCCCACGCCGGCCGTGGTCATGTCATCGTCGTCGAGCGCCATGGGTCTCCGATCACATCGGGTCGCGAGCCACCGGACGGTGGCCCTCCGGGCGTGCTGTACCTCACGCATCCTGCTCTCACACACCCGCTCCGACCAGCGGGAACGGCGTGTCGGCAACGGCTCGGTCACGACGCGGTGTCGGGGTGCCGGGACCGCGCCGGGGGCGTTACCGTCCTCCCGAATGTCGAACACGCGTTCGACGTCGGGAAGGGGTCATGAGCCAGTCCGCCCGTGCTGCCGGGTGCGGCGTGCTGCACGTCGACATGGACGCGTTCTTCGCCAGCGTCGAGGTGCGCCGCCGGCCCGAGCTGGCCGGCACCCCGGTGATCGTCGGCGGGGCCGGCAACCGCGGCGTGGTCACCTCGGCCACCTACGAGGCGCGCCGGTACGGGGTGCACGCCGCGATGCCCACCTCGCGGGCGCTGCGGCTGTGCCCGACGGCGACGGTGCTGCCGGGGGACATGGCGCTCTACGCCGAGGTGTCCCGGTCGGTCATGGCGCTGTTCCGCTCGATCACGCCGCTGGTCGAGCCGCTGAGCCTCGACGAGGCCTTCCTCGACGTCTCCGGGGCGTCCCGGCGGCTCGGCGACGCCGCCGAGATCGGGGAGTACATCCGCGCGCGCGTCTACGACGAGCAGGGCATCACCTGCTCGGTGGGCGTGGCCGGCACCAAGTTCGTGGCCAAGCTGGCCTCCACCTCCGCCAAGCCCGACGGGCTGCGCGTCGTCCGGCCCGCCGAGGTCATGGAGTTCCTGCACCCGCTGCCGGTCGGCGCGCTCTGGGGGGTGGGTGCCAAGACCGAGGAGGTGCTGCTGCGGCTGGGGCTGCGCACCGTCGGCGACCTCGCCCACGTGCCGGCCCGCACGCTGCAGCGGGCGGTGGGCGCCGCGGCCGGCTCCTCCCTGCACGAGCTGGCGTGGGGCCGTGACCCCCGGCGGGTGGTGCCCGACGAGCCGGAGAAGTCCGCCGGGCACGAGGAGACCTTCGCCACGGACGTCGACGACCCCGTGGTCATCCACCGGGAGCTGTTGCGGCTGTCCGAGCGGACGGCGGGCCGGCTGCGCGCGGGTGGCTGGCTGGCCCGCACGGTGAGCATCAAGGTGCGGTTCGCCGACTTCGCCACGATCACCCGGTCCCGCACCCTCGACGTCCCGACCGACGTCGGGCAGGAGCTCTACGACACCGCCCGCGCCCTGTTCGACGCCCTGGGGCTGGAGCGGGCGCGGATCCGGCTGGTGGGGGTCCGGGCCGAGCGGCTGGTCGAGGCCGGCTCGGCGCCCCGGCAGCTGGAGCTCGGCGCCCGGGAGCGCGGCCGCCGGGAGGCCGAGCTCGCCGCCGACCGGGCCGCCCGCCGGTTCGGTGCCGGCGCGGTGCGCCCGGCGACCCTGCTGCACCGCGACCGGCAGCGCACCCGGTGACCGCCGGCGAGGAACCCCGGACGACGCTCGTTCGTCCTCTCCCTGGAGTCCCCGACCCACTCGCGAGAGTGATCACGGCGGGTCGGGGACGACTCGCCTTTCGCGCCCCGCAAAGGGCTCGTATCCTCGATGTCACCGTCGGCGGCACCTCCGACGGGATGTGTTCAGGCCCCATGGAGGTCGACGTGCCGCTCTCCGAGCACGAGCAGCGTCTGCTGGAGCAGATCGAGCGCGCCCTCGTCGATGACGATCCGAAGTTCGCCTCGCAGGTCCGCACCGGTGACCGTCGGGTCAAGGCCCGCCGCAAGCTGCAACTGGGTGCCCTCCTGCTCCTGGTCGGGATGGCCGTCCTCGTCGGTGGCGCCGTGGCCCCGTCCGTCCCTCTCGGCGTCCTCGGGTTCCTGGTCGCCTTCGGTGGCCTGGCCCTCGCCGTCCTCAACTACCGGTCGGCCACCGGCGTGGTCGAGTCCGGCCCGACCGGGTCCACCGGGCCCGCGGCCGCGCCCGGGCGCGGCGGCCGGGGTGGCAAGCCCCGCCGCCAGCCGCTGAAGAACCGCCTCGAGGAGCGCTTCCGCCGCCGCTACGACCAGTAGCCCCCACGAGCCCCGCGACAGCCGCCGTCCCCGCCGGACGGCGGCTGTCGCGCGTCAGGGCCTCCGACGACCGCTGGAGGAGTCGTGTCCGAGCAACCGGTGTGGCAGGCCCTGACCGCCGCCCGCGGGCTGTGGGGCTGGGGCGACGACGACGGCATCGTCCCGTGGACCGCCGAGGACGGCCGCGACGTCGTCCCCCTGTGGGCCTCGGCGGAGGAGGCCACGGCCGCGGCCGGCACCGAGGGCGACCCCGGTGAGGCGCCGGTGTTCCTCGACCTGGACACCCTGCTCGCCGAGATCCCCGGCTGGCTGGACGCCGGGATCGCCGCCGCCGTGCTCTCCGCGGGCGGTGACGGGCACCGCGTGCCCCTCACCGAGCTGACCGAGCGGCTGCTGCGCCTGCAGGTCGACGGCCCGGCCTGACGCCTCAGCCGCGCAGCGCCGGACGGCGGCCCCACCTCGGCCGCGGCAACCGGACCGGCAGTTCCCGCGCGCTCCGGGCCAGGGACGGCGGCCAGAGCACTGCGCGCAACCGGGTCCGGGGTGCGGCTCCGGCCAGCAGCCCGTGCCGGGCGGTGGCCAGCGCCGCCGCCAGCTCCGTCCCCGCCGCGGGGGTGCTGCCCGGGCGCGCGTAGCTGGCCGCCTCCTCCGCGCGGGCCAGCCGGGTGACCGCGTCGGCCGCGGCCTGCGCGCCTCCGTGCCGGCCGCCCGGGCGGTGCGTCCCGCCGCCGCGCTCGCCGATCGCCGCGATCAGCTGCTCGGCCACCTGCCGGGGGGTCCGGGCGGGGTCGCCCTCCAGTCCGACGTCCAGCGCGGTCGCCGACAGCTCGTCCCACAGCGCGGCGGCGCTGCCGTCGGACAGCCGGCGCCGCCGCTGCAGCGCCCGCAGCCCGGCCGGGACCGCGACCAGGGTCGCCGCAGCGAGCACGCCGGCGGCGCCCAGCAGCACCGGGCGCAGCCAGTCGTTCGACTCCGGCGCGGCCTGCGGCGCCGGCAGCTGCTGCGGCACCGGCTCCAGCTGCGGCGTGGGGGTGACCGGCCCGGGCAGGGGGACGACGGGGGCGTCGGCGCGGTCGTCGGCCTCCTGGTCCTGCACCCGCGGGGACCACGGCAGGTCCACCGCCCGGTCGACGTCGATCGGGGTGGGGTCGAAGGGGATCCAGCCCAGGTCGTCGAAGTAGACCTCGACCCAGGCGTGCGCGTCGTCGCTGGTGACCACCCGGCTGCCATCGGGCTGCACGGTGCCCGGCGTGTACCCGAGCACCACCCGCGCCGGCACCCCGGCCGCCCGGACCAGCGCCGCCATCGCCCCCGCGTACTGCTCGCAGTAGCCCCGCTTGAGGCGCAGGAAGTCGGCGAGGTCGTCGCCGCTGGTGCCGGGGGCGGTGGACAGGGAGTACTCGAAGCCGTTCGCCGGGTCGGTGAAGTGCCCGTAGATGGCCCGGACCCGCTCGTAGGGGCTGGTCAGGCCCTCGGTCAGCGAGGCGACCAGGTCGGTGACCGCCGGGTCCATCGGGGGCAGCGCGGTGTAGCGCTGGATCAGCGGGAGGTCCGGCGCCGGCGGCTCCGCGGCGGCCAGCTCCTCGGGGGCGGGGCGCGGCTCGACCGCGGCCACCGACCAGGTGCGCCCCTCGGTGGTCACGTCGCGGCCGAAGACGGCAGCGGTGCCCGGGTCGAACCGCCACTGCTGGGCGTCGGTGACCGAGACCGAGAGGGGGGAGTAGAGCAGCGGCAGGTAGACGTCCTCGTGCCCGAGGGCGGTGACCAGCGCGTCGACCGGGCGGCCGTCCCGCCGTCCGGGCAGGGGGGCCAGCTCGCTGTCGTCGGCCACCGCCGTCTCGCCGTCCAGGTTGCCCACCGACCAGCCGTCCTCGGCGTCGTAGACCTCCAGCGCGACCACGCGCAGGTAGCCGGGGTCGTCGACCGAGGCCTGCACGCGCAGCAGGTCGATCGGCTCGTCGAGGGTCAGCTGGCCCTGCAGGGCGGCGGCCGGGTCGAGCGCCGTCCCGGTCGACCCGCCCGGGCCCCGGCCGATCCCGCCGGCGAAGGTGCCCTCGGTGAGGGTCGGCACCACCGCGCCGACGACCAGCCCCAGCAGCACCGCGATCGTGCCGGTGCGCAGCGCGGTCAGCGTGCCGGTGCCCAGCAGCGGCCGGTGCCCCCCGGCGGGCCGGTGCCGCAGCCGGCGGTGCTGGTCGGCCCACAGCAGCAGGGCCAGCCCGGCCGCGGGCGCGGCCACCGGCAGCGCGCCGATCGTGCCGGTCACCGTGCTCACCGGCACGCAGATCAGCACCAGCAGCCCGAGCCCGGCCAGCGCCGGCTGCCGCCCGCCGACGGCGACGAGGTCCACGACCACCGCGACGAACCCGACCATCAGCGTGGTCAGCGCCAGCAGGCCGGTCAGGGGCAGCGCCGGTGTCGCCTGCTCCTGGATCTCGGCCGAGCCGTCGGCGAGCACCGACAGGAGGTCCGCGACGCTCGCGCGGGTCGGCAGCCACCCGCCGGCGGCCTGGGCGGGGGCGAACACCGCGGTGACCAGGCAGCCGAGCAGCGCCAGCTGGCCCAGCGGCACCAGCGGCACGCCGAGAGCGGCCCAGCGCACGGACACGGGGCGGCCCGGCGCGAGCGACGTCCACAGCACCGCGCCGGCGCCGCGCAGGAGCAGCCCGCCGGCCGTGACGACGGCGACGGCGGCCAGCACCGGCGGCAGCCACGAGCGGTCGGTGAAGACGGGGACGAGCGCGAGCGTGCCCAGGGCGGTGGCGACGGCGGCGGCGAGCGCCGTGCCGGCCTCGGCCAGCGCGATGCGGGAGCCGGGGCCGGTCACGCCGGCACCCCGCGCAGCCCGGCCGCGGCGGTGCCGGGGCGGCCGAGCTGGGACCACACCGCGGCCACGGAGTCCCCGGAGGCGGCGACGGCGACCCGCCAGCCGCCGGCGCGCAGCAGGCGCGCGGCCGCCTCGCGCTGGCGGGCCAGCTCGTCGCGGGCGGCGCCGGTGGCCGCCCGGCGGCCGCGGGTGAGCTCGGTGCCGGCCCAGCTGCCGATGTCGGCCAGCACGGCGAGGTCGGTGCCGGGGCCGGAGCGGGCGCGCACCAGCTCCGCGGCGTCCTCGGGCCCGACCGCGCCCAGCAGGGCGATGACCGGGCCGTCACCGGCCGCGCGGGTGAGCAGGTCCAGGCCCGGCCCCAGCGCCGACAGCCGGGACGGCGAGACCGCGGCCAGCCGGTCCAGCAGCTCGCCGGCGCCCAGGCCGTCGGCGTGCTCGGCGGGCGCCAGCTCGACCGCGTCGGTGACCACCCGCAGGGTGGCGCCCCGGCCGAGCAGCTCGGTGCCGATGCTGGCGGCGGCCTCGACCAGATACTCCAGGCTGTCCGGCGCGGGCGCGTCGCTCCCGGCGGTGGCGGCGGCGCGGTCGGCCGCGTGCCCCCGGGCCAGCACGTGCGCGCGGGCGCGGGTGTCGAGCAGCAGGGTGGCCTGCGCCCGCCACGGGCGCTCCTCCAGGCGCACCATCAGCTCGCCGGTGCGCGCGGTGGCCCGCCAGTGCACCTTCCGCAGGTCGTCGCCGTGCCGGTACGGGCGGGTGCTGACGTCGTCCTCGCCGTGGACGGCGATGGCGCGGCGGGCGCCGGCGTCGCCACCGCCGTGGCCGCCGGACGGGCCGCCCGGGCCCAGGGCCACCACCCGCGGCACGACGACGAGGGGGGCGCTGTCGGCGCCGGCGACGCTGCGCAGCACCAGGCCGAACGGGTCGACCAGCCGCAGCTTCAGCGGGCCGAGCCGGTAGCGGCCGCGGCGGCCGCCGTGCACCCGGTACCGCAGGGTGGCGGTCTCCCCGCCGGGCAGCCGGTCGACGACGAACTCCGGGGTGGCGCCCAGCTCGGCCGGGACGGTCTCGGCCATCAGCCACAGCCCGCCGGTGCCCCGGCCGGCGTTGGTGACCTCCAGGCCCACCTCGGCGTCCCCGCCGCGGGGCACGCGGGCCGGGGTCACCGTGCGGCGGGAGGCCACCCGGAACCGGCGCCGGGCCACGGTGGCCGCCGACAGCAGCGGCAGGGCCAGCACGAAGACGGCCACCTGGACCAGCGGACGCTCGCCCAGCAGGACGCCGAGCAGCAGGAGCGTGAGACCCGCGGCGACCAGGCAGCGCCCGCGGAGGGTGAGCGTGGCGAGGGCGGTCGCCACCGGTCCGCGCACGGTCAGCGCCCGCGCGGCACCGGGACGGTCGCCAGCAGGTCGCTCACCACCTGCTCGCCGCTGCGCCGGGCCGCCGCGGCGTCGGCGGTCAGCAGCAGCCGGTGGGCGAGCACCGGGACGGCCACGGTCTGGACGTCGTCGGGCAGGACGTGCTCGCGCCCGGCCAGCGCCGCGGCCGCCCGCGCCGTCCGCAGCAGCTGCAGGCCCGCGCGGGGGGAGGCGCCCAGGCGCAGGTCGGGGGAGCGGCGGGTGGCCTCCACCAGGGACACCACGTACCGGCGGACGGCCTCGGAGACGTGCAACCGCCCGACCGCGGCGACCAGCGCCCGCACCAGCGCGGCGTCGGCGACCGGCGTGAGGCTGGCGAGCGGGTCGGTGGTGACCAGGTCGTCGAGCATGGCCAGCTCCGCCTCGCGGTCGGGGTAGCCCATCGACACCCGCGCGGTGAACCGGTCCCGCTGCGCCTCGGGGAGGGGGTAGGTGCCCTCCATCTCGATCGGGTTCTGGGTGGCCATCACGAGGAAGGGGCGGGCCAGCTCGTAGCTGACGCCGTCCACGGTGACCTGCCGCTCCTCCATGCACTCCAGCAGGGCCGACTGCGTCTTCGGCGAGGCGCGGTTGATCTCGTCGGCGACGACGATGTTGGCGAACACCGCGCCGGGCTTGAACTCGAACTCCCGGCTCTCCTGGTCGTAGATCGCCACGCCGGTGACGTCGCTGGGCAGCAGGTCCGGGGTGAACTGGATCCGGCGCACGCTCGCGTCGATCGAGGCGGCCAGCGCCTTGGCCAGCGTCGTCTTGCCCACGCCGGGCACGTCCTCGACCAGCAGGTGTCCCTCGGCCAGCAGCACCACGAGCGCCAGGTGGACGACGTCGGGCTTGCCGTGCACGACACGGGCCATGTTGGCGGCGATGCGGGCACCCTCGGCCGCGACGTCGATCGAGGACTCCGTGCCGTCAGCGGTGCGGGTCACCTCGGTCACGTTCCCCAAGGTACGTGCGCGTGGGGACACCGGGGCGGTCGCCGGACGCCGGACCGGTGGTTTCCCCAACTTTCGGGGTCGTGGTGGGCGGGCGCCCCACGGCGACCGTGCGCGACGACCTGCCGGGGGAGGCCGCGCCCCACCCCGCCCCACCGTGCGCCCCACCCCGCCCCCACCGGGGTCCGGGACCCCCGCGGACGGCGCCCTGACCAGCGGGAGCAGCGGTGGGGGAGGCCGGTCACGACATGGTGTCGAGTGGTGTTTGGTGGGGCCCAGTGGGTTACTGTGTGGCCCGGTGGGGAGGCAGGGCCCGCTCCGGGGTCCTCCCAGAGCGAGTGGAGGACCTGTGGGGGAGGTGATCCGGTGTTCGTCGGCAGCTATCCGCTGCGGCTCGACGAGAAGGGCCGGCTCGCACTCCCCGTCCGGTTCCGCGAGCAGGTGGCCGGCGGCATGGTGATCAAGAAGGGGCAGGAGCGCTGCATCTACGGCCTCACGATGTCCCGGGTCGCCGAGCAGAGCGCCGCGGCCGCCGCCATGGCACCCTCCGACACCGCCGCCGCCCGCATGCGGGCCCGCATGAGCTTCGGGTCGATGGTGGAGGTGGAGCCCGACAAGACCGGGCGCATCACCATCCCGGCCAACCTGCGTGAGTACGCCGGTCTCGACCGCGACGTCGTCGTGGTGGGTGTCGACACCCGCTTCGAGATCTGGGACGCCGCCACCTGGGACGCCTACGTCGCGGAGCAGGAGGCGATCTACGCCGACATGGAGAGCGAGGGGATGCCCACCCTCTCCTGACCCGACGTCTCGTCCCTCCGATCCTCCGGGCCCCACCCCGACCGAGCCGACTTCCCCGCGGCTCGACCGGCCGGCCCGAGCCGCCTTCCCCGCGGCTCGGTCCGACGCGGCACGGAGGAGCAGCTCCGCCCCCCCTGGGCGCGTGGCCGGCGCGGCTCCCCAGCCGCGCGGACCGGCACGGGCCCTCCCCGTCCCCGCGGGGCACCACCTGGCGTACTTCCCCGGCGCCAGGCGGGCCCCGCGGGGGGCGGGCCGGCCGGAGCCGCCCCACCGCGCCCCACCGGCCCCACTCCGCCCCACCCTTCACCCGACTCGGTCTCGAAACGCCCGCCGCGCTCCACCCGCCGACCACCGCCCCGCGTCACCATGGACGGGCCCCCGGGCCCCGCGCCCACCCGACCCGTTCGAGGAGCAGTCGACGATGAGCAGCACGGGTTCCGCCGCGGCGCCGGGCCCGTCCCGGCCCGCGGTGCACGTCTCCGTCCTGCTCGACCGGGTCAGCGAGCTGCTCGGCCCCGCCTGCGCCGCCCAGGGCGCCGTCCTCGTCGACGCCACCCTGGGCCTGGCCGGGCACTCCCTGGCGCTGCTGCGGGCCCACCCCGCGCTGCGCCTGGTGGGCCTGGACCGCGACCCCGACGCCCGCGCCGAGGCCGCCCGCCGGATCGAGGCGGCCGGCTGCAGCGACCGCGTCACCCTCGTGCCCGCCGTCTTCGACGAGCTGCCCGACGTGCTCGACCGGCTGGGCATCGAGGAGGTGCAGGCGGTGCTGTTCGACCTCGGCGTCTCCTCTCTGCAGCTGGACCGGCCCGACCGCGGCTTCAGCTACGCCGCCGACGCCCCCCTCGACATGCGCATGGACCCCGCCGCGCCGCGCACCGCCGCCGACGTGGTCAACACCTACTCCGTCGCCGACCTCACCCGCGTCCTGCGGGTCTACGGCGAGGAGCGCTTCGCCTCCCGGATCGCCCGGGCCATCGAGCGCGAGCGGGCGCGCGAGCCGTTCACCCGCACCGGGCGGCTGGCCGAGCTGGTGCGCGAGTCCATCCCCGCCGCCACCCGCCGCACCGGCGGGCACCCGGCCAAGCGGACGTTCCAGGCGCTGCGCATCGAGGTCAACGACGAGCTCGGCGTCCTCGAGCGGGCCCTGCCCGCCGCGATCGAGGCCCTCGCCGTGGGCGGGCGCATCGCCGTCATCACCTTCCACTCCCTCGAGGACCGGATCGTGAAGCAGACCCTCGCCGCCGGCGCCACGGACCGCACGCCGCCGGAGCTGCCGGTGCCGCTGCCCGAGCACGGCCCCACCCTCCGGCTGCTCACCCGCGGCGGCGAGGCGCCGTCGGCGGAGGAGACCGAGGTCAACCCCCGTGCCGCCTCCGCGCGCGTGCGGGCCGCCGAGCGCATCCGGCGGGCGGCGTGAGCTCCGCTGCACGCGCCGGGGGGATGCCGCCGGAGCCCCGTCCGCCGCGCGCCGGGACGCCCCGCGCCGGGACGCCGCGCGCCGGGACGCCGCCCGAGCCGCGGGCGGCCCGGGGCGCTGCGGCTCCCCGGCGCACACCACCGACACCGGAGCGCGCACCCCGGACGCCGGCCCGCGCCCCGCAGGCCCCGGCGACGGGGGATCGCGTCGCCGTCCCGGCTGCTCGCGGGCGCGCCGCGGCCACCGACGGCACGGCCGCGGCCCGGCCGGCTGCCCGCACGGGAACGCCGGCCCCGGCCCGGCCGGTGCGCGCCCACACCGCGCCGGTGCGGGTCGGCTCGCTGCGGGCCCGCCCGCCCCGCGCGCAGGCTCCCGGCCCCGTGCCGAGGCCCGCGCCGGCGCCCGCCGCGCCCCGGTCCCGGCGGGTCGTGCTGACCACCCGCCGCGCGCCGTTCGTGCTGCTGGTGGTGGGCATGCTCGTGGCCACCACCCTGGGGCTGCTCATCCTCAACACGGCCATCGCGGTCAACTCGCTCAAGGCCACCCAGCTGGCCGCGGCGAACGCCGACCGCGAGCAGGAGGTGGAGCGCCTCGAGCAGCAGGTGGTCGCCGGCGGCACCTCCGCCGCGCTGGCCGCGGCCGCCACCGCCGCGGGCCTGGTGCCCGCCGGCCCGGCCGGCTACCTCGTGATCGGGGAGGACGGCACGGTCACCCTGCGGGGCGAGGCCGTGCCTGCCGAGGACCCGGCCGCGGCTCCCGAGCCCGGTGCGGGGGGCTGACCGTGCCCACCCCACCCCGGCCGCCCGCGCCCGGCCGGCGCACCGGCGACCGCCTCCCGGCCCGCGGCGGGTCCCGTGCCTTCGCGCCCCGCCGCCCGCCGGGCAGCCGCCGCGTCGCCGCCGGACTCCGGCCCGGCACCCGCCGGCTCACCATCGGCCTGGTGCTCGTCGTCGTCCCGCTGCTGGTCGTGATGGGCAAGCTCGTGCTCCTGCAGGGCGTGGACGGCGGCGACTACGCCGCGGCCGCCACGCAGGACCGGCTGCGCAGCTACCCGATCGCCGCCCTGCGCGGGCAGGTCCTCGACCGGGACGGCAACCCGCTGGCCTACACCGTCGAGGCCTCCCGCGTGGTCGCCGACCCGACCGTCGTCGCCGACCCCGCGCGCACCGCGCTGGCGCTCACCACGCTGCTCGACGTCCCCGTCTCCGAGCTCACCGACCTGCTCTCCCGCGACAGCCGCTACGTCGTGCTCGCCGGCCAGGTCTCCCCGGAGACCGTCGACGCCATCGACGAGCTCGGGCTCGGCGGGATCTTCTTCGAGGACGACCCGGTGCGGCTCTACCCGGCCGGCTCCGTCGCCGGGCAGGTCGTCGGCTTCGTCGGCCGCGAGGGCGGCGGTCTGGCCGGCATCGAGCACACCTTCGATGACGACCTCGCCGGCAGCGACGGCGAGCGGCGGGTCGAGGTGGGCTCCGGCGGGCACCCGATCCCCTCGGGCATCGACGAGTCGACCCCGGCCACCGACGGCGAGACGGTGCAGCTGACCCTCGACACCGACCTGCAGTTCGTCATGGAGCAGCGGCTCGCCGAGGCCTGCCAGGACGGCGCCACCACCCGCGCCTCGGCCGTCGTGCTCGACGTCCACACCGGCGAGGTCGCCGCCATGGGCTCCTGCCCGGGCTACGACCCGGGCGCGGCCTCCGGGACCGACCCGGAGCTGCTGGGCAACCCGGTGGTGTCCGGCGTCTTCGAGCCCGGCTCGGTGATGAAGGCGGTCACCCTCGCCGCCGCCGTCGAGGAGGGCGTGGCGGAGCCGGACACCGTCCTCACCGTCAACGGGCACATCCAGGCCGGGGACGCCGTGGTCACCGACGCCCACGACCACGCCCCGATCGACTGGACGGTCACCGGCATCCTCGCCAAGTCCAGCAACGTGGGCACGATCATGCTGGCCCGCGAGGTGGGCGACGCGAAGCTCGAGCAGTACCTGCGGGCCTTCGGCGTCGGCAGCCGGACCGGCATCGAGCTGCCCGGTGAGAGCGCCGGCATCCTCCAGGACTCCGCCGACTGGGAGGACAGCCGCGCGGCCAACATCGCGATCGGCCAGGGCGTCTCGGTGACCACGCTGCAGATGGCGTCGGTCTACCAGGCGATCGCCAACGACGGCGTGCGGATCGAGCCGCGGGTGGTCGAGTCCGTCGGCGGGACGGCGACCCCGGCCCCGGAGTCCGCGCGCGTGGTCAGCGAGTCCACCGCCGACCAGATGGCCTACATGCTCGAGGCCGTCGTCGGCCCGGGTGGCACCGCGCCGCTGGCGGAGGTCGACGGCTTCCGGGTCGCGGGCAAGACCGGCACCGCCCAGCGGGCCAACCCCGAGTGCAACTGCTACGCCGGCGGTGGCTACGTGACCACCTTCGTCGGGTTCGCCCCGGCCGACGACCCGCAGTACGTCGTCGCCGTCGACCTGGAGCGCCCGACCAGCTCCGCCGAGGGCGGTCAGGTGGCCGCCCCCGTGTTCGCCGACATCATGCGGCAGGCGCTCACCGCGGACGGCATCGTGCCCTCCGGCACACCCCGCCCGGAGTTCGACCTCACGGGCTCGGACTGAAGGCCGAACCCCCTCCGCATCCTCGGGGCGGTCCCCGGGCCGGGGCCTGCCCGCCGGTAGATTGGAGTCCCGTGACCCCGACCGCGGACGGGTCGGCCGCCCGCCCGGCGGGCACCGCCCCGCCGAACCCCTCCCCGACGCTCGGCGACCTCGCCGACCTGATCGGCGCGCCCGTGCAGGGCGACGCCGCGACGCCGGTCACCGGCGTCACGCTGGCCTCCGGGGAGGTCGGCCCGGGCGACCTCTACGCGGCCCTCCCCGGCGCCCGCACCCACGGCGCCCGCTTCGCCGCCGACGCCGCCGCCCGCGGCGCGGCCGCCGTCCTCACCGACCCCACCGGCCGCGAGCAGGCCGGCGCCACGGGGCTGCCGGTCTGCGTCGTCGAGGACCCCCGCGCCGTGCTGGGCGCCGTCGCCGCCCGGGTCTACGGGGAGCCCGGCCGGCGGCTGCAGGTCGTCGGGATCACCGGCACCAACGGCAAGACGACGACCAGCTACCTGGTCGAGGCCGGCCTGGCCGCCGCCGGCCGGGGGACCGGCCTGATCGGCACGGTGGAGACCCGCACCCGCGGCCGGGCCGACGACGGCACCCCGACGGTCACCACCCTGCCCAGCGTCCGGACGACGCCTGAGGCGCCCGCCCTGCACGCGCTGCTGGCCCGCATGGCCGACTCCGGCGTGCAGACGGTGGTCATGGAGGTGTCCAGCCACGCACTGGTGCTCGGCCGGGTCGGGGGCGTGCCGTTCGCCGCGGCCGGCTTCACCAACCTGGGCCGGGACCACCTGGACTTCCACGCCGACCTCGAGGACTACTTCCTCGCCAAGGCCCGCCTGTTCGACGGCCGCGCCGCGGTCGAGGTGGTCGACGTCGACGACCCGTACGGCCGGCGGCTGACCGGCATGCTGGAGGGCCGCCGGGCGGTCACCGTGTCCGGCCGCGGCACCCCCGCCGACTGGACGGCGACCGACGTCACCGTCGCCCCCGACGGCGGCTCCGCGTTCACCCTCACCGGCCCCGGCGGGCGCACCTGGCCGGCCCGGGTGCGGCTGCCGGGGGCGTTCAACGTCGCCAACGCCGTCCTGGCCGTGGCCCTGGTCGACGCAGTCGGCGTCCCTGTCGAGGCGGCGCTGACCGGGCTGGCCGAGACCGTGGTCCCCGGCCGCATGGAGCCGGTGGACGCCGGCCAGCCCTTCGTCGCCGTCGTCGACTACGCCCACACCCCGGACGCCGTCGCGACCGCGCTGTCGGCGCTGCGCGCGGCCACCGCCGGCCGGGTGGTCACGGTGCTCGGCTGCGGCGGTGACCGCGACCCGGGCAAACGGGCGGCCATGGGCGAGGCCGCCGCGCGGGGCAGCGACCTGCTCGTCGTCACCGACGACAACCCGCGCTCGGAGGACCCCGCCGCCATCCGGGCCGCCATGCTCGCCGGCGTCCCCGCCGACCGCCGCGCCGACGTCCTGGAGATCGGCGACCGGCGCGCGGCGATCGCCGAGGCCGTGGCCCGCGCCCGGCCCGGGGACGCCGTCCTCGTGGCCGGCAAGGGCCACGAGACCGGCCAGGAGGTGGCCGGCACCCTGCACCCGTTCGACGACCGCGCCGTGCTGCGCGAGGCCCTCACCCGGGCCGGAGTGGAGCCTCCCACATGACCGAGCTCGCGAGGTCATGCGAGTACACAGCATCCCGGAGCACGGGGACGACGAGCGCCGGCGAGGAGACCCCGTGATCCCCTTGAGCCTGGCCGAGGTGGCCGCTGCGGTCGACGGCCGGCTGACCCCGGACGCCGCTGCCGGCACCGTCACGGGGAAGGTCACCGTCGACTCCCGTGCCGTCGCGCCGGGCGACCTGTTCGTCGCCGTGCCGGGGGAGCGGGTGGACGGCGCCGACTTCCTGGGCGCCGCCGCCGCCGCCGGCGCCGTGGCGGCGCTGACCACCCGGCCCGACGCCGCGCTGCCCTGCGTGGTCGTCGACGAGCCGGTCGCCGCGCTGGGCCGGCTGGCCGCCGCCGTCCACGCGCGGCTGGTGGCCGGTGGCCTGACGACGCTGGCGATCACCGGCTCCTCGGGCAAGACCTCCACCAAGGACCTGCTGGGCCAGGTCCTCGCCGGCGCCGGCCCGACGGTCAGCCCGCCGGGGTCCTACAACAACGACATCGGCCTGCCGCTGACCGTCCTCGACGCCGACGGCGCCACCCGGTTCCTGGTGCTGGAGATGGGCGCGCGCGGGGCAGGGCACATCGCCCGGCTGTGCGGCGTGGCCCGCCCGCACATCGGCGTCGTCCTCAACGTCGGCTCGGCCCACCTCGGCGAGTTCGGCTCGCCGAAGGGGATCGCCGCGGCCAAGGGCGAGCTGGTCGAGGCCCTGCCGGCCGAGGGCACCGCCGTCCTCAACGCCGACGACCCCCGCGTGCTCGGGATGGCGCCCCGCACCCGGGCGACGGTGGTCACCACCGGCCTCGCCGACGGCGCCGACGTCCGCGCCGAGGACGTCGCCCTCGACGAGAGCGGCCGGGCCGGGTTCACCCTGGTCGCCGGCGGCGCGCGGCAGCCGGTCCGGCTGCAGGTCGTCGGCGTCCACCAGGTGGCCAACGCGCTGTCGGCCGCCGCCGCCGCGCTCGCCGCCGGCATGACGCCCGCCGACGTCGCCGCCGGCCTGTCGGCGGCCGGCGCGCGCAGCCGGTGGCGGATGGAGGTCACCCGGCGCGCGGACGGCGTCACCGTGGTCAACGACGCCTACAACGCCAACCCCGAGTCGATGCGCGCCGCCCTGGCCGCGCTCGCCGGGCTGGCCGGGCAGCGGCGGATCGCCGTCCTCGGCGCGATGGCCGAGCTCGGCCCGGGGGCGGCGGCCGAGCACGAGCGGCTGGGCCGGGACGCCGTGGCCGGTGGGGTGGACCTGGTCGTGGCCGTGGGACCGGATGCGGTAGGGATAGCCCAGGGCGCGACCCGGGCCGGAGCGCGCGAGGGGGACGGTGCGGTGCACGTGCCCGACCGGGCGGCTGCCCGGCAACTGCTGACGGAGGTGCTGGTGCCCGGTGACGTCGTGCTGGTGAAGGCCAGCCGGTCCTACGGGCTCGAGGTGCTCGCCGCCGACCTGCTCGACACCGGGGCAGGCGCGTGAAGTCCGTCCTCATCGCCGCCGCGTTCGGCCTCGTGATCTCCATCCTCGCCACCCCGGTGGCGGTGCACCTGTTCCGGCGCAAGGGCTTCGGCCAGGAGATCCGCGACGACGGCCCCGAGAGCCACCTGTCCAAGAAGGGCACGCCCACGATGGGCGGCACCGTCATCGTCGGGGCGACCGTCGGCGGCTACTTCATCGCCCACCTGTTCCTCGTCAACCAGCCCGGCCGCGGCGTCACCGCCAGCGGGCTGCTCGTGCTGTTCCTCATGGTCGGCCTCGGCACCGTCGGGTTCCTCGACGACTACCTGAAGATCCGGTACCGCCGGAGCCTGGGGCTCAACAAGACCGCCAAGCTGGTCGGGCAGCTGGTCATCGGGGTGGCCTTCGCGGTGCTCGCGGTCAACTTCCCCGACACCGCCGGCACCACCCCGGCCTCGACGTTCGTCTCCTACGTCCGCGACATCGCGCCGCTGGCCCTGGGCCCGATCCTGTTCGTGATCCTGGCGTACCTGTTCATCGCCGGGTTCTCCAACGCGGTGAACCTCACCGACGGCCTCGACGGGCTGGCCGCGGGCTGCTCGGCGATGGTGTGCGGCGCCTACACGATCATCTCGTTCTGGCAGTTCACCCACGACTGCACGACGGCGGTGATCGACGGCTGCTACACGGTGCGGGACCCGCTCGACGTCACCCTGGTCGCGGCCGCCGGCATGGGCGCCTGCCTGGGCTTCCTGTGGTGGAACACCAGCCCGGCGCGGATCTTCATGGGCGACACCGGGTCGCTGGCCCTCGGCGGGCTGCTGGCGGGGCTGGCGATCGTCACCCGCACCCAGCTGCTGCTCGTCGTCCTCGGGGGGCTGTTCGTCGCGGTCACCCTGTCGGTGGTCATCCAGGTGGCCTTCTTCCGGGCCACCCGGCGGCGGGTGTTCCGCATGGCCCCGCTGCACCACCACTTCGAGCTGGCCGGGTGGGCGGAGAACACGGTCATCGTCCGCTTCTGGCTGGTCACCGGGATGGCGGTCGCCTTCGGGTTGGGCCTGTTCTACGCCGACTGGCTCTCCATCACCGGCCTGTGACGGAGGACCGCCCTTCCCCCCACGCCTCGCGAGCTCGGCGCGGACCGCTGAGGGGTGGCCGTTCCAGCACCTCACCGATGCGACACGCCCCGCCGGTGTCCCGGACGGCGGGCCCCACCGGTCACGATGGCCGGATGGAGTCCACCGGCGTCCGTCCCGCGCCCGGCGCGCCGCGGACCGCGGGAGCCACCCGGGGCGCCGCCCGGCGCCGCCTCCGCGGTCCGGCCTGGCTCGACGGCCCCATGACCAGCTGCCACCTCGTTGTGGGCGCGGCCGGCATGCTGCTGGCCATCGGCCTGGTCATGGTCTTCTCCGCCTCGGCGATCGAGGCCGCACTCAACGACCAGCCGGCCTGGCGCCCCGGCGTCGACCAGCTGGTGTTCGCCGTCATCGGGCTCGGCGCCCTGGCCGTGGCGCTGCGGCTGCCCGCGGGGCTGATCCGCCGCTGGGCACCGCTGGCGCTGGTCGGCTCCGCCGTCCTCCTGCTGGCGGTGTTCGTCCCCGGCCTCGGGATGGAGCTCAACGGCTCCCGGGCCTGGCTGGACCTCGGCGTCACCCAGTTCCAGCCCTCGGAGCTGGCCAAGCTCGTCTTCGCGCTGTGGGGCGCGCACATGCTCGCCGTCCGCGACCGCTACCTGACGGTGAAGACGCTGCTGGTGCCGCTGCTGCCGGTGTTCGGCGTCCTGTCGCTCCTGCTGTACCTGGAGCCGGACTTCGGCGGGGTGGTCAGCCTCGGCCTGGTGCTCGTCGGCCTGCTGTGGGGCGGCGGCATGCCGCTGCGCTTCTTCGCCTGGGGCGCCGGCGCCGCCGCGCTCGGCATCTGGGTCATGGTCAAGGCCGCGCCCTACCGGATGGAGCGGATCACCGCCTTCCTCGACCCCTTCGCCGACCCCACCGACTCCGGCTTCCAGGCCATCCGCGGCTTCTACGCGCTGGCCACCGGGGGCCTGTGGGGAGTGGGGCTCGGCAACAGCGCCATGAAGTGGAACCTGCTGCCCGAGGCCGAGTCGGACTACATCTTCGCGATCATCGGCGAGGAGCTCGGGTTCCTCGGCTGCCTGGTCGTGGTGACCCTCTACGGGGTGCTCGCCTACGCCGGCTTCCGGATCGCCCGCCGCTCGGCCGACCGCTTCGTGCAGCTGGCCAGCGTCGCCATCACCGTGTGGCTGGTCGGGCAGGCCGCGATGAACATGGGCTACGTGGTCGGCCTGCTGCCGGTCACCGGTGTCACCCTGCCGCTGGTCTCGGCCGGCGGCACCTCCCTGGTCCTCACCCTGTTCATCGTCGGGCTGCTGATCCGCTTCGCCCGCAGCGAGCCCGAGGCCATCGAGCACCAGCGCCGCCGCACCCCGGGGCGGCTGACCCGGCTGCTCCTGCCGGTGCCCGAGCACGCCGTCGAGCCGGTCCGCCCGCGCCGCCGTCCCCGGGCGGAGCCTCCGGACCGGGGCTCCGGCCGGGCCGAGGAGCGACCGGCCCGCGGGCCCGCCGTCTCCGGCAGCCGCACGGTGGCCCGCGTCGTCCCCGGCAGGGAGCGCGCCGCGGGCCCGCGCGAGCGGCGGGTGCCCGACCCCCGCGGCCGCGGCCAGGACGCCCGCCGGCAGCCGCCGCCGCGCGCCCGGTCCACCTCTCCCGACTCGCCCCGGAGGCCCCGATGACCACGAGCGTCGTCCTCGCCGGCGGCGGCACCGGCGGCCACATCGAGCCGATGCTGGCCCTCGCCGACGCCCTGCGCCGCCGCGGCGTCCCCGACGGAGACCTGCGGATCACCTGCCTCGGCACCGCCCGCGGCATGGAGACCCGGCTGGTCCCCGCCCGCGGCTACGACCTGCGGCTGATCCCGCCGGTGCCGCTGCCGCGCAAGCCCACCGTCGACCTGCTGCGGGTGCCCGGCCGGGTGCGCTCGTCGGTGACCGAGACCCGGGCGCTGCTGCGGGAGCTCGACGCCGACGTCGTCGTCGGCTTCGGCGGCTACGTGGCACTGCCCGCCTACCTCGCGGCGCGCCGGCAGCGGGTGCCGGTCGTGGTGCACGAGCAGAACGCGCTGCCGGGCCTGGCCAACCGGGTCGGCGCCCGCCTGGCCGCCCGCGTTGCGGTCACCGCGCCGGGTACGCCGCTGCGCGGCGCCGAGCACGTCGGCATGCCCCTGCGGACGGCGATCAGCACGCTGGACCGGCCCGCCCGCCGCGCCGAGGCCCGCAGCACCTTCGGCCTGGACGCCGACCGGCCCACGCTGCTGGTCTTCGGCGGCTCACAGGGCGCGGGATCGCTCAACCGCGCGGCGGTCGGCGCCGCCGACGCGCTCACCGCCGCCGGGGTGCAGGTGTTGCACGCCCGCGGGCCCAAGAACACCGACGTGTCCGTGCCCGCCCGGCCGGCGGGCGGCGCGCCCTACGTCGTCGTCGACTACCTGGACCGGATGGACCTCGCCTACGCCGCCGCCGACCTGGCGCTGTGCCGCTCCGGCGCGGTGACCGTCGCGGAGCTGTCCGCGGTCGGGCTGCCCGCGGCGTTCGTGCCGCTGCCCATCGGCAACGGCGAGCAGCGGCGCAACGCGCTGCCGGTGGTGGAGGCCGGGGGAGGACTGCTGGTGGACGACGCCGCCCTGTCGCCGTCCTGGATCGAGGAGAACGTGGTGCCCCTGGTCACCGACCCGGCCGCGCTGGCCGGATACGCCGAGCACGCCGCGGCCGCCGGCTCCCGGGACGCCGACGAACGGCTGGCCGACATCGTGCTGGAGGTGGCGGGGCAGTGAGCGCCGCAGCGGTGGCCGCCTGGAACGAGCCGGTGCCCTCGCTGGCCGAGCTCGGTGCGGTGCACTTCGTCGGCATCGGCGGGGCGGGCATGAGCGGGATCGCGCGGATCCTGCTCGCCCGGGGCGTCCCCGTCTCCGGCAGCGACCGCCGCGACACCCCGACCCTGCTGGCCCTGCGCGCCCTGGGCGCCCGGGTGGAGCTCGGTCACGACGCGGCCCACCTCGGGGACGCCGACACCGTCGTCGTCTCCACCGCGATCCGCGAGGACAACCCGGAGCTCGCCGCCGCCCGGTCCCGCGGCCTGCGGGTGCTGCCCCGGGCGGTCGCCCTCGCCGCGGTCATGGCCGGCAAGCGCAGCGTCGCCGTCGCCGGCACGCACGGGAAGACCTCGACCACCTCGATGCTCACCGTCGCGGTGCAGGCCTGCGGCGTGGACCCCTCCTTCGCCATCGGCGGGGACCTCAACGAGTCCGGCAGCAACGCGCACGCCGGCGAGGGCGACGTCTTCGTCGCCGAGGCCGACGAGAGCGACCGCTCGTTCCTGCTGCTCGGCCCGCACGGGGCGATCGTCACCAACGTCGAGGCCGACCACCTGGACAACTACGGCGACCTCGCGGCGGTCGAGGCCGCGTTCGACCGGTTCCTGGGCACCGTCGACCCCGCCGGCTTCGTCGTCCTGTGCGCCGACGACCCGGGCTCGGCCCGCCTGCGCGGCGTGCCCACCCCCGCTCGGGTGCGCACCTACGGCACCGCGGCGGACGCCGACCTGCGGCTGCTGGACGTCGAGGTCGGCCCGGACGCCACCGCGTGGACGGCGGTCCTCGACGGCGAGGTGCTGGGCCGGGTGCAGATCCGGGTCCCCGGCGAGCACATGGCCCGCAACAGCGCCGCGGCCCTGCTGGCCGGCCTCGAGCTGGGGCTGCCCGCCGACGGGCTCGTGGCCGGCCTCGGCCGCTTCGGCGGCGTGCACCGCCGGTTCGAGCTCAAGGGCGTCGTCGGCGGGGTGCGGGTCTACGACGACTACGCCCACCACCCGACCGAGGTCGGGGCGCAGCTGCGCGCGGCCCGCGCCGTGGCGGGCTCCGGCCGGGTCCTGGTCGCCTTCCAGCCGCACCTGTACAGCCGCACCCGGGAGTTCGCCACCGGCTTCGGCGCGGCCCTCGGCCTGGCCGACGAGGTGGTGGTGATGGACGTCTACGGCGCCCGGGAGGACCCGGTGCCCGGCATCACCGGCGCGATGGTCGCCGACGCCGTCCCCCTGCCGGCCGGACAGGTGCAGTTCGAGCCGTCGTGGTCGGCGGCGGCCCCGGCGCTGGCCGAGCGGGCCCGGCCCGGTGACCTGGTGATCACCATGGGCGCCGGGAACGTCTCCATGGTCGGGCCCGAGGTGCTCGAGGTGCTGCGGACGCGGTCGGGCGCCGCGCTCGACGAGCCGGCGGGCCCGGGCAGGTGAGCCGTTCGGGGACGACCACCCGGGACCGCTCCCGCGGCTCCGGGCCCGCTCCCGAGTCCGGACGCCGCACCGGCACCTCCGCCGTCCGCCGGCGCCGGGACAGCCCTCGCGACCGTCGCCGCCGGCTGCTGGTGCGCGCGGGCCTGGCCGTGGCGGCGCTCGCGTTGCTGGCCTGGGTGGGGTGGGGGAGCCCGGTGCTCGCCGTCTCGACCGTGCAGGTCGACGGCGCGGGCACGCTCACGGCCGAGGAGGTCGTCGAGGTCGCCGGCATCGCCGAGGGCACGCCGCTGCTGCGGGTGGACGTCGACGCGGCCGAGGCGCGGGTGGCCCGGCTGCCCCAGGTCGCGTCGGTCGAGGTGACCCGCGGGTGGCCGCGCAGCGTCGTGATCACGGTGGTGGAGCGGGTGCCGGTCGCGGTGGTCGACCAGGCCGGCACCCGGAGCCTCGTCGACCGTGACGGGGTGCTCTTCGACACGGTCACCGGCGCGCCGCCGGCCGGCGTGGTGCCGCTCGACGTGACGGCCCCGGGACCCGGCGACCGGGCCACCCGGGCCGCGCTGGCCGCGCTGGTCGCCCTGCCGCGCGAGGTCCGGACCGACGTCGCGGCGGCCTCGGCCACCACCGCGGAGGACGTCACGCTCACGCTGGCCGACGGCACCACGGTGCTGTGGGGGAGCGCCGAGCACGCCGGGGAGAAGGCCGACGTGCTCGTCGCACTGCTGGACCAGCTGGGGTCCGGCGCGCTCGAGCCGGCCGGCACCATCGACGTGAGCGCGCCGTCCGCGGTGGTCCTCCGCTGACGCGCGGACCAGGCTGGGCCGGTGACCTCCTCGCCGATCAGCCGGTTCCCCGTCCCCACCCCTGACCAGCTCGCCCCCGAACTGCGGGAGCGCTACGCCGACGTCGAGGAGCGGTCGGGCTTCCTGCCCAACGTCTTCGGCGCGCTGGCCTGGCGTCCGGCCGAGGCGGCGGCGTTCTTCGCGCTCCACGACGCGCTGATGGACAAGGAGACCCCTGGCCTGTCCAAGGCCGACCGCGAGCTGATCGTGGTGGCGACCAGCGCGGCCAACGACTGCCTCTACTGCGTCGTCGCGCACGGGGCCATCGCCCGCATCCGGGCCCGCGACCCGCACATCGCCGACCAGGTCGCGGTCGACTGGCGCAAGGCGCCGCTGTCGCCGCGGGTGCACGCGGTGCTGGAGGTCGCCGTCCGCCTCGCGGTGGACCCGGCGGCGGTGACGGCGGCGGACCTCGAGCGCCTGCGCGGGCACGGCCTCACCGAGGACGACGTCTGGGACGTCGGCGCGATCGTGTCGCTCTTCGCACTGTCCAACCGGATCGCGCACTGGGCGGCGATCCCGCCGAACGAGGAGTTCTACCTCCTGGGCCGGCTGCCGCGGCAGTGAGCCCCCGCTCGCGGACCGGGTGGCGTCGCTGCCGGACGGCGCTGGTCAGCGGGCCGGGCGACACGCGCGGGGACGCGACACGCCCGACGCGCCAGATCACTTTCATGGGTTCCCGGTCGTCGGCGTGTCCGTGACCTTGACCTGCACATGAGACGTTCCTGGCGCGGGTCGTCACTCTCGGTGGTGTCCATGTGACCAGTGGGTCGGCCGAGATCCGTGTGATCCGGCTCTGTCGACACGCCGGGCCCGGGAGGGTGTTTGTAGGGCCCGTGGCGGCCCATCTAACTTCGTCCGCGTCGACCCAGTTGACATAACTATAAGGCTTTACTTGAGGATGAGGGTCGAGGTCGGGAGCCCCACATGACACCTCCGCACAACTACCTCGCGGTCATCAAGGTCGTCGGCATCGGCGGCGGCGGGGTGAACGCGGTCAACCGCATGATCGAAGTCGGCCTCAAGGGGGTCGAGTTCATCGCCATCAACACCGACGCCCAGGCGCTGTTGATGAGCGACGCGGACGTCAAGCTCGACGTCGGTCGCGAGCTGACCCGTGGGCTCGGCGCCGGCGCGCAGCCCGACGTCGGCCGGCAGGCCGCCGAGGACCACCGCGAGGAGATCGAAGAGGTGCTCAAGGGCGCCGACATGGTCTTCGTCACCGCGGGGGAGGGCGGCGGTACGGGCACCGGCGGTGCGCCCGTGGTCGCCTCCATCGCCCGCAAGCTCGGTGCGCTCACCATCGGCGTGGTCACCCGCCCGTTCTCCTTCGAGGGCAAGCGGCGCGCGGTGCAGGCCGAGTCGGGCATCGAGGAGCTGCGCAACGAGTGCGACACGCTCATCGTCATCCCCAACGACCGGCTGCTGCAGCTCGGCGACCGGAACGTCAGCGTCATGGACGCCTTCCGCACCGCCGACCAGGTGCTGCTCTCCGGTGTCCAGGGCATCACGGACCTGATCACCACGCCCGGCCTGATCAACCTGGACTTCGCCGACGTCAAGTCGGTCATGTCCGGCGCCGGGTCCGCGCTCATGGGCATCGGCAGCGCGCGCGGCGACAACCGCGCCCTGCTCGCGGCCGAGCAGGCCATCGCCAGCCCGCTGCTGGAGGCCTCGATGGAGGGCGCCCACGGCGTCCTGCTGTCGATCTCCGGTGGCTCGGACCTCGGCCTGTTCGAGATCAACGAGGCCGCCTCGCTGGTGTCCGACGCGGCGCACGCCGACGCGAACATCATCTTCGGTGCGGTCATCGACGACGCCCTCGGCGACGAGGTGCGGGTGACCGTCATCGCCGCCGGGTTCGACGGCGGCAAGCCCAGCGGTCGCAAGGACGCCGGTGTCGCCTCCGTGCCCGCCGCCGCCCCGGTGGCGCCGCCCGTGGCCTCGCGGATGCCCGTGCACCCGCAGCCGGTGACCGCCGTCTCGCCGGCGCCCACCGGTGAGCGGCTGGTCGGCTCGGCCCCGCAGGTCCCCCAGGCCCAGCCGGCGCCGCTGCCCTCGACCTCCCAGCTGCCCTCCCGCCCCGCGGCCGGTGGGGGCATCACCGTGCCCCCGCTGCCCCCGGTGCCGGGTGCGGGCGGCGCGGGCCGCCGCCCGCTGTCGAACGAGGACTTCGAGGAGGAGCTCGACATCCCGGAGTTCCTCCGCCAGTAGAAGGACCCCCGTGCTCCCCACCGCTCGCACGCTCGCGGCGGGCCCCTGCACGGGGGCGACGCCGTGAGCTCAGAGCCGGCCGCTCCTCCGGCGGTGCGACCCCGCCGGGTCGTCACCGACCGG
This sequence comes from Geodermatophilus sp. SYSU D01186, assembly GCF_054050215.1. Classification (NCBI taxonomy): domain Bacteria; kingdom Bacillati; phylum Actinomycetota; class Actinomycetes; order Geodermatophilales; family Geodermatophilaceae; genus Geodermatophilus; species Geodermatophilus sp. SYSU D01186. The sequence continues at coordinate 48,248 of NZ_JBJGYW010000011.1, read as the reverse complement.
AGGGGCGGCCGGTCCCGTGCTCCCTACGACTCGTTCAACCTGGGCGGGCACGTGGGTGACGACCCCGCGGACGTCGCGGCCAACCGGCAGCGCCTGGCGCGGGAGCTCGGCGTGGACGCCGACCACCTCGTCTGGATGGACCAGGTGCACGGCACGGGTGTCGCCGTGGTCGACGGCCCCGTCGACGGACCGCTGCCGGCCACGGACGCGCTCGTCACCCGCACGCCCGGCCTGGTGCTGTGCGTGCTGGTCGCCGACTGTGTCCCGGTGCTGCTGGCCGACTCCCGCGCCGGCGTGGTCGCCGCCGTCCACGCCGGCCGGGAGGGCGTCCGGCAGGGCGTCGTGCCGGCCGCCCTGGCCGCCATGACCGGGCTCGGGGCCCGCGCCGCCGACGTCACCGCGCTGCTGGGGCCCGCCGTCTGCGGCGCCTGCTACGAGGTGCCGCGGGCCATGCAGGCCGAGGTCGCCCGGATCGCCCCGTCGGCCGCCGTCCGGACCCGCAGGGGGACCCCGGGGCTGGACCTGCGGGCCGGGCTGGCGGAGCTGCTCCGTGGCGCCGGCGTCGGTCAGGTGGTCCACGACCCGCGGTGCACCGCCGAGGACCGCTTCCTCTTCTCCCACCGGCGCGACGGCGTCACCGGGCGGCAGGCGGGCGTCACCTGGCTCGGGTGAGCGCTGGGAGGATCGCCTCCGTGACCACCCCCGCCGACCGCCTCCGGGCCGTGCGTGCGCGGGTCGCCACGGCGGCCCGTGCCGCCGGCCGCGACCCGGCCGAGGTGCGTCTCCTCGCGGTGAGCAAGACGTGGCCCGCCGCCGCGGTCCGGGAGCTCGCCGCGCTCGGCCAGGCCGACTTCGGCGAGAACCGCGCCCAGGAGCTGACCGGCAAGGCCGCCGAGCTCGCCGACCTGCCGCTGCAGTGGCACATGGTCGGCCAGCTGCAGCGCAACAAGGCCGCGGCGGTGGCCCGGCTGGGCGCGGTGGTGCACTCGGTCGACCGGCTCCCGCTCGTCCGCACGCTGGCGCGGGCGGGGGTGGAGCTGGGCCGGCCGGTCGAGGTCTTCCTGCAGGTGGACCTCGGCGGGCCCGAGGGCGAGCTCGCCGCCCGGGGAGGTGCGGCGCCCGACGACGTCCCGGCCCTGGCCGACGCCGTCGCCGCGGAGGAGGGCGTCGTGCTGCGCGGCCTCATGGCGGTGGCCCCGCGGGACAGTGACCCGGCGCCGGCGTTCGCGCGGCTCGCGGCGCTGGCCGAGCGGGTGCGGGTCGACCACCCGGGGGCGCGGGAGATCTCCGCCGGGATGAGCGCCGACCTGGAGGAGGCCATCGCGGCCGGCAGCACGCTCGTGCGTGTCGGAACCGCGCTCTTCGGGGAGCGGCCCCTACCCTCCCGGGAGGACGAGTCACACCAGTCACACGGGTCCCACCAGCCCGGGTGAAGGACGCGCGCAACGAGGACGACACCAGAGGGGGAGGGCTGATGGCCGGGACCATGCGGAAGATGGGCATCTACCTCGGGCTCGTCGAGGACGACGACGCCCGGGCCTACGGCCGGTACGACGCCCGCCAGGCGGACTACGACCGGCACGACGACCGGCGGAGCGACGAGCGGCACCTCGAGGACCGCCGCTACAGCCGGTACGCCGAGGACGCCTACGACGACCACTACGGCGACGACGGCAACCGGTACGCCGACGACGGCAACCGGTACGCCGACGCGGACTACCGCGCCGACGACCACTTCGCCGACCTCGAGGCCGACCTGCCGGCCCCCGACCCCGAGCCCCTGGCGCTGCCCCGGCGCAGCGGCGTCAACCGCAGCGCCGGCCTCTCCCCGGCCGCCTCGGCGCCCGCTGCCCGGCTCGGTGGCCCGGTCGGCGGTGGGCTCTCGTCCACCGTCGGCGGGTCGACCGCCTCCGGCGCGGCGGGGCTCGCCGTCCGGGAGCCGGTCGCGGCCGTGCCCGAGCCCGCCCCCGCCCCGGCCCCTGCCCCCGCGCCGCAGCCCTACCGGATCACCACGCTGCACCCGAAGACCTACAACGAGGCCCGTCAGATCGGCGAGGCCTTCCGCGACGGCAGTCCGGTCATCATGAACCTCACCGAACTCGACCACGCCGACGCGCGACGGCTCGTCGACTTCGCTGCGGGACTCATCTTCGGGCTGCGCGGTAGCATCGAACCCGTCACGAACAAGGTGTTCCTGCTCAGCCCGAGGGACGTCGACGTGACGGCCGAGGACAAGGCTCGGATCCGCGAGGGCGGGTTCGTCGACCAGTCCTGAGGCCGACGCCCACGACTGGACCGGCACGCGGAGTGCCCCGAACGAACGAGGACCGTGGCTCTCTTCTGGCAGATCGTCTCATCGGTGCTGCTCGTCTTCCTCGTCCTGCTCTTCGCCCGGTTCGTCGTCGACTGGGTCATGGTGCTGGCCCGCAGCTGGCGGCCGTCCGGGCTGGTGGCAGCGGGCCTCGAGGTCGTCTACGCCACCACCGATCCCCCGCTCAAGGCGGTCCGGAAGGTCATCCCGCCCTTGAACCTGGGCACCATCCGGTTGGACCTCGGGTTTATGGTGCTGTTGATTGCCGTGTACATCCTGCGTGGCATCACGACCTCACTCGCCGCCACCGCGTGATCCCTGAACCCACCGGGGAGAGGAACGCACGGAGGGCGGGTGCGGTCCGCCGTCGCTCGTCCGAGAACGTCCCTGTTCCCGCTGTCCGACCCGAGGTGACCCGATGCCATTGACGCCTGCCGACGTGCACAACGTCGTGTTCAAGAAGCCGCCGATCGGCAAGCGTGGCTACGACGAGGACGAGGTGGACGCGTTCCTCGACGTGGTCGAGGCCGAGCTCGCGCGGCTGATCGAGGAGAACAACGAGCTCCGCTCCGGCTCGGCCACCGGCCGGACGCCCCGCCAGGAGGCCCCGGAGCCGCCGGCCGCCGCCGTCGCGCCGCCGCCCCCGCCGGTCGCCGCCCCGCGCGAGGACGACAGCGCCCGTGCTTCCCGGATGCTGGCGCTGGCCACCGAGACGGCCGACCGGTACGTCAACGAGGCCAAGGCCCAGGCCGACCAGATGGTCGTCACCGCCAAGACCAACAGCGAGCGCATGGTCGCCGAGGCCCGGGCCAAGAGCGAGCAGATGGTCAGCGAGGCGAAGATGCGCGCCGACTCGATGGTCGGCGACGCCCGCACGCGGGCGGACACGATGGAGCGCGAGGCCCGCGCCAAGGCCGCCGCCCTCGACCAGGACGCCGAGCGCCGGCACACCGAGGTCATGGGCACCCTCGAGGAGAAGAAGAGCAGCCTCGAGCGCAAGATCGAGGAGCTGCGGACCTTCGAGCGCGAGTACCGCACCCGCCTGCGGTCCTACCTCGAGTCGCACCTGCGCGACCTGGACAGCCGCGGCTCGGCCGAGCCGGCGTCCAACAGCCGGCAGACCCAGCACGCCAGCGCCTGACGGCCGCACGAAGGGCCCCCGGACGACGTCCGGGGGCCCTTCGCCGTCCCTGCCCTGCTGCGTCCGGGGGCGGCGCTGCGGCGGCCCCGGCTAGAGTCGGTCCGTGATCTTGGCGGCGGGCCTGCTGGTGCTGATCGGCCTCGGGACGTTCGTCGCGGGGGTCGTCACGGACACCACGGCCCTCTACTGGGTCTGCGTCGTCGCCTGCGCCCTGGCCGCGGCCCTGCTGGTGCTCCGGCGCGTGGGTACGTCGCGGGGCGTCGACGTCCCGGCCGCCGCGTCTGCTCCCGCGCGGAGTCCCGCGTCCGGCGGGCACCGGGCCGTCGGCGGCGCCGGGTCGGGGTCGGGGGAGCAGCGCGCGGTGCGCGGGCCGGCCCCGGGCGGGCACCGTGCCGCGGACGGCGTCGGGCGGCCGGCGGAGGACGAGCGGCGAGCGCAGGAGGAGCCCGCCGTGCCCGAGGCGCGCGAGGACGTCCCTGCCTGGGAGCCGGTGGACGACGATCCCCCCACGGGAGCGCACGCGGCCGTCCCCGGTGCTGTCCGGAACCCCACGCCCGACGGTGAGCCCGGCGAGGAGGACGTCGAGGTGACCGACCTGCTGCTGGTCGTCGACCTCGCCGACGAGGTGCTCGTGGTCGACGAGCACCCCCGCTACCACGCGGCTGGCTGTGTGCACCTGAGCGGGCGGACGGCGATCCCGCTGCCGATGGTCGAGGCCCGCGCCGACGGGTTCACCCCGTGCGGCGCCTGCCGGCCGGTGCGGAAGCTGGCCGAGGTCGAGCGCTCGCGGCGTCGGGCCGCCCGCGGGTACTGACCCCGCGGGCGACCCCGAGGCTCAGCCGCCGGCCCGCGCCACCCAGAAGCGGGAACCGGCCGGGCCCTCCACGCCGTCACCCTGACCGGCCGTGCCGGTGTGCACCCGGACGGCGAGCACCTCGTCGGCCACCTGGGCGCCCTGCTCGGTCAGCGCCTGGCCCATCTGGGCGCCGGCGGGGGAGTCGTCGACGGTCCACCACAGCTCGATGCGGTCGCTGACGGCCAGGCCGCTGCCCTTGCGGGCCTCCTGGACCAGCCGGACGGCCTCGCGGACCAGGCCGGCCCGCTCCAGCTCCGGGGTGAGCTCCAGGTCGAGCGCCACGGTGAGCCCGCCGCCGCTGGCCACGGTCCAGCCCTCGCGCGGGGTCTCGGTGACCACCAGGTCGCCGTCCTCCAGGATCACGGTCGCGCCGTCCACCTCGACGGTGGCCGTGCCGGCGCGGTAGGCGGCCACGAGCGCGGCCGCGTCGGCGGCGGCGACGGCCTTGGCGACGGCCTGCACCTGCTTGCCCAGCCGCCGGCCGACCGCCCGGAAGTCGACCTTGACGCTGACGTCGACCAGGTCACCGCCGACGGCCGAGAGGTCCATCAGCTCGGCCACGTTGAGCTCGTCGGCGACCTCGGCGACCAGGTCCCGCGGCAGCTCCGACCAGCCGGGTGCGGCCACGACCGCGCGGGCCAGCGGCTGCCGGGTGCGGACCTTGGCCGAGGTCCGGGCCGAGCGGCCCAGCTCCACGAGCCGGCGCACCAGCTCCACCTGCTCGACCAGCCGGTCGTCGCGGGCGTCGGCGTCCACCTCCGGCCAGGAGGCCAGGTGCACCGAGTCGGGCGAGTCCACCAGACCCGGCGTGACCGCCCGGCCCCACACCTCCTCGGTGACGAAGGGGGTGAACGGCGCCATCAGCCGGGTGAGGACGTCGAGCACCTCGTGCAGCGTGGCCAGCGCGGCCGGGTCACCGTCCCAGAACCGCCGGCGGGAACGGCGCACGTACCAGTTGGACACGTCGTCGACGAACTGGGCGATCAGCCGGCCCGCGCCCTGGGTGTCGAAGTCCTCCAGGGCCGCGGTGACGCCGTCGGTGACCGCGGCCAGCTCGGCCAGCGCCCAGCGGTCCAGCAGCGGCCGCTCCGCCCGCGGGGGAGCGGGCGACGAGGCGGGGTCCCAGCCGTTGGTCTCGGCGTAGAGGGTGAAGAAGCTGGCGGTGTTCCAGTAGGTGAGCAGCACCTTCCGGACGACCTCGGACAGCGTCTCGTGGCCCACCCGCCGGGCCGACCACGGCGAGCCTCCGGCCAGCATGAACCAGCGGACGGCGTCGGCCCCGTGCCGGTCCATCAGCGGGATCGGCTCCAGGATGTTGCCCAGGTGCTTGCTCATCTTGCGGCCGTCCTCGGCGAGGATGTGGCCGAGGACCAGCACGTTCTCGTAGGAGTTCTGGTCGAACACCAGCGTGCCGACGGCCATCAGCGAGTAGAACCAGCCGCGCGTCTGGTCGATCGCCTCGCAGATGAACTGCGCCGGGTAGGCCGCCTCGAACTCCTCCTGGTTGTGGTGCGGCGCGCCCCACTGGGCGAAGGGCATGGAGCCGGAGTCGTACCAGGCGTCGATGACCTGGGGCACGCGCCGGTAGGTGCCCTCCTCACCCGGCCGGGTGAAGGTGACCTCGTCGATGAAGGGCCGGTGCGGGTCGAGGTCGGACAGGTCGCGGCCGGTCAGCTCCGACAGCTCGGCCAGCGAGCCGACGACGAGCATCCGCGACGGGTCGGCGTCGTTGCGCCAGACCGGCAGCGGGGTGCCCCAGTACCGGTCGCGGGACAGCGCCCAGTCGACGTTGTTGCGCAGCCAGTCGCCGTAGCGGCCCCACTGGACGTGCTCGGGGTGCCAGTGCGTGCGCTCGTTCTGGGCCAGCAGCTGGTCCTTGACCACCGACGTCCGGATGTACCAGGACGGCTGGGCGTAGTACATGAGCGGCGTGTGGCAGCGCCAGCAGTGCGGGTAGCTGTGCTCGTAGCGCTGCTCCCGCCACAGGACGCCGCGCCGCTGCAGGTCGACCACCAGCTCGTCGTCCGCGGCCTTGAAGAAGCGGCCGCCGACCAGGCCCACCTCGGGCAGGAAGTGGCCGGTCGCGTCGATCGGGTTCACCACGGGCAGGCCGTAGCCGCGGCACACCGCGAGGTCGTCGGCGCCGAAGGCGGGGGACTGGTGGACCAGGCCGGTGCCGTCGTCGGTGGTCACGTAGTCGGCCAGGACGACGTAGTGGGCGTCGATCTCCTCCCCTTGGGGTCCTCGTGGGAACGCGACCAGCTCGAACGGCCGCCGGTAGTGCACCCGCTCCCAGTCCCGGCCGGTGGTGCGGGCCAGCACCTCGACGTCCTCGAGGTCGCCGAAGACGGCGCCCAGCAGCGGCTCGGCCACCACGAGGGTGTCCTCACCGCGCCGCGCGACGACGTAGGTGACGTCGGGGTGGACGGCGACCGCGGTGTTGGACGGCAGCGTCCACGGCGTCGTCGTCCACACGAGCAGGTCGGCCTTCCCCGCCCACTCGCCGCTGGTGACCGGGAGCCGCACGTAGACCGACGGGTCGGTGATCGACTCGTAGCCCTGGGCCACCTCGTGGTCGGACAGGCCGGTGCCGCAGCGGGGGCAGTAGGGGGCGACGCGGTGGTCCTCGACGAGCAGGCCCTTGTCGAACACCTGCTTGAGCGACCACCAGACGCTCTCGATGTAGGCCGGGTCCATCGTCCAGTAGGCGGTGGACATGTCGACCCAGTACCCCATGCGGCGGGTCAGCTCGGTGAAGGCGTCGACGTGCCGCTCGACGGACTCCCGGCAGCGGGCGTTGAACTCCGCGATGCCGTAGCGCTCGATGTCGGGCTTGCCGGCGAAGCCCAGCTCCTGCTCGACGGCGATCTCCACCGGCAGGCCGTGGCAGTCCCACCCGGCGCGGCGGGGCACGTGCCAGCCCTGCATGGTCTTGAACCGGGGGAACACGTCCTTGAACGCGCGCGCCTCGATGTGGTGGGTGCCGGGGCGGCCGTTGGCGGTCGGCGGCCCCTCGTAGAAGTTCCACTGCGGCCGGCCGGCGGAGGCCTCCAGCGAGCGGGCGAAGACCTTGTCGGCCTCCCAGCGGCCCAGGATCTCCTGCTCGAGGGCGGGCAGGTCGACCTGAGGGGGCAGCGCGCGGAACGGGCCGGGAGAGCTCACGCCGTCCATTGTCCCCGAGGCGCGCCACCGCCCGTCGACGGACTGCCGGAACCGCGCCGGGAGCTCCGTACGGGAGACTGCGGAGGTGGACAGGGCCGCCCGGTGAACACGACGGTCACCGTCGCCCTGGCCCTCGGCGCCCTGATCGTGCTCGTGGCCGCCGTCGCCCTGCGCCTGGCCGACCGGCTCGGACTGCCCAGCCTGCTGATCTACCTCGCCCTCGGGGTGGCCCTGGGCGAGCGTGGGGTGGGCATCGACTTCGAGGACGTGCAGCTCACCCAGACCCTCGGCGTCGCCGCACTGCTGATCATCCTGGCCGAGGGCGGGCTGACCACCCGGTGGAACGACGTCCGGCGGGCGATCGGCCCGGGCGTGTCGCTGGCCACCGTGGGCGTGGTGGTCAGCGTCGTCGTCACCGCGGCGATCGTCGTCTGGCTGCTGGACTTCCCGTGGGGCTTCGCCCTCCTACTGGGCGCGGTCATCAGCTCCACCGACGCCGCCGCCGTCTTTGCCGCGCTGCGCCGGCTGCCCCTGCCCCGCAGGCTGGCCGCCTCCATCGAGGCCGAGAGCGGCCTCAACGACGCGCCCGCCATCCTCCTGGTGGCGGCGCTGGCCACCTACCTCACCGACGGCGAGGCGCACGCCTGGTGGCTGGTCGGGCTGACGATCGTCGCCGAACTGGTCGGCGGCGCGGCCATCGGCGTCGCCGTCGGCATGGCCGGCGCCGAACTGCTGCGCCGGGTCGCCCTCCCGCTGGCCGGCTTCTACCCGCTGGCGACCCTCGCGCTGTGCGTGCTCGCGTTCTCCGCGGCGGCCCTGGCGCACACCTCCGGGTTCGTCGCGGTGTACCTGGCCGGCGTGGTGCTCGGCAACGCCGCCCTGCCGCACCGCTCGGCGAGCATCGGCTTCGCTGAGGGCATGGCCTCCCTGGCCCAGATCGGCCTGTTCGTCCTGCTCGGGCTGCTGGCCTCCCCGGATCGGCTGGACGACGCGCTCGTGCCGGCGCTGATCGTCGGCGGGGCGCTGCTGCTGGTGGCCCGGCCGCTGTCGGTGCTGGCCAGCCTCGTCTGGTTCCGGCTGCCCCTCGCCCAGCAGGTCTTCATCTCCTGGGCCGGCCTGCGAGGGGCGGTGCCGATCGTCCTGGCCACCTTCCCGGTCGCCGCCGGCGTCGAGGGCGCGGTCCGCATCTTCGACACCGTCTTCGTGCTCGTCGTCGTCTTCACCCTCATCCAGGGCTGGTCGCTGCCCTGGGTGGCCCGCCGGCTGCGCATCGCCGCGCCGGTCACCCCGCGGGACGTCGACGTGGAGTCCGCACCCCTCGACGAGTTGGAGGCCGACCTGCTGCAGCTCACCGTCCCGCACGGTTCCCGGCTGCACGGCGTCTACCTGCCCGAACTGCGCCTGCCCGAGGACGCCGCGGTGGTCCTCATCGTCCGCGACGGCCGGCCGTTCGTCCCCGACGCCACCACGCGGCTCATGCGCGGTGACCAGGCGCTGCTCGTGTCGGCCCGCCGCTCCCGGCCCGCCGCCGAGCAGCGGCTGCGCGCGGTCAGCCGCGCCGGACGACTGGCCGGCTGGCGCGGCGAGACCGGTGCCCCGACCGAGGCTGACTGATCGGTCGTCCTCGGACGACGCCGCGGCCAGGTGCCCCCCGGCCGTCCCGCGCCGCCGGCCAGAGGCCCGACCACACGGCAGACGCCCCCTCGGCGGGGCCGAGGGGGCGTCTGGGGTGTGGTCGTCGGGAGCGCGAGCCGACCCGGGTCAGCCGTTGAGCTCCAGGGTCTGCATCGTCTCGGCGCGGACCTCGGCCAGCAGCGCCGGGTCGGCGGCGAGGCGGCGGCCGTAGGAGGGGATGGCATCCTGCAGCGCCGGGCGCCAGGCGTCGATGCGGTCCGGGAAGCAGCGCTCGAGGACGGTGAGCATCGCCGAGACCGCCGTCGAGGCGCCCGGCGAGGCGCCCAGCAGGCCGGCGACCGTGCCCTCGCCGCCGACGACGAGCTCGGTGCCGAACTGGAGGACGCCGCGGCCGGTCTTCGGGTCCTGCTTGATCACCTGGACGCGCTGCCCGGCGGTGATCATGTCCCAGTCCTGCTCCTCGGCCCGGGGCACGAACGCCGTCAGGGTCCGGTGCCGGGCGCTGCGCGACTGCAGCAGCTCGCCGACCAGGTACTTGGTGAGGGCCATCTCGGTGCGGGCGACGCCGAGCATCGAGCCGAGGTTGTTCGGCTTGACGCTGAGCGGCAGGTCGAACATCGAGCCGGCCTTGAGGAACTTCGGCGAGAAGCCGGCGTAGGGGCCGAACAGCAGCGAGTGGTCGCCGTCGATCAGGCGCAGGTCCAGGTGCGGCACCGACATCGGCGGGGCGCCGACCGCGGCCTGGCCGTAGACCTTGGCCTGGTGCGCCGAGACCAGCTCGGGGGAGCGGGTGCGCAGGAACATGCCGCTGACCGGGAAGCCGCCGAAGCCGCGGATCTCGGGGATGCCGGCCTTCTGCAGCAGGGGCAGCGCGCCGCCACCGGCGCCGACGAAGACGAAGCGGGCGCGCACGGTGCGCTCGTCGCCGGAGACCGTGTCCCGGACCGTGACCGCCCAGCGGCCGTCGCCGCGCCGCCGCATGCCGGTGACCCGCTGGTTGACGTGCACGTGCACGCCGCGGTCCTCGGCGGCGGCGAACTGCAGCCGGGTGAGGGAGCCGAAGTCGACGTCGGTGCCGGCGGACGAGCGGGTCGCCGCGACCGGCTCGGCGGCGCTGCGGCCGGCCATCATCAGCGGGATCCACCCGGCCAGCTCGGCCGGGTCGTCGGTGTACTCCATGCCGGCGAACAGCGGGGACGCCGTCATCGCGGCGTACCGGTTGCGCATGTACGCGCGGCCGTTCTCACCCGACACGAAGCTGATGTGCGGGACGGGGGTGATGAACTCCTTGGGCGCCCCGGTCAGCCCCGCGCGGACCAGGTGGGACCAGAACTGCCGCGAGACCTGGAACTGCTCGTTGATGGTCTCGGCCTTGGTGACGTCGACCGAGCCGTCCTTGCCGGCGGGGGTGTAGTTCAGCTCGCAGAGGGCCGCGTGCCCCGTGCCGGCGTTGTTCCAGGCGTCAGAGCTCTCCCCGGCCACCGCTGACGAGGACTCGAAGACGGTGACGCTCCAGTCGGGGGCGACGACACCGAGCAGCGACGCGAGGGTCGCGCTCATGATGCCGCCACCCACGAGGACTACGTCGGGGTCGGTGGCTGGGGCGAGATCGGTGGACACGACGGCCTTCCGTGCTCGGGGGAGGTGCTGTACCTGTCCAGGTAACGGTCACTGAACGCCCCAACATGTCACTCGGAGTGGTGACATGTGTCGCAGGGCGTCATGAGATGGATCACACGCCGTTCGAGTTGCACAGCCCGTGCGGGACGGCCGGGGGTCGAGGCGGCGCGGTTATCGTCGGGGGACGGCGGTGACCGGCCGCGCCAGCCACGACCGAGGAGCACCCCTGTCCGTACCCAGCGGCCCGCCGGACGACGCGGCCGGAGCGCCGGCGACGTCGGCCCGCCGTCCCCGCACCCGCCTGCTCCTCCTGCTCGCGGTGGCCGTGTTCTGCGCCGACCTCGCCAGCAAGCTGCTGGTCGTCGCCACGATCGACCGCGGCGAGAACATCCGGCTGCTCGGCGGGGCGCTCTACCTCACCCACGCCCGGAACACCGGCGCGGCGTTCTCCTTCGCCGAGGGGTTCACCGTCGTCTTCACGCTGATCGCGGCGGCGGTCGCGGTCGTGATCGTGCGCACCGCCCGGCGCCTGTTCTCCACCGGCTGGGCGGTCGCCCTCGGGCTGGTGCTCGGCGGGGCCCTGGGCAACCTGGTCGACCGCGTCTTCCGCGAGCCGGGGTTCCTGCGCGGCGGCGTCGTCGACTTCGTGTCGGTGTTCGCCCCCGACGGGCAGGTCTACCCGATCTTCAACGTGGCCGACTCCGCGATCGTCTGCGGCGGCGTCCTCGGCGTCCTGCTGGCGCTGCGCGGGATCGAGTTCGACGGCTCGCGCGCCGCGGACGGCGCCGCCCGCGACGGCGGCGCCACGCAGTCCTGAGGAAGGATGGACGGCGTGAGCAGTCCCGCGGGCCGGCACCGTGCCCTCCCGGTGCCCGACGGGCTGGAGGGGCAGCGCGTGGACCAGGCGCTGTCCCGGCTCTTCGGCCTCTCCCGCGGGGCGGCCGCCGACCTCGCCGACGCCGGCGTGGTGCTGCTCGACGGGCGGGTCCGCGGCAAGGGCGACCGGGTCTCCGGCGGCAGTTGGCTGGAGGTCGAGCTGCCCCCGCCGCCCGGTGAGCCGACCGCGCCGGAGCCGGTGGCCGGTCTGACCGTCGTCCACGACGACGACGACATCGTGGTCGTGGACAAGCCCGTCGGCGTCGCCGCGCACCCCAGCCCCGGCTGGGAGGGGCCGACGGTGGTCGGCGGGCTGGCCGCGGCCGGGTACCGGATCTCGACCTCCGGCGCCGCCGAGCGGCAGGGCGTGGTGCACCGGCTGGACGCCGCCACGACCGGGCTGATGGTGGTCGCCAAGAGCGAGCGGGCCTACACCGTGCTCAAGGCGGCGTTCAAGGAGCGCACCGTGGACAAGGGCTACCACGCCCTCGTCCAGGGGCACCCCGACCCGTCGCGCGGCACCATCGACGCCCCCATCGACCGGCACCCGAAGCACGACTGGAAGTTCGCCGTCGTCCAGGGCGGGCGGCCCTCGGTCACCCACTACGAGGTGGTCGAGGCGTTCCCGGCCGCCAGCCTGGTCGACATCAAGCTGGAGACCGGCCGCACCCACCAGATCCGCGTGCACTTCTCGGCCCTGCGCCACCCCTGCGTCGGCGACACCACCTACGGCGCCGACCCGACGCTGGCCGCGCGGCTGGGGGTCGCCCGCCAGTGGCTGCACGCGGTGCACCTGGGCATCGCGCACCCGGCCGACGGGCACTGGATGGAGTTCCGCAGCCCGTACCCCGCCGACCTCGCCGGCGCGCTCGACGTCCTGCGCGCCGAGGCCTGAGGCCCCAGCGGTGCAGGGGCTCCCCGCCTCGCTGGCCGACTTCGGCCCCGCGGCGCTGTCCGCGGTCGTCGTCGCCGGCTACCTGGTCCTCGGCGAACCGGTCGTCGGCCACGTGCTGCACCGCCGGTTCGAGGGACGGCTGCGGGCCGACGGCGGCGCGCGCCGGTCGTTCTACCGGCGGCTGCTCGTCCTCGAGTGGGGGCTGGCCGTCCTGGTCCTCGTGGTGTGGCTGTCCGCGCCCGGGGTCTCCGCCGCGGGGGTCGGGCTGCGCTGGCCGCAGGAGTGGCCCGGGCCGGTGGCCGGCGCGGCCGCGCTCCTGACGCTGGCGTTCGTGGTCGTCTCCACCCGGGCGCTGCGGTCGGGCGCGCTGGCCGGGGCCGAGCAGGTGCAGCGCCGGCCGGGGGAGGGGCGGCACGCCGAGCCGTCGGTGCACGCGACGCTGGCCCTCCTGCCGCGCACCCGCGGCGAGCGACGGCTGTTCACCCTCGTCGGCGTCACCGCCGGCGTGTGCGAGGAGTGGCTCTACCGCGGGTTCTTCCTCGCCGTCGTCGCGGCGGTGACCGGCGGGCTGCCGACGCCGGTGCTGGTCGCCGTCGCCGCCCTCGCCTTCGGCCTGGCGCACGCCTACCAGGGTCTCGCCGGCGTGGTCACCACCGGCGTCCTCGGCGGGGTGCTGGCCGGCCTGTACCTGGACACCGGCTCGCTGCTGCTCCCGGTGCTGCTGCACGTCGTCATCGACCTGCGCTTCCTGCTCGTCCCGGCCGGCGCGCTGCCGGCGGTGGCCCGGTGAGGGGCGAGCCGGTGACGGCCGCGGACTGGCCGGCGGTGGTGGCGCTGCGCACCCGCGTCTTCGTCGAGGAGCAGGGCGTGCCGGCCGAGATCGAGCAGGACGAGCACGACGCCACCGCCGTGCACGCCCTCGCGCGGGACGACGACGGCCGCGTGGTGGCCACCGGGCGGCTGCTGGTCCGCGACGGGCGGGCGGTGGTCGGGCGCATGGCGGTCGACGCCGCCGTGCGCGGGCGGGGGTACGGCGCCGGCGTCCTCGCCGAGCTGCACCGGCAGGCGGTGCTCCTCGGCCTGACCGGGGTGGAGCTGCACGCCCAGGTGAGCGCCCGCGGCTTCTACGAGCGGGCCAGCTACACCGCCGTCGGCGAGGAGTACGTGGAGGCCGGGATCGTGCACGTCACGATGCGGCGGGACCTCGCCTGACGGGGCGTGACGGAGCGGTCCGACTGTGGCGAGACACCTTTCTGTCGGTCCCGCGGAGTAGACCTCCGTGGTGCGAGGATCGGGTCGGCCCCCGGCCGCACCCCGGACCCAGCACCGCCGGTCTTCCCCGCCGGTCGCCCGCGCCGGATCCCCGTCGGCCGGGCACGCACGACCGTGAGGAGCACCTGAGCACGTGAGCACCCCGTCCGACTCGTTCGCCCACCTGCACGTCCACACCGAGTACTCGATGCTCGACGGTGCGGCGAAGCTGCCGGAGGTCACCAAGGCCGCCGCCGAGCAGGGGATGCCGGCGCTGGCGATGACCGACCACGGCAACGTCTTCGGTGCCTACGACTTCTACAAGCAGGCGAAGTCGGCCGGCGTGAAGCCGATCATCGGCATGGAGGGGTACTACACGCCCGGCTCGCGCTTCGACCGCGCGCCGTTCGACTTCGGCGACAACCTCATCGACGAGGACGGCGAGGGCGGCTCGTCGCGGGGCAAGGCCGCCTACACGCACATGACGCTGCTGGCCCGCACCACCGAGGGCATGCACAACCTGTTCCGCATCTCCTCGCTGGCCAGCCTCGAGGGCCAGTACCGCAAGCCGCGGTTCGACCGCGACCTGCTCGAGCGCTACGGCAAGGGCCTGATCGCCACCACCGGCTGCCCCTCGGGCGAGGTGAACATGTGGCTGCGCGCCGGCAAGGAGGAGCGCGCCCGCCAGGCCGCCGCCGACTTCCAGGACATCTTCGGCAAGGAGAACTTCTACGCCGAGCTGATGGACCACGGGCTGTCCATCGAGAAGAAGACCCGCCCCGCGCTGCTGCAGATCGCGAAGGAGCTGGGCATCCCGCTGCTGGCGACCAACGACCTGCACTACACGCACAAGGAGGACGCCGAGGCCCACGACGCCCTGCTGTGCATCCAGACCGGGTCGCGGCTCAACGAGCCCAACCGCTTCAAGTTCAACGGTGACGGCTACTACCTCAAGAGCGCCGCGGAGATGCGGGCGCTGTTCCCCGGCGACCTGGCCTCGGCGTGCGACAACACGCTGCTGGTCGCCGAGCAGTGCGAGGTGACCTTCACCGAGGGCGCCGACCTCATGCCGCGCTTCCCGCTGCCGCCGGGGGAGGACGAGACCTCCTGGTTCGTCAAGGAGGTCGAGCGCGGCCTGCACAAGCGCTGGCCGAACGGCATCCCCGACCACGTCCGCAAGCAGGCGGACTACGAGGTCGGGATCATCACCCAGATGGGCTTCCCGGGGTACTTCCTCGTGGTCGCCGACTTCATCAACTGGGCCAAGGACAACGGCATCCGCGTGGGCCCCGGCCGTGGGTCGGCCGCCGGTTCGCTGGCCGCCTACGCCATGGGCATCACCGACCTGGACCCGCTGGCGCACGGGCTGATCTTCGAGCGGTTCCTCAACCCCGAGCGCGTCTCGATGCCCGACGTCGACATCGACTTCGACGACCGCCGCCGCGGCGAGGTCATCCAGTACGTCTCGCAGAAGTACGGCGAGGAGCGGGTCAGCCAGATCGTCACCTACGGCACCATCAAGGCGAAGGCCGCGATCAAGGACGCCGCGCGCGTGCTGGACCGGCCGTACTCCGTCGGCGACGAGCTGACCAAGCTCATGCCCCCGGACGTGATGGGCAAGGGCATCCCCCTGTCGGGCGTCTTCGACCCGGCCCACCCGCGCTACAAGGAGGCCGCGGAGTTCCGCGCCCGCTACGAGTCCGACCCCGGCGCGGCCGAGGTGGTCGACCAGGCCCGCAAGCTCGAGGGACTGAAGCGGCAGTGGGGCGTGCACGCGGCCGGCGTCATCATCGGCCGCTACCCGCTGATCGACTCGATCCCGATCATGCGGCGCGAGGCCGACGGCGCGATCATCACGCAGTTCGACTACCCGACCTGCGAGACGCTCGGCCTGCTCAAGATGGACTTCCTGGGCCTGCGCAACCTCACGGTCATCGACGACGCGCTGCGCAACATCGTGGCGAACGGCAAGGAGCCGGTCGACCTCGACGAGATCAGCAAGGACCTCACCGACAAGGCCACCTACGACCTGCTCTCTCGCGGGGACACCCTCGGTGTCTTCCAGTTCGACGGCGGCCCCATGCGGTCGCTGCTGCGGCTGATGCGGCCGGACAACTTCGAGGACATCTCCGCCGTCGGCGCGCTCTACCGGCCCGGTCCGATGGGTGCCAACTCGCACACCAACTACGCGCTGCGCAAGAACGGCCAGCAGGAGATCACGCCGATCCACCCGGAGCTGGCCGAGCCGCTCGAGGACATCCTGGGCGGCACCTACGGCCTGATCGTGTACCAGGAGCAGGTCATGGCGATCGCGCAGAAGGTCGCCGGGTACTCCCTCGGCAAGGCCGACCTGCTGCGCCGCGCGATGGGCAAGAAGAAGAAGTCGGTCCTCGACGCGGAGTTCGTCGGGTTCGAGGCCGGCATGAAGGAGCGCGGCTACTCCGCCGCGGCGATCAAGACCCTCTGGGACATCCTCGTCCCGTTCGCCGACTACGCGTTCAACAAGGCCCACTCGGCCGCCTACGGCCTGGTGTCCTACTGGACCGCCTTCCTGAAGGCCAACTACCCGGCCGAGTACATGGCCGGGCTGCTCACCAGCGTCGGCGACGACAAGGACCGCCGGCCGATCTACCTGGCCGAGTGCCGGCGGATGGGCATCAAGGTGCTCCCGCCGGACGTCAACGAGTCCTCCTGGGACTTCGCCGCCGTCGGGAACGACATCCGCTTCGGGCTGGCGTCGGTGCGCAACGTCGGGCACAACGTCGTCGACTCGATCCGCCGGGCCCGCGAGGAGAAGGGCGCCTTCAAGGACTTCGCGGACTTCATGCGCAAGATCGACACGGTGGCCTGCAACAAGAAGGTCATCGAGTCCCTGGCCAAGGCCGGTGCCTTCGACTCCCTGGGCCACTCCCGGCAGGGCATCGTCGCCGTCCACGCGCAGGCGGTCGACTCCGCGATGGCGCTCAAGCGCAAGGAGGCCGAGGGGCAGTTCGACCTGTTCGGCAGCTTCGGCGGGGACGACGAGGGCGACGACCCCTTCGGCGGGGCGCTGGACATCACGATCCCGACGGCGGACTGGTCGAAGTCCGAGCGGCTGATGTTCGAGCGCGACATGCTCGGCCTGTACGTCTCCGACCACCCGCTGCACGGCGTCGAGCACGTCCTCGCCTCGAACGCCGACACCCCGATCGCCGAGATCAACGCCGGCGGCGTGGAGGACGGCGCGAACGTGACGATCGCCGGCATCCTCACCTCGGTCTCCCCGCGCACCAACAAGCAGGGCGCGCCGTGGGCGATCGCGACGCTGGAGGACCTCGAGTCCGGCATCGAGGTGCTGTTCTTCCCCAAGACCTGGGCGGAGGTGTCGGAGAAGGTCGTCCGCGACCAGATCGTCGTGGTCAAGGGACGGATCAGCCGGCGCGACGACCAGCCCTCGCTGTTCGGCTCCGAGGTGACCATCCCCGAGCTCACCGAGGGCCCGCGCGGCCCAGTGCTGGTGTCGATGGCGGCCGCCCGGTGCACCCCGCCGGTGGTCGAGCGGCTGCGGGAGGTGCTGGGCAGCCACCCCGGCACCACCGAGGTCCAGCTGAAGCTGGTCAACGGCAGCCGCGAGACGGTGCTGCGCCTCGACCAGGGCCTGCGGGTCCGGCCGAGCACCGCGCTCATGGGCGACATCAAGGCCCTGCTCGGCCCGACCAGCGTCGCCCTGCTGTGAGCGCCGCCGCCACGCCGGTGCCGGGGAAGAGGCACACAGCTCCGCGGGGTTGACTGGGGTCGTGGACCACCTCGACGCCCCGGGGCCCCCGGGGTCCCCGCCCGCCCGGCGGCCGACCCGGTGGGTGACCGGCTGGCGCCGGGCCGCCCTGGCCGAGCTGCGCGCCGACGTGCCGGGCGCCCTGGCGCTGACCGGCGTGCTGCTGGCGTGCGGCGTCCCGGCGGGGCTGCTGTGGTGGGCCCTCGCCCCGCGGGCGCAGTTCCGGGTGACCGCCGACGGCCCGGTCGTCGTCGGGCACCCCTCGGCCGAGCTGCTCGCCGCGGTCGACGGCGTCTACACCCTGGTGGTGGCCGGGCTGGGCCTGCTGGCCGGTGTGGTCGCCTGGCGGCTGCGCCGCCGGCGCGGCGTGGCCGTCCTGCTGGCCGTGGGCGCCGGCACGCTGCTGGCCTCGCTCGTCGCCTGGCAGGTGGGCGAGCTGCTGGCGCCCGGTCCCTCCGAGGCCGAGCTGGCCGACGTCGGGGCGACGGTGACCACCGGCCTGGCGCTCAACTCGATGGCGGCCCTCGCGGCCGGCCCGTTCCTCGGCGTCCTCGCCTACGTGGTGGCCGCGCTGTTCGCCCCCGCGGAGGACCTCGACCGGCCGGTCCCGGCGCCGCCGTTCCCCGCCGCCGGGCCGGGGCTGCCCTCGGCGGGTGGCGACCCGCGGATGCTCGTCGACGTGCCACCGGCGGAGCACCCCGGGCGCTGACCGGGGGGGGCTCCGCCGGTGCCGGAGCCGGATCTCAGGCCGGGTCCACTGGCCCGACTCCGCGCCGCGGTCCGCTCCTCGCTCGCTGGCGCTCGCTGCGATGCTCCCGCGGCTGTCGTCAGGCCGGGTCGAGCACGAAGTCGTAGGTGACCTGGTTGCCGTCGTCCGCGGTGTGGACGTCGAGCAGCAGCTCGGGCTTGACCGCCGAGGCGATGTCGTCGTCGTTGTGCGGGTCGCCCGGGAAGTACAGCTGCGTGGTGATCAGCTGGTGGCCGGGGGCGGACACCTTCAGGTGCAGGTGGGCGGGGCGCCAGGCGTGCCAGCCGGCGGCGGCGATCAGCTTGCCGCAGGAGCCGTCGGTCGGGATCTGGTACGGCGCGGGCTGGATCGTGTGGATGACGAAACCGCCGTCGGCGTCGGTGACCACCGTGCCGCGCAGGTTCCACTCCGGGATGCCGGGGGCGAACTGCGAGTAGAAGCCGTCGTCGTCGGCGTGCCACATCTCGATCCGGGCGCCGGCCAGCGGGGTGCCGTCGACGCTGGTCACGTGCCCCTGGAACGTCAGCGGCGTCCCGGGCTCGCCGTCCCGCATGGGCAGCGTGGCCTCGCCGGTCGACTCCGGGGAGCCGGGCACGTAGTAGGGGCCCTCGATGGTGCCCTTGCTGCCCTGGCGGCCGGAGTTGGCCACCTCCTCGACGACGTGCTCGACCCAGACGTCGAGGAACAGCGGCCACTCGCCGTCCTGGCCGACGCCGATCAGCCACGCCTTGAGGGCGTTGTACTCGTCGTAGGTGACCTCGTGCCGGCGCACGATGTCGTGCACGGCCGCCAGCAGCTCGCGGGCGAGGGTGTCCACGCGCTCGGGCGGGGTCGCCGCCGCGCCGGCGGACTTGTCGGCCTTGAAGCGCTCGGTGGCCGAGGCGCCGGAGGCGGCCGCGGTGGCCGTGGCAGCGGAGTCGTTCACGGTGACGGTCATGGGGTGTCCTTCCAGAGGGGTGGTCAGCGGTCCAGGCGGTAGCGCGTGAGCTTGTCGGGGTCGACGTCGACGCCGAGGCCGGCGCCGGGGCGGACGGGCAGGGTGCCGTCGCGGATCACCAGGGGCTCGGTGAGCAGGTCGTCGGTCATGTCCAGGAAGTTGGAGAGCTCGCCGGCCCGCCGCGAGGTGAGCCGGAACGCGGCCCCGAAGACGACGGTGCTCATCGAGCCGAGCTGGGTGTCGACCTGGTTGCCCATCACGACCTCGAGGCCCAGCCCCTCCGCCAGGTGGTGCACCCGTGCGGAGGCGGTGAACCCGGTGCGGGCGGTCTTGATGCTCACCGCCGTCGCCGACCCGCCCAGCACCTCGCGGGTCACGTCGGCGGGGGTCACGGCCGACTCGTCGGCGATGAACGGCACGTCGCACTGCTGCACCAGCCAGCGGCGGCCCAGGACGTCGTCGGCGGGGCAGAGCTCCTCGGCGAAGGTGAGGCCCAGGTCGCGCATCTCGGCCATCGCGCGGGCGGACTCCGACGCCGTCCAGCCGCGGTTGCCGTCGACGTAGAGCTCGACGTCGGGGCCGAGGTGCTCGCGCAGGGCCCGCACCACCGCGGTGTCCAGGGAGATCGGCCGGCGGCCGACCTTCACCTTGAACGTCGTGATGCCGTAGGTGTCCCGCATCCGCTCGGCCTCGGTGACCATCGCCTCGGGGGTGTCGAAGCCGAGCATGTGGGAGACCCGCATCCGGTCGGTGTAGCCACCGAGCAGAGAGGTGACCGGCTGGTCCAGCGTGCGGCCCAGCGCGTCCCAGATCGCCATGTCCACCGCCGACTTCGCGGTCGGGTTGCTGACCGTGCGGGCGAGCTCCTCGGCGACCCGCTCCCGCTCCAGCAGCGTGCGGCCCACGACCTGCGGGGCGAAGAGCGACTGGAGGACCGCCACCACCCCGGCCTGGGTCTCGCCGTAGGTGAACGGGCGCGGGACGGCGTCGGCGGTGCCGACCACGCCGTCGTCGGTGTGCACGCGGACCAGCACGTGCTCGGCGGCGTGCACCTCGCCGCTGGCGAACCGCAGCGGCTTGCGGTACGGGATCGCGTAGGGGATGGCCTCGAGGCGGGTGATCTTCATCGGGGGGCCTCCGAGCCGGGGGTGGTCAGGCGGACGGGGTCGTGCTCGGGGGGCAGCACCCCGGCGGTCTCCAGGACGCCGAGCACCGAGCGGATCAGCGGCGAGCCGGAGCCGGGGGAGTCCTCCCGGGGGCGCCAGGCCAGGGCCACCTCGATCGAGCCGGCGTCGGACACCTCGCGGAACGTCACGCCGGGCACCGGGAGCGCCCGCGCCGACGCGGGGACCAGCGCGATGCCCAGGCCGGCGGCGACCAGGGCCAGCAGCACCACCGTGCCGGTGACCTCGTGCTCCCGGCGCGGGGTGAACCCGGCGTCCCGGCAGCTGCGCAGCACGGCCGCGTTCACCGCCGACTCGCGGTCGGCGTAGAGGACGAAGCCCTCCGTGCGCAGGTCGGCCATCGCTATCTCGGGCTCGGACGCCAGCCGGTGGTCGCCGGGCAGGGCGAGCACCAGCGGCTCCACCTCGATGGTGCGCAGCGTCAGCCCGTCCCCGGACACCGGAGGGCGCAGGACGCCGAGGTCGAGACTGCCGTCGCGCAGGCGGTCGCACTGGGCGGGGGTGAGGACGTCGCCGTGGATCTCCAGCGCCACCCCCGGCAGCTCCTGCTTCACCACCCGGGCGATCCGCGGGAGCTGGGCGACGACGGCGGTGCCGGTGAACGCGATGCGCACCAGCCCGAGGCGGCCGTCGGCGATCCGGCGCACCCCGGAGACGCTGTCCTCCACGGCGCCGAGGACCCGTTCGGCCTCGTCGCGGAGGAACCGGCCGGCCGGGGTCAGCCGCACCTGGCGGGTCGTGCGGGTGAACAGGGTCGCGCCCAGCTCGGCCTCGAGCTGGCGGATCGCCTGCGAGAGCGCCGGCTGGGCGATGTGCAGCCGCTCGGCGGCCGCGCCGAAGTGGCAGGTGTCCGCGACCGCGGCGAAGTACCGCAGGTGACGCAGTTCCACGACGGGCTCCTCCCAGGGGTGACGCGGGCCACGCTACGGACCGAACCGATACGACACAAAGACGTATTGACGGCGCATCGATAAGCGGCGGTGATCAGTCCACCCCTGGGTCGGGACTGGGCATTCCTCGGGTGTGACGCGCACCACCCGCTGTGACGCTGGGACGGACCGACCAGCCCACGGCCCGCGCCCCGCGGGTCCCCGGAGCGAGAGCCCCCTGGAGGACCTCATGACCCAGACGCTGACCCACGTGGAGTCGGTGCTCTCCGACGCCGTCGTCGAGGACGTCGAGGCGGGGGTCTTCCGCGCCAACCGCCGGATCTTCACCGACGAGGAGGTCTTCGAGCTCGAGATGCGGCACATCTTCGAGGGCAACTGGATCTACCTCGCCCACGAGAGCCAGGTGGAGAAACCGGGCGACTACCTCACCACCCACATCGGCCGCCAGCCCGTCGTCATCACCCGGGACAGGAACGGCGAGCTGCACTGCCTCATCAACGCCTGCGCCCACCGCGGCGCGATGATCTGCCGCCGCAAGACCGACAACCGGACGACGCTGACCTGCCCGTTCCACGGGTGGACGTTCCGCAACGACGGGACGCTGCTGAAGGTCAAGGACCCCGAGGGCGCCGGCTACCCGGAGTCGTTCAACCGCGACGGCTCGCACGACATGACGCGGGTCGCCCGCTTCGAGAGCTACCGCGGCTTCCTGTTCGGCAGCCTCGATCCCGACGTCGTCCCGCTGCGCGAGCACCTGGGCGACACGACGACGGTCATCGACATGCTCGTCGACCAGTCCCCGGAGGGGCTGGAGGTGCTGCGCGGCTCGTCGACCTACACCTACGACGGCAACTGGAAGGTGCAGGCGGAGAACGGCGCCGACGGCTACCACGTCACCGCGACCCACTGGAACTACGCCGCCACCACCTCGCGGCGCAGCACGGGGGAGTCGACCAACGCGACCAAGGCCCTGGACGCCGGGAGCTGGGGGAAGTCCGGCGGTGGCTACTGGTCCTACCCGAACGGTCACCTGTGCCTGTGGACCTGGGCCGGCAACCCGCAGGACCGGCCGCTGTGGGACCGCCTGGACGAGCTCAAGGCCCAGTTCGGCGAGGCCAAGGGCGAGTTCATGGTCAAGGGCTCCCGCAACCTGTGCCTCTACCCGAACGTCTACCTGATGGACCAGTTCAGCACGCAGATCCGGCACTTCCGGCCGATCGCCCCGGACCGGACCGAGGTGACGATCTACTGCATCGCCCCGAAGGGCGAGAGCGCCGAGGCCCGCGCGCACCGCATCCGCCAGTACGAGGACTTCTTCAACGCCTCCGGCATGGCCACCCCCGACGACCTGGAGGAGTTCCGCTCCTGCCAGCTCACCTTCCGGGCCACCGCCGCGCCGTGGAACGACATGAGCCGCGGCGCCCAGCACTGGCTGCACGGCCCCGACCCGATGGCCGAGGCGCTCGGGATGACCGGCGTCGTCTCCGCCGGCCTGCGCAACGAGGACGAGGGGCTCTACCCCGTCCAGCACGGCTACTGGCTGCAGACCATGCGCGCCGCGCTCGCCCGCGAGCAGGCCGCGGCCGCCCCCGCCGCCGTCCCCGCCCCGACCGCCTGAGGAGGACCGTCATGACGATCACCGAGCCCCGGCCGCCGGTCTCCGACCGGCCGGCCCGCGACCGGATCGACCAGAACGCGATCGAGCAGTTCCTCTACCGCGAGGCCCGCTACCTCGACGACCGCGAGTTCGAGAAGTGGCTCGAGTGCTACGCCGACGACGTCGTGTACTGGATGCCCTGCTGGACCGACGACGACCGGCTCACCGAGGACCCGCAGCGGGAGATCTCGCTGGTCTACTACGCCAACAAGGGCGGCCTGGCCGACCGGGTCTTCCGCATCCGCACCGAGCGCTCCAGCGCCACGTCACTGCCCGAGCCGCGGACCAGCCACAACATCAGCAACGTCGAGGTCATCGAGCGCCGCGGCGACCTCGTCGACGTCCGCTTCAACTGGCACACCATGTACTTCCGCTACAAGACGGTGGACCCGTACTACGGGACGTCCTTCTACACGATCGACTTCTCCGGGCCGGCGCCGCTCATCCGCCGCAAGACCGTGGTGCTCAAGAACGACTACATCCACCACGTCGTCGACGTGTACCACTTCTGAGGCCGGTGCCGTCATGACGCAGACCGCTCCCACGCCGACCGGCACCCACCGCGTCGCGCTGTCCTTCGAGGACGGCGTCACCCGGTTCATCACGTGCGCGCCCGACCAGACCGTCGCCGACGCCTCCTACCGCTCGCGCATCAACATCCCGCTGGACTGCCGGGACGGCGCCTGTGGGACCTGCAAGGCCTTCTGCGAGTCCGGGGAGTACGACGGCGGCGCCTACATCGAGGACGCCCTCTCCGACGACGAGGCCCGGGCCGGCTACGTGCTGCCGTGCAGCATGCGGCCGCGGTCGGACCTGGTCCTGCAGATCGCCAGCACCTCGGCGGTCGCCAAGACCCAGGCCGCGACCCACACCGGCACCCTCACGGCGCTGGAGCGGCTGTCGCCGACCACCGTCTCGCTCACCCTCGAGACGCCGGGGCGGGCCGACCTGGCGTTCCTGCCCGGCCAGTACGTCAACCTCACCGTGCCCGGCACCTCGGTCAGCCGCTCGTACTCCTTCAGCAACGGCCCCGACGAGGAGGCGCTGACCTTCCTGGTCAAGCTCACCCCGGGCGGGGCGATGTCGACGTACCTGACCGACCGCGCCGCCGTCGGTGACGAGATCACCTTCACCGGGCCGCACGGCAGCTTCTTCCTGCGCGAGTCCGACGACCCGGTGCTGCTGGTCGCCGGCGGCACCGGCCTGGCCCCGATCCTGTCGATGCTGCGCACGCTGCGGGACGACGGCAGCGCGCGCCCGGCGCACCTGGTCTACGGCGCGAGCACGGACGACGACGTCGTGGAGCTGGCCACGCTGGCGCAGCTCGCCGACGAGATCCCCGGCTTCACCTGGGACCACTGCGTCGCCGACCCCGCGACCACGGCCCCGAACCAGGGCTACGTCACGAGCCTGTTCCGGCCCGAGCACCTCTACGGGGGCGAGGTCGGCGTCTACCTCTGCGGCCCGCCGCCGATGGTGGAGGCCGTCCGCGGCCACTTCGCCGAGCAGGGCGTCGTCCCGGCCGGCTTCTACTACGAGAAGTTCGCGCCCTCCGGCGCCGCGGCGCCTGCCGCGCCGGCGCCCGAGCCCGCCGCGACCGCGCCGGTCCCGCGGGAGGCGGAGCCGGCGCCGGTGGCCGTCCCCGCGCCGCGGGCACCGGAGACGCCGGCCCCCGCGGCGGCGGTCGGCGCCGACGGCCGGGCCCTCGCCGGTCAGGTCCTCCTGCCGCCGGCCGAGCTCGCCCCGCTCGGCACGACCGGGGCGACGGCACCGGCCGACGAGGCCGCGACCGCCCGCACGGTCGCCGGCCAGCGGCTGGCCGTGCCCGGCGGCGACGGCCCGGTGATCCCGCTCGACCCCGACGGCGGTCTCCGCCCGGTCGGGGGTGGCCGGTCGCTCGCCGGCCAGGAGCTGTTCCCCGAGCGCGCCGACCTGGGCGGGGTCGGGCCGACCGATCCGGATGCCCGGACGCCGGCCGGGGGCGGGTACGAGATCGGCGAGGAGCACCCCTCGGTGCACCACTCCGACGCGATCTTCGAGGCCCGCAAGGCCCTGGAGCTCGGCGCGCTGGAGCTGACCCTCGGGCGGCTGTCCAGCGGGCAGGTCGCCGGATACCGGCTGCTGGCGGAGTCGACGGTGCCCCACGTCCGGGGCGACTCCTTCGTCGACGCGGCGGCCTACACCGAGGCCAACGCCGCCTTCCACGACCACCTCTTCGGCCTGACCGGCAACGAGCACCTGCTGCAGGCCTACCAGGCACTCGGCGTGAAGGGGCACATGGATCAGGTGCTGCGGCGCGCCACCTGGTGCCACCCGCGCTGCACGCAGGACCACCTCGACATCGTCGACGCGGTCGAGGCGGGCGACCGGACGCGGGCCCGGGAGCTGATCACCCAGCACGCCGAGCGGTCGAAGCAGACGGTGCGGCGGGCGATGGCCGACGCCGACGCCCGCACCCGGCCGGCCTTCGTCAGCCCGGGCCGTTTCGACGGCAGGGTCGTGCTGGTCACCGGTGCCGCCCAGGGCATCGGGGAGCGCACGGCCCGCCGGATCAGCGCCGAGGGCGGTGCGCTCGTGCTCGCCGACCGCGCCGACATGGTCCACGACCTCGCCGGCGAGCTCACCGACGCCGGCCGGGAGGCGCTCGCCGTCACCGCCGACCTGGAGACGTGGGCGGGCGCGCACGACGTCGTCGAGAAGGCGCTGACCCGCTTCGGCCGCATCGACGTCGCCATCCACACCGTCGGCGGCACGATCTGGGCCAAGCCCTTCGTCGACTACCCGCCGGAGCAGATCGAGGCCGAGATCAACCGGTCGCTGTTCCCGACGCTGTGGTCGTGCCGGGCGGTCGCGCCGGTCATGGTCGCGCAGGGCTCCGGCACGATCGTGAACGTCTCCTCCGTCGCCACCCGCGGCCTCAACCGGGTGCCGTACGCGGCGGCCAAGGGCGGGGTCAACGCCATCACCACCGCCCTCGCGCTGGAGCTGGCGCTCTCCGGTGTCCGGGTGGTGGCCACCGCCCCCGGCGGCACCGAGGCGCCGCCCCGGCGCATCCCGCGCGGCCCGGCGCCGCAGACGGAGCAGGAGCAGGCCTGGTACCGGACGATCGTCGACCAGACCGTCGACTCCTCGCTGATGAAGCGCTACGGCACCCTCGACGAGCAGGCCGCCGCGCTGGCCTTCCTCGCCTCCGACGAGGCCTCCTACATCACCGGGACGGTCCTGCCCGTCGCCGGCGGCGACCTCGGCTGACCCGTCGCCCTCCCGCTCCACACCCTCACCGCACGCCCTTCGACACCCGGAGTCCCGCCATGCCCGAGAACCCCCGCACGCCGGAGGAGCGCCGCCGGCGCAGCACCCTCTGGGTCGTCGCCCTGTCCACCGCCGCCCTGGTGTTCGACGGCTACGACCTGGTCGTCTACGGGACGATCGTCCCCACGCTGCTGGGCGACCCGAGCCAGCTGGGCCCGATCACGCCCGCGCAGGCCGGCACCCTCGGCAGCTACGCCCTCGTCGGCGTCCTCGTGGGCGCCCTCGCCGCGGGAGCGGTCGGCGACCGGATCGGACGCCGACGGGTGGTGGTCGTGAACCTCGCCTGGTTCTCGATCGGCATGGCGGCGACCGCGCTGGCGCCCACCGTCGGCACCTTCGCGTTCTTCCGGTTCCTCACCGGGATCGGCGTGGGCGCCCTGGTCGCCACGGTCGGCGCGCTGGTGGCCGAGTTCGCGCCGGCCGAGCGGCGCAACCGGCTCAACGCGGTCGTCTACAGCGGCGTCCCGGCCGGCGGCGTCCTCGCCTCGGTGGTGGCGCTGGTCGCGGGGGACGCCGTCGGCTGGCGGGGGCTGCTGTGGATCGGTGCCCTGCCGCTGGTCACGCTGCTGCCCCTGGCGCTGCTCCGGCTGCCCGAGTCGCCGCGCTGGCTGGCCTCCCGGGGCCGGACGGCCGAGGCGGCCGCCGTCAGCGAGCGCACCGGCGTGCCGCTGGAGACCGCACCGGTGGTCGCGGCGCCGGCCGCGCCCGTCCGCTTCGGGTTCGCCGCACTCGTCCGCCGTCCGCTCGCGGTGCCGACCCTGCTGCTGGGCACGATGAGCTTCGCCGGCCTGCTGCTGACCTACGGCCTCAACACCTGGCTGCCGCAGATCATGGCCGGCAACGGCTACGGCACGAGCGCCTCGCTGGCCTTCCTGCTGGTGCTCAACCTGGGCGCGATCTCCGGCGGCCTGCTGGCCTCCTGGTCGGCCGACCGGGTGGGCGCCAAGCGGGTCATCGCGGCCACCTTCGTGCTCGCCGCGCTCTCCCTCGCCCTGTTGCCCGCCCAGCTGCCGCTCGCGGTCCTGCTGCTCGCGGTGGCGGTCGCCGGCGTCGGGACCATCGGCACCCAGGTCCTGGTCTACGGCCTGGTCGCCAACTACTACCCGACCCGGGCCCGGGCCGCCGGCGTCGCCTGGTGCGCCGGGTTCGGCCGGCTCGGCGGGATCGTCGGGCCCGTGCTCGGCGGGGTCCTGGTCGGCGCCGGCCTGGGTGGGACGACGGCGTTCTTCCTCTTCGCCGGCATCGCCCTGTTCGGCGCGCTGGTCACCGCCCTGGTGCCCCGCACCCCGCAGGCCGACGCCGGACCGGTCGCGCAGACCCCGGCACCCACCGTCGCCGGGGCTACCGTTCCCGCGTGACGGGAGCCATCCCCGGGCTGGTGGCCCGGGAGGCCGAGCTCGCCGGCCTCGAGCGGCTGCTCCGGGACGGCGGGCTCGGCCCGTCCCTGGTCCGGGTCACCGGCGCACCCGGGGCCGGCAAGACCGCGCTGGTCCGGGAGGCCGTCGACCGGCACCCGGGTCCGGTCCTCGAGGCCCGCGGCGCCCCGTGGGAGGGCACCCGCCCGTACGCCGTGCTCGACCAGCTGCTGGCCGGCGTCCCGGTTCCGTCGGACCCCTTCGCCGCCGCCGAGGTCGTCGCCCGGCACGCCGGCGGCTCGGCCGAGGCCCGCGCCGTCGTCCTGGTGGACGACGCCCACTGGAGCGACCCGGAGTCGCTGCAGGCGCTGGCGACGGCGGTGCGCCACCAGCACCGCGCCGCCCTGACCGTCGTGCTGGTCAGCCCGCTCGTCCCGGCCGAGGCGACCCCGGCCACCCTCGAGGTCCTCCTGCGGTCGGCCACCGCGACCGTGGTCGTCGAGCCGTTCTCCGCCGAGGACGTCGCCCGGCTGGCCGCGGCCCGCGGCACCCCGCTGTCACCGGCCGTGGCCGAGCAGCTCTGGCGGCACACCGGGGGAGTGCCCGGCCACGTGGCCGCCCTGCTCGACGAGCTGCCCCGCGAGACCTGGTCCGGCCGGCGCCCCGACCTCCCGGCCCCGGCCGCGGTGGCCGCCTGGGTGCGCGAGCAGCTGACCCGGTGCGATCCGGGGGCCCGCGCGCTGGCCGAGGCGGTCGCCGTCCTCGGCCCCGCCCCGGTCCCCGAGGCGGCCGCTCTGTCGGGGGTCGGTGACCTGCTGGCCGCCCTGGACGCCGCCCAGAGGGCCGGCCTCCTGCGTCCGACGGGACCGGGCCGGCCCGCGGAGCTGGCGCCCGCCGACCCCCTGGTCGCCGCCGCCGTGCTCACCGCCATGGGCCCGGCCGCCGTCGCGCGCGCGCACCGCCGCGCCGCCGACGTCGTCGAGGACCCCACCCGCCGGCTGGGCCACCTCGTCGCCGCGAGCGTCGGCCCCGACCCCGCGCTCGCCGGCGACCTCGACGCGCTGGCGCGCCGGCGCGCGGCCGAGGGGGCCTGGGCGGAGGCGGCCGCGCTGCTCGCCGACGCCAGCCGGCTGTCGGAGGACCGGCGCTCGCGCGAGGACCGGCTGCTCGGGGCCGTGGACGCGCTGGTCGGCGCCGGCGACTCGATCGGTGCGGCCGCCCTCGTGCCCGAGGTGGAGAGCCTCCGGGAGACCCCGCTGCGCAACGCCGTCCTCGGGTACCTGGCCGTCGTCCAGGGCCGGGCGGTGGAGGCCGAGGCCCGGCTGCGGCGCGCCTGGGACCTCGTCAACCCGGACCGCGACCCGGGCCGGGCCGCGCTGGTCAGTCAGCGGTTCGTGCTGCACGAGCTGGCGCGCTGCCGGGCCGGGGAGCTGGTCGCCTGGGCCGACCGGACCATCGAGCTGGCCGGGCCCGGGGCGCCCGAGGCGCTCGAGGCGGTCGCCATCCGCGGCCTGGGGGTGGCCGGCGCCGGCGCCCCGGCCGAGGCCCTGGCCGGCTACCGGGCGCTGTCCGAGCGGGTCCGCTCCGGCGCGCAGGCGCAACGGGTCGCCCTCGGCGAGGGCTGGCTGCACCTGGCCCTCGACGAGGTGGCGCGGGCCGCCGCCGAGCTGGAGAGCGCCGTCCCGACCACCTACCTCGGCGGCTCGCACCGCATCTCCCTCTGGGCGCTGGGCTGGCTGGCCCGGGCCCGGTTCGCCACCGGCGAGTGGGACGCCGCGCTGCGCGCCGTCCGGGAGGGCGCCGACCTCGTCACCCGCACCGGGATGGTGCTCGTCGGGCCGCTGCTGCACTGGACCGCGGCGCAGGTCCACGCGCTGCGCGGCGACTGGGCCGCCGCGGAGCAGGCGCTGCGGGACGGCGAGGCCGGGAGCTCGGACTACGCGATCATGCGGGTGCCCTCGATGCTCGCCCGCGCCCACGTCGCCGAGGCCCAGGCCGACTACGCCGGCGTGCTGCGCGCCCTCGGGCCACTGGCCGAGGCGGATCCGCAGGGCTGGGTCGACGAGCCCGGCGCCTGGCCCTGGGCCGACGTCCACGCCAACGCGCTGGTGCTCGAGGGGCTGCTGGCCGAGGCCGACGCCTTCCTCACCCCGCACGAGCAGCGGGCCACCGAGCGCGGACACCGCTCCACCCGGGCGCGGCTCGGCTACGCCCGCGGCCGGTGGTTCGGCGCGCAGGGCGACCTCGACGCCGCCCGCGACGCGTTCGGCACGTCGCTGCGGCTGCTCGAGGACCTGCCGCTGCGCTACGACCGCGCGCGGGTGAGCTTCGCCTTCGGCCAGACCCTGCGCCGGGCGGGCAAGCGCCGCGAGGCCGACGCCGCCATCTCCACCGCGCGCGACGTCTACCTCTCCCTCGGCGCGGCCACCTACGTCGCGCGCTGCGACCGCGAGCTGCGGGCCGCGGGCCTGGGCCCGGGCCGCCCCGAGGACGGGGCGGCCCGGCTGACCCCGCAGGAGCGGACGGTGTCCGGGCTGGTCGCCAGCGGGCTGTCCAACCGCGAGGTCGCCGCCGAGCTCTACCTCTCGGAGAAGACGGTGCAGTACCACCTGACCCGCATATACACGAAGCTCGGCGTCCGCTCGCGCGCCGAGCTCGCCGCGCTGCGCGGCCGCGAGCCGTCGGCGCCGGCCTGAGCGCCCTCCGGTCCGGGAGGTCGGCGGGCTGTACGTCCCTGAGTGCAGGCGCACTCAGAGACGGAGGACCCGCGGGGTGGGACCGGCGTCAGTTGACGCTGCGCGGACCGGCGAAGCGCTGCAGCGGCGCGGGCACCGCGCCGAGGGTCTCCAGCAGGGTCAGCTCCCGCCGCAGCAGCCGCGACTCCGCCCGCAGCCGCCGGCGGGTCGCCGACTCGGCGAGCAGCGCCTGGCGGTCCTCGGTGGTCAGCAGGGCCGCCGAGGCGACCAGGTAGGACAGCGCCTGCGGGTCGTCGGCGACGCCCTCGAGCAACCCGGGCTCGTCGGCCTCCTCACCGGCGTCCCCGGTGAGGCCGGCCACCGCCAGGACGTACCGCGCGAACAGCTCGGCCACCCCCCGCACCAGCACGTCCAGCGAGCGGCGGGCGACGTCGGTGACCAGGTCGTCGAGCTCGGGGCCCGGCACGCCGCCGTCCGCCGGGGCCAGGCCCTCCTGGTCGCCGGCGGCCTCCTCGGCCGCCTCCTCCTCGTGCAGCCACTCCACCTCGGCCTGCAGGTAGGGCGGGTCCTCGCCGACGTGCACCTCCAGCAAGCGGAACCGGTCGCCGCCCACGGTGACGATCCGGAAGCCGCCGTCGGGTTGCGGGCGCACCACCTGCAGCCGCGCGGTGCAGCCCACGTCGTACAGCGCCTCGGCCGGCGCCACCTGCTCGACCTCCCAGCCCTGCCGGATGGCCACCACGCCGAAGAACCGTCCGTCGCCCTGGGGCTGGGCCAGCAGGTCGCGCACGAGCCGGCGGTAGCGGGGCTCGAAGACCTGCAGCGGCAGGACCACCCCGGGGAACAGCGGCGTGCCCAGCGGGAAGAGCGGGATCAGGTCGCCCACGGCAGCCGAGCCTACGGGGCAGGGGACGGCGCGAGAGCGGGCAGCGCGGCAGAGCCCCGGGCGGCCCCGTCTACCCTGGGGTGTTCCCGTTCCCCGCCTCGGAACCGCCCGGAGGTCCGCCCGTGCTCGCCCGCATCGACCTGCGTGGATCCGCGCTGCCGGGGGTGCGCGAGCTCTCCGGCCTGCTGCCCCGTGCCGCCACCGACATCGACTCGGTGCTGGCGACGGTGCGGCCGCTGTGCGAGGACGTCCGCATCCGCGGCGCCCAGGCGGTCCGGGAGATCACCGCCCGCATCGACGGCGTCGACCTCGAGGACTTCGCGGTGCCGCAGGCCGCCATCGACCGCGCCCTGGCCGAGATCGACCCGACCGTCCGGGCGGCACTGGAGGAGGCGATCGCCCGCGTCCGGCGGGTGCACGCCGACCAGGCCCGCACCGACGTCACCACCCAGGTGGTCCGCGGGGGCGCCGTCACCGAGCGCTGGCTGCCGGTGCGCCGGGTCGGCCTCTACGTGCCCGGCGGCCTGGCGCCGCTGCTGTCCAGCGTCGTCATGAACGTCGTCCCCGCGCAGATCGCCGGGGTGGAGTCGATCGCGGTGGCCTCCCCGCCGCAGCGGGACCACGGCGGCCTGCCCGACCCCGGCGTCCTCGCCGCGTGCGCGCTGCTCGGGGTCACCGAGGTCTACGCCGTCGGCGGCGCCCAGGCCATCGCGGTCTTCGGCTACGGCGCCGGCAGCTGCGAGCCGGTCGACATGGTCACCGGCCCCGGCAACGTCTACGTGACGGCGGCCAAGCGGCTGCTGCGCGGGCTCATCGGCATCGACTCCGAGGCCGGTCCCACCGAGGTGGCCATCCTCGCCGACCACACCGCCGACCCGGTGCACGTCGCCGCCGACCTGATCAGCCAGGCCGAGCACGACCCGCTGGCCGGCGCGGTGCTGGTGACGACGAGCGAGGAGCTGGCCGACGCCGTCCTCGGGCTCGTCCCGGGCCAGGTGGCCGCCACCAAGCACTCCGACCGGATCACCACGGCGCTGGACGGGAGCCAGTCGGGCATCGTGCTGGTCGACGACGTCGACGCCGGGCTGCGGGTGGTCGACGCCTACGCCGCCGAGCACCTGGAGATCCAGACCGAGAACGCCCGCGAGGTCGCGATGCGGGTGCGCAACGCCGGCGCGATCTTCGTGGGCGCCTGGTCGCCGGTGTCGCTGGGCGACTACTGCGCCGGCTCCAACCACGTTCTGCCCACCGGGGGGTGCGCCCGCCACTCCAGCGGCCTGTCGGTGCAGTCGTTCCTGCGCGGCATCCACGTCGTGGAGTACGACGAGCAGGCCCTCGCCGAGGTCGCCGGCCACATCGACGCCCTCGCCGGCGCCGAGGACCTCCCGGCCCACGCCGCCGCCGTCCGGGCCCGGCAGCGCCCGTGACCGAGCCCGCGAGGTCACGCAACGGGCAGAGCGCGACGCTCGAGGAGCTCCCGCTGCGGCCGGAGCTGCGGGGCCGCACGCCCTACGGCGCCCCGCAGCTGCCGGCGAAGTACCGGCTCAACACCAACGAGAACCCGCACCCGCTGCCGCCGGAGCTGCTGGCCGACCTGGGTGAGGCGCTCGGGCACGCGGCGCTGGAGCTGAACCGCTACCCCGACCGCGACGCCCTCGACCTGCGCCGCGACCTCGCCGCCTACCTGACCCGCACCAGCGGCCAGGAGCTCGACGCGGCGCAGGTGTGGGCCGCCAACGGGAGCAACGAGGTCCTCCAGCAGATCCTGCAGGCCTTCGGCGGCGCCGGCCGCAGCGCGCTGGGCTTCACGCCGTCGTACTCGATGCACCCGATCATCTCAGCGGGCACCGGCACCGCCTGGGTCGACGGCCACCGGCGTCCGGACTTCACCATCGACCCCGACGCCGCGGCGGCGCAGGTCCGCGAGGTCGCCCCGGACGTGGTCTTCGTGACCAGCCCGAACAACCCGACCGGCACCGCGGTGGAGCTCGCCACCATCGAGGCGCTCTACGAGGCCACCGCGGGTGTGCTGGTCGTCGACGAGGCCTACGCGGAGTTCGCCCGCACCGGCACCCCGTCGGCACTGACCCTGCTGCCGGGCCGGCCGCGGCTGATCGTCAGCCGCACGATGAGCAAGGCCTTCGGCATGGCCGGCCTGCGGCTGGGCTACCTCGCCGCCGACCCGGCCGTCGTCGACGCGCTGCAGCTGGTCCGGCTGCCCTACCACCTGAGCTCGCTGACCCAGGCCGCCGCCCGGACGGCGCTGGCCCACACCGACGCGCTGCTGGCCACCGTGGACGCGGTCAAGGCCGAGCGCGACCGGATCGTCGCCGCACTGCCCGGCCTCGGGCTGACCAGCGTGGCCAGCGACGCCAACTTCGTGCTCTTCGGCCGCTTCGCCGACGCGCGCGCGGCCTGGCAGGCGCTGCTCGACCGCGACGTCCTCGTGCGCGACGTCGGCCTCGCCGGCTGGCTGCGGGTCACGGCCGGGACGCCGGAGGAGACCGACGCCTTCCTCACCGCCCTGGGTGAGGTGGCGGCCGACCACCGCCTGGGAGACTGAACGCATGAGCAGGACTGCACGCGTCGAGCGCGAGACCAGTGAGACCAAGCTGGTCGTCGAGCTCGACCTCGACGGCACCGGCACGAGCTCGATCAGCACCGGGGTCGGCTTCTACGACCACATGCTGACCGCGCTGTCCAAGCACAGCGGCATCGACCTCACCGTGCGCGCCGACGGCGACCTGCACATCGACGCCCACCACACCGTGGAGGACGTCGCGATCGCCCTCGGCCAGGCGTTCGCCCAGGCGCTGGGGGACAAGAAGGGCATCACCCGCTACGGCGACGCCACCATCCCCATGGACGAGGTGCTGGCGCAGGCGGCGGTGGACCTCTCCGGCCGGCCGTACTTCGTGCACGCCGAGCCCGAGAACATGACGCCGATGATCGGGCCGGACTACCCGACCAGCCTGACCAAGCACGTGCTGGAGTCCTTCGCCTTCAACGCGCGGATCAGCCTGCACGTGCGGGTGCTCTACGCCGGCCGCGACGCCCACCACATCGTCGAGGGCCAGTTCAAGGCCCTGGCCCGGGCGCTGCGGGTCGCCGTGGCGCTGGACCCGCGGGTCACCGACGTCCCCTCCACCAAGGGCGCGCTGTAGGTGACCTTCGCCGTCCTGCTGCTCGTCGTCGGCGGCTTCCTCCTCGGCGGGGCCTGGAGCATCTGGAAGGCCGACTCCGACACCCGGGGCCGCACCGGCCCGCAGGTGCTCTTCGCCGTCGTCCTGCTGGCGGCGGCGCTGCTGGCGACCGCCTCGGGCATCCTCCGGATGGTCTGAGGCGGTCGCCGGCCGGCTCAGGCCGGCTCGCCCACCACGGCGGCCAGCCGGGGGAGGACGACGTCGCGCCAGCCCGGGCCCATGTCGTCGAAGGGAACCGCCCCTGCGGTCGTCCTCCACGAGGTCGGCGAGGGCGCGCAGGTGCGCGCCAGTAGCGCTCGAACTGAGCCAGCCAGTCGCTCACCCGCTCCAGCGGCTCGATGGTCAGGGAGTGGTGCCGGTGGCGCCCCGACGGCTCGTCCCGCACCAGCTCGGCCCGGCGCAGCACCGAGAGGTGCTCGGCGACGGCCGGCTGAGCTCCAACTGGGCGGCCAGCTCACCGGGGGTGCGGGGACCGTCGACCAGCAGCTCCAGCAGCCGCCGGCGCACGGGGTGCGCCAGCGCGAGGAAGACGTCCTCCGGCACGCCGCCAGGCTGCGTCGGAGATCTCCGACGTGTCACCCCGGCCCGACACGTCGTCCCGGGAATCCCCGGAGGCGTCGCGGTGCTGCTCGGTACCGTGACAGGCGTGAAGAAGAAGGTCGTCGTCCTCGACTACGGGTCGGGCAACCTGCGCTCGGCCGAGCGGGCGCTGACCCGGGTCGGCGCCGAGGTCACCGTGACCGGGGATCCGCAGGCGGCCCTCGACGCCGACGGCCTCGTCGTCCCCGGCGTGGGCGCCTTCGCCGCCTGCATGGACGGGCTGCGCGCCGTCGACGGCCCGCGGGTCATCGGCCGGCGGCTGGCCGGTGGCCGCCCCGTGCTCGGGGTCTGCGTCGGCATGCAGATCCTCTTCGAGCGCGGCGTCGAGCACGGGCAGGACGCCGAGGGCTGCGGCGAGTGGCCCGGGGTGGTCGAGCCGCTGCAGGCGCCGGTTCTGCCGCACATGGGCTGGAACACCGTGCAGGTCCCGGAGCGCAGCGTCCTGTTCGCCGGGCTCGAGGACCAGCGCTTCTACTTCGTGCACTCCTACGGGGTGCGCAACTTCCCGCTCGGCGCCGAGGGGGCGCCGTCCCCGCTGGCCGCGCCGCTGGTGACCTGGGCCGAGCACGGCGACCGGTTCGTCGCCGGGGTCGAGAACGGCGCCCTGTCGGCGACCCAGTTCCACCCGGAGAAGAGCGGCGACGCCGGCGCGCAGCTGCTGACCAACTGGCTGCAGACGGTCTGAACCAGAGGTCCTCCGGGACCGCACCGCGACCTGGGCCCTTTCCCGCCTGCGCTGACTCGCCGCAACGTGCCTCTCGGTGCCCGCACGACCTCGCCCTGAAGGCGGCCTATGAGACACCCACAGCCATCGCTCGATGGCGCTCAGCGCCGAGGCTTGGCGCGCTGAGGCTTCGCGACATGGGACGAGACCGGCCTGACGCCGCACCGAGTTCCCACCTGCGCTTGATGACCGCGCGGACAGCCTCCCCCAAGCCCATCTACCGCCTATCGAGCCCGGCCGCGTCCCTGTGTGACGAAGAACATGACGACGTGCCAGATCGTGAAACCCGCGACGCCCAGGGTGAACGCGTGCGCGAGCGTCTCGGGGCTAACAGCGGACCAGATGACGACCGCGAGAAGCAGGACCGCGAGGGACATGCGGATCACTCGCTTGCGGACCACCCCGTCGGCCAGCCCTCGCGGCGGGGATGTAGACGGCGGCGGCGGCAGGAGCGGCTGGTTGGGCACGAGCTGAACCTCTCCCGAACCGTCGTTGTACCCGCGGAGCCACGCGGCGGATGGACGGAAGTCGTGACAGCCGCTACGTATGTGCCTTCGGCAAACCAGGGCCTGTCCTGCGGATTATGTGCGCCGCGACCGCTGTCGGTGTCCCCAAGTGGGCCGCTCTGGGACATCCGGGCTGCAACACTCCGCCGGTGCCTAGCATCCAGGCGGATGATCGGCGGAACCTCGAACGGCTGGCCCTCGCCGAGTGGCCGGAGCGGGCCGGTGCACAGGTCCGGTCGGTGACCGTTGCTGGCGACCGCGCCGAGGTCGCTCTGACCGTGAACGGTCACTACGACTACCGGATGTACTTCCAGCGGGATCGAGACGGTTGGGAGGAGAGAGTCTCCGGCAACGGACCCACGATCGGCTGGGAGGACCCGAACCTCATCGAGTGGTGAGAGGTTGCGCCGAGCCGCGCCCGTGGGGTGTCTCCAAGTGGGCCGCTCAGGGACACAAGACGGCTTCAAGGCGACTCGAGACCAAAACTCCTGTGCAGCTCCTCGTCCCGCCGCGTGCGTGCCATGAAGTCCCAGGCAGGCGAGTCCCACGACTCCTCCCGGACTCCTTGACGCTCGAAAGTGACCCATGCCACGGTCCGCTGCGGCAGATCAGAACTTGTCGCAGGTCGGAGGCCACATGAGCGAGACGGCGCAGGAGAGGGTCCACGCACGGCAGGAGGGGCGGCTCGCCGACCCCGACGTCGAGCTGCGCACCGATCCCCGGCTGCACCCGGGGCTGCGCGCCGGTCTCGCCGCGTTCGGGCTCGACGGCCGAGCTGCTCCCGCCCCGTTCGACCGCACCGCCGCGCCGGAGGTGGTCGCGGAGTTCGTCGGCCAGTCGCACGCGGGGTTCGAGGGCCTGTACGCGGCGGTTCCCAGCGACTGGCCGGACGAGGTGCGGGCCGACGTCGAGTACCGGCTGGAGACCGCGACGGGCGTGGACGGCAACGAGATCCCGCTGCATGTCTTCCGCCCGGCCGGCGTCGAGGGACGGCTGCCCTGCACCGTCTACCTCCACGGCGGGGGCATGACGATCCTCGAAGCTCACAACGCGGTGCACCGGCGCTGGAGCGAGGACCTCGCGGCGACCGGCATGGTCGTGGTGACGCCCGGCTTCCGGAACGCCTGGACCGCCGACGGGTTGAACCCCTTCCCGGCCGGTCTGAACGACTGCAGCACCGCGCTGGACTGGGTGCACGAGCACCGTGACGCGCTCGGCATCTCCCGAATCGTCCTGCAGGGCGAGTCCGGCGGGGCGAACCTCGTGCTGGCGACGACGCTCAAGGCCAAGCGAGAAGGTCGGCTGGACCGCATCGACGGGGTGTACGCGATGGTGCCCTACATCAGCGGAGGCTACGGCTGGGACCGCGACCGCAAGTTGCGCGAGCTGCCGTCGATGGTGGAGAACGACGGGCACTACATCGACTGCTCGATGATGGACATGCTGGTGGCGGTGTACGACCCCACGGGTGAAAACGCGGAGAACCCGCTGGCGTGGCCGTACTTCGCCACCGAGCGCGACGTGGAGGGCCTGCCGCCGCACGTCATCTCGGTCAACGAGCTCGATCCACTGCGCGACGAGGGCATCGCGTACTTCCGGCTGCTGCAGCGCGCAGGCGTCCCGGTGGTCGGGAGGGTCAACCTCGGCCTCACTCACGCCGCGGACATGTCGTTTCGCGCCGCCATCCCGGAGTCGTACAAGGCGGTGGTGCGTGACATCCGGGGATTCGCCGACGCGCTCTGAGCGTTACCGTCCGCGCGCTCCGCTGGGCCGTCGATGCGATACCCGGACCGAGATCACCACACGCCCGCTGACCATCGGCAGACGCGTTGAAGGGCCGCTCAGGGCGAGGAGGCCTGGTGGCCTCGTCGGCGCTCAGACCTCGGACACTCGCATCTGGCCGTTCGCGTAGGTGACCCAGAACCGATGCTCCGACGCTGACCAGGCATTGCCACGTGTCAGAGCCGCTGCAGCCCACTCGCAACCTTGTCGCAGGAGGCCCTCCTCCAGCTGGTGCACGACATGGCGTCGATCCGCAGTGGGGACAGCGGTCCATCTCACGCGCAGGCGGCTGCTCCCGGTCCGAATCTCGCCGAAGTAGCCGGCCGGGGCGTCGCCGAGCCACACGACGTCGAAGACGGTCAGCGGTCCAGACTTCGCCGGCAGGTCTGGTCTCCCGAGGCTGAGGGAACCCACGACTGCGCCGACGTCCTTGAGCGCTTCGGCAATCCGCTCTGGCCCACGCGGGTAAGCCCAGCCCCGAGGGAGTCTCGCCTTCCGGTACTCGTCCCACGGTTGGCCCACGGTCACAGCCTGGACCTAGAGTCCGGGCTGCTCCTGCTTGGTGGGCACGGGGTGTCCTCAAGTGGGCCGCTCAGGGACGCGAGGCCGCTTCTGGGAGGGTGCGCGACCCCGCTCAGCCATACTCCCGGACGTGCGCCGTGATCTGCGGTTCCTTTGGGAGCGCCCTGTTCTAGGAGCAGTGCTCATCGCTGTGCTTCAGACCGGCTTCCTCGACCTGGCGCTGGGCTTGGTTCTGAATCGCGGGAACCTCGGCTGGTTCGGCTGGAT
Organism: Geodermatophilus sp. SYSU D01186; assembly: GCF_054050215.1. NCBI lineage: Bacteria > Bacillati > Actinomycetota > Actinomycetes > Geodermatophilales > Geodermatophilaceae > Geodermatophilus > Geodermatophilus sp. SYSU D01186. Next base: position 9,478 of record NZ_JBJGYW010000011.1, on the reverse strand, counting down.
CGTCTACGGCGTGGGCTTCTTCGTCCTCAACAGCGTTGTCCTCACCCGCGAGCGCCGTCGCCGACGTCGAGCAGAGGCGTCTCAGCAGTCGCCCTGAATGGGCCGCTCAGGGACACAAGACGGCTTCAGAGACACCTCGGCCGCCCGTCCGCAAACGGCTCCACCGGCAACCGCGCCCGGCCCATCCCCACGTGCGCTGATGACGTAGGCCCACACGGGATCGCGTGCCCCGGGGTGGGTCAGGGGCGGCCGAGGAGGTTGTCGGCGACGTGGCGCAGGTGGTCGCGCATCGCGGTCTCGGCGCCGTCGGGATCGCGGTCACACAGCGCCTCGACGATCGCGGTGTGCTCGGTGTGGTAGCAGCGACGCCGCTCGGGGCTGGAGGTGCGCCGCTTGAGGCTGCCCCACACCGGAAGCCCGCGGGCGGTGTTCATGACGTCGAACATGTTCATCAGCAGGCCGTTGTGCGCGGACTCGGCGATCGCCCGGTGCAGCTTGGCGTCGGCGGACTCGAAGCCCTCGAAGTCCTCGAAGTCATCGGCGGCGCCGCCGGCGTCCAGGCAGGCGGTGATCCGGTCCAGATCGGCCTGGTGGGCCACGCGCGCCGCCAGCCCGGCCAGCGGCGGTTCGATCACCAGGCGCGCCTGCATGATCTCGGCCGGGCTGCAGTCGGCCGGGGCGCCGCCGTTGCGGCGCAACGCTGCCTCGCTGAGGAAGGTGCCCCGCCCGACGTGGCGGATGACCAGCCCCTCGGCCTCGAGCGCGTCGAGGGCGCGGCGGACCGCGCTGCGCGGCGCGGACAACCGCTCCACCAGGTCTCGTTCGGTGGGCAGCTTCGCGCCCGGGACCAGGGAGCCCTCGGCGACCCCGTCGTCGACGAGGGCGCGCAACGCCTGCTCGATGCTCAACACCCGGCCACCGTACCGCGAATGACCAATCAACACCAATCTGGAACGCGGAAAAGTGGGCCGGAAGGCCCCTCGACATGGTGTGCATCACGTCGTAGTGTTCCAGTCAGACCGAGCATTGGTCCCATTGGTACAGATTGGTTGACACCCATGAAGCTCGTGACGTTCTCCACCGGCACCGACCAGCGCGTAGGCGTCGTGGACGCCGATCGCGGCGTGGTCCGCGACGTCTCCCCTCTCCTGCCCACCGGCACCGGAGTGCTGCAGCTGATCGAGCGGTGGGCCGAACTCGGCCCCGCGCTCGATGCGCAGGCGGCCGCCCAGCCGGAGCAGCCGCTGGACGGGGTGCGGCTGCTGGCGCCGATCCCGACGCCGCGGCGCAACATCTTCGCCGTCGGCAAGAACTACCGCGAACACGTGGTCGAGTTCGGCCGCAGCGGCTACGACACCCCCGACCGCTCCGAGGCCCTGCCCGAGGAGCCGATCGTCTTCTCGAAGGCCACCACCTCGGTCACCGGCCCGTTCGACGACATCGACCCGCACCACGGGGTGACCAGCGAGCTGGACTACGAGGCCGAGCTGGGCGTGATCATCGGCCGCGGCGGCCGGGGCATCACCCGCGAGCAGGCGTTCGACCACGTCTGGGGCTACACGATCATCGACGACTTCACCGCCCGCGACCTGCAGCGCGAGCACAAGCAGTGGCTGCTGGGCAAGTCGCTGGACACCCACTGCCCGATGGGCCCCTACGCGGTGACCGCCGACGAGGTGCCCGACGTGACCGCGCTGGTGGTGGAGAGCTCGGTCAACGGCGAGCAGCGGCAGTCCGCGTCGGTGAAGGACCTGATCTTCGACATCCCCGAGCTGATCGCCACCATCTCCGCCGGGCTCACCCTGCTGCCCGGCGACATCATCGCCACCGGCACCCCCGCCGGCGTCGGCATCGGCTTCGACCCGCCGAAGTTCATGGCCTCCGGCGACGTCATCGAGGTCTCCATCACCGGGCTCGGCGCCCAGCGCAACCGCGTCGCCTGAGCCCCGATCCGACATGACCGACGGAGGAGACATCGTGAACGTCAACGGCAAGGAGCTCGCCGTCGAGATCGACGGTGACGGGCCGGCCGTGCTGCTGGTCCACGGCCTCGGCGGCACCAGCAACTTCTGGCAGGTGCAGACCGACGCCCTGGCCGAGCGGTTCCGGGTGATCCGGCCCGACTCGGCCGGCGCCGGCCGGTCCCCGGTGGCCGACGGGATCAGCGCGGAGTCCCACGCCGAGGACCTCGCCGCGCTGCTCGACGAGCTCGGCATCGAGTCCGCCGCCGTGGTCGGCCACTCGTTCGGCACGCTGGTCGTGCGGGCGCTGGCCGCCCGGCATCCGCAGAAGGTGACCAAGCTGGCCCTGCTCGGCGCGGTCCGCGAACCCGCCGAGGCCGGCCGGCAGGCCCAGCGCGACCGCGCTGCCCTGCTGCGGGAGAAGGGCACCGCCGCCGTCGCGCCGGCGGTGGTGGCCAACGCGCTGTCGGAGACCACCCGCCGGGACCGGCCCGAGGTCGCCGCGTTCGTCCGGGAACTGGTCATGCGCCAGGACCCGGAGGGCTACGCCCGCAACTGCGAGGCGCTGGCCAACGCCACCGACCCCGGGCCGGTCGGCCCGAACCTGCCGCTGCTGCTGGTCACCGGCGCCGACGACAAGGTCGGCCCGCCCGAGGCCAGCTCCGAGCTGGCCGCCGCGCACGGCAACGCCACCGTCGAGATCCTCCCCGGCGTCGGCCACTGGACCGCGCTGGAAGCCGCCCGGCCGGTCACCGACCAGCTGCTCAAGTTCCTCTGACCCCGCTCCGGGATCACCCGTCCCACCCCATCCACCGCGCCCGTCGGGCGCGCCCCCGCCGCCGGCCGTCCGGCCGGCGCCCTGCCCCGCCCCGCAGAGGAGATGCACCATGCCCGTCTCGCCCGACAAGGTGCTGTTCCGCGACGTCAGCATCCTCGACTCCACCGGCGCCGCCCCCTATCCCGGCGACGTCCTGGTGGAGAACGACCGCATCGCCGTCGTCGGCACCGTCGAACCGTCCCGCGCCGAGGGCGCCCGGGTCATCGAGGGCCGCGGTCGCACCCTGATGTCCGGGCTGTGCGACGCGCACACCCACTTCACCTGGAACAACAGCGCCGACCTCGACGGCCTGGGCACCATGCCCGTCGAGGAGCACCTGCTGTTCGCCCTGGAGTCCGCCCGCACCTACATCGACTCCGGCTACACCATGTGCGTGGGCGCGGCGTCGGCGAAGGACCGCCTCGACGTGGTCTGCCGGGACGCGATCAACGCCGGCCGCTTCCCCGGCCCGCGCTACCTGGCCAACGGCCCGGAGATCTCGGTCACCGGCGGGGCGCTGGTCAAGGGCATCACCAAGTTCGCCGACGGCCCCGAGGGGATGCGCAAGGCCGTCCGGGAGCTGATCGAGATCGGCGTCGACCAGATCAAGCTGTCCATGACCGGCGAGGAGATCACTGGCACCCAGCGCGCCGAGGACACCTACTTCTCCGAGGAGGAGACCGCCGCCGCGGTCACCGAGGCCCACCGGCGCGGCAAGCGGGTCTGCGCCCACGCCCGCAGCGCGGAGAGCGTGAAGATGTGCGTCCGGAACAAGGTCGACATCATCTACCACGCGTCGTTCACCGACGCCGAGGGCATGGACATGCTCGAGGCCAACAAGGACTGGGTGTTCGTCGCTCCCGGCATCAACTGGCTGATCGCGACCCTCTACGAGGCCGAGGCGTTCGGTTTCCCGCAGGAGGCCGCCGAGGCCGTCGGCTACAAGCGGGAGCTGGACATCGCCGTGAAGGGGCTGCGCGAGATGCACCAGCGCGGCATCAAGGTGCTGCCCGGCGGCGACTACGGCTTCGCCTGGACCCCGCACGGCACCTACGCCCGCGACCTGCAGCACTTCGTCGAGCTGCTCGGCTTCACCCCGATGGAGGCGATCATCTCCGCCACCGCCTGGGGTGGCGAGATCATGCTGCGCCCCGACGAGCTGGGGAAGGTCCAGCCCGGCTACCTCGCCGACATGATCCTGGTCGACGGTGACCCGTTGGCCGACATCACCATCCTGCAGGACCACTCGAAGATCAACTACGTCATGAAGGACGGACGGTTCCACAAGGAGCGGGCCGAGGACGACCACACCGTGCCGGCGCCGCGCGCGGCCGACCTCGTGCACGACCAGGCCGCGTCCGTGGTGGCCCACCGCCCCTGACGCCGCCTCTCTGACGTCGACCGGGTGCCGGCGGCCAGGCCACGCCCTGGCCGCCGCACCCCGACCCGGAAGCCACCATGACGCTGCTGATCTGTCGCACCTGCCCCCGCTATGACCCCCGCGCCACCGGCGAGTTCGGTCGCCGCCTCACCGCGGCCCTGGTCCAGGTCGCCGAGAACGAACCCGACAACCCCATCGCCATCCGCAACGTGCAGTGCCTCGGCGGCTGCCCCGAAGAGGGCGTCGTCGCCGTCGACGCCCCGCAGAAGGCCCGCGTCCGCTTCACCGGTCTCGACGAGTCCGACGCCAAAGCCGTGTACGCCGCCGCCCTGGCCCACGACGCCTGCGCCACCGGCGCCCCCGAGGACTGGGAGATCCCCGCCGAGTTGGCCGACCGGATCAGCTCGGTCACCCTCAAGCGCACCCCACGCTCAGCGGACAGCGACCTCGGCACCGCTCGGCCGGACCCACTCCGCGGACGGCCCACCGGACGCTGGACCCTCGGACCCCGGCCTCGCTGACCTGGCGACCGGGATACCGCTGAGTACCGGTGTCCCCAAGTGGGCCGCTCCGGGACACAAGGCGGCTTCAGGGGCGGTGCCGCTCGCCTTCCTGTCGGCGCTCGTGGGCAATGCTGGCGAGTAGAGCGGCCCCACGAAGGCGGCCATGCTGACTGTCGTCCACCAGGCACCCGCGATGGCCGAGCCTACTCCGATCAGGGCGAAGACAGCGATCAACCACCAGCGCACTGGGCTACGCCACGACAGCCGCTGGGGCGGGTCTGGCGGCAAGGGGCGGCGCGGTTCCCGGACACCTGCATCCCCCTGTCGGTCGCGCAGGCTCACACGGACCACGATCGCGCGTGATGACACCCGCTCGCCGGGTCTGGGCAACTGCTCCGTTCACGCGCCAGGGCTGACCGTGGCCCCAGTAGGACAACACCAACTCATCGTTCTCGACCGTGAGTTCCAGGCCCCGCTCCGAACAACGTCGCGCGGCTTCGTCCGGGTGGAGGCCGACCGAGTCGGGGGCGAGAGAGGCATCGCTCACGAGCGCATGATCCGTCACTGATACGGCACCCCACAGCGGTGACGGTGTCCGTCAGTGGGCCGCCATGGGCGCGCTGAAGGCATCCGGTGACCCATCCCGGGGTCACCGGCCGGTCCCGCGTGGCGGACGCCCGGCCGGCCGTACGCAGCAGCAGCGGATCGGCTCGGCGCGGGCGGGGGTCGTGTCACCAGTTGTGGCGCCGGACGTGGCGCACTGCGTGGGGAAACCACCCGGCGGGGGCGGGCATCGGCGTCGGGCCGTCGGCGGGCAGGGTCTCGGGGTCGACGCCGACGCCGAGCAGGGTGCGTGTGACCGACTGGGTGGAGTCGAGCAGGTCATCCAGCGCGCGGCTCACGTGCTGCCCGTTGACGGCGGTGAGCACGCCATCCTCGCGCAGGGCTTCCAGCACGGCTCGGCGCAGCAGCTCCTTCAGGAACGACGCGGTCGCGCCGTCGCTGCGCTCGACCACCGCCTTGATGTCGGCGTCGGCGAGGCGCAGTGGGACGTGGCGGCCGTAGAGCTCGAGCAGCCGCCGGCGGGCCTCGGCGCCGGGCAGGTCGATCTCGACGGCGACGTCCACCCGGCCGGGGCGGGCGGCCAGCGCGGGTTCGAGCAGGTCGGCTCGGTTGGTGGTCAACAGGAACAGCAGGTCGGCGTCGGCCGCGGCGCCGTCCATCGCATCCAGCAGGTCGAACAGCACCGGGCTGGCGCCGGGACCGAACGATCGGTCGGCGGCGACGAGGTCGACGTCCTCCAGGACGACAACCGCGGGCTGGAGCACACGGGCCAGCTCGGTCACCTCGCCGACCGCTCCCAGCGACCGGCCGGTGAGCACCAGGCGGGTGTACTCGGTCATCCGACCGAGCAGGTAGCCGGCGGTGTGGGTCTTGCCGGTGCCCGGAGGGCCGAAGATCAGCAGACCGCGCTTGAGGTGCTGCCCCGCCGCGACGAGCGCGGCCCGGTGCTCGGCGACCCCCAGGGCGTGCCGCTCGATCCGGTCCAGCACCGGCTCGGGCAGGACGACGTCGTCCCGCCCGATGGTCGGCGGGTCGAGGAAGTCCAGGCCGACCGTGCCCATCGGGGTCAGCGTCACCTCCACCAGCTGCCGTCGGTAGACGCTCAGCCGACGGCTCTCCCGCTCCAGCTCACCCAGCACGGCCTGCGCCTGCCGGACCGGCAGCCCGGCGACCTCGACGGTCAACACGGGCTGTTCCTCGGTGGGCTCCTGCACCATCAACACGTATCGGCCGAGGGCGTCGGTGACCAGCAGCAGTGCCAACCGCAGGCAGGCCAGCGTCGAGTTCGGCCCGTTCGGGAGATCCACCACGCCCGGCGGCGAGAGCCGCAGCGGCGGCAGCATCTCGCCGCTGACCAATTGCTGGAGCGTGATCCCACCGTAGTGCGGTGGCATCGCGATGCCGCGGATCTCGACCCGCCGCCCCGCCTCGGCCGACCAGGCGTCGAGCGCGGTCTGCAGGTTGACGTGCTCGAAGGGCGGCAGCTGCCGGGTGACCACGGACTGTGCTTCGCCGGCCTCTCCGAGCACCTCCCTGACCAGAGCGGCGACCTCGTTGCGCTCACCGCCCTCGGGTGCATGCACCCAGGCCAACAGGGAACGGAATGCCGCCGCGAACTCCCGGGCCTCGACCTCCGAGGCCCCACCCGCCCAGCCCTCCGACATGCGGCCACCCACCTCGTCCGGAAATCCCACTGGTGAGCCGGCAGCGTAGGCGACCTCCGGGCGACGACGCGTGCGGATATTGCGGCGCAGATCGATCGCCTGCGGACCTCCCGGGGCGCCGCTCTGTGACAGAAGGCGGCTTCACGGACACGGTCTCGGGGAGAGGTCGAACGACGACCCGGCGAGCCGCCGAAGCCGCCCGTCAGTCGGTCACGAGCACCCGGCGAACCGTCTGACGGTCTTCAGGCGGTCGGTTCTCGCCGAGCAGACGGTCACGTAACCGGGTGGCCAGGATCGCCGCCTGGGTACGCCGTTCCATGCCCAGCTTGGCCAGCAGGTTGGTGGTGTAGTTCTTCACCGTCTTCTCCGTCAGCCCCATGCGGTCGCCGATCTGGCGGTTGGTGAGCCCCTCGCCGATCAGCCGCAGCACGGTGCGCTCCTGCGGGGTGAGCAGCTCCAGCGGATGGTGCTGCTCACCGGTGCGTCGGCGGGACGCCGGCGTCACCTCCTCGTCGAAGACGGTGCCGCCGGAGGCGACCTTGCGCACGGCCGCCACCAGCTCCGGGGCCCGCACCTGCTCGAGCAGGTACCCCGACGCGCCCGCCCGCACGGCCGCGGCCACTGTCTCGCCGTCGGAGCACTTGCTCAGCACCAGGCACCGCAGACCGGGCACGCAGGCCCGCAGCCGTTCACAGGCCTCCGCGCCGCTGCCGTCGGGCAGCCGCATGCCGACCACGGCGACGTCGGGCCGCACCGCCGGTCCCCGCGCCAGCGCCCGGGCGACCGATCCGGCCTCGCCTACGACCGTGATCGCCGAGTCGCCGGCGAGCACCTGGGCTACCCCGCGGCGGACCATCTCCTGCTCGTCGACCACGAGGACGCGCACAGAGTCCGTGTCCGACGGCACCGTGACCAGCTCCTCTCGCGGCGGCAGACGGAACCGGATCGTCCCCTCCGGCGATGCGGGCCACCCGGGTGAGGGACCGCGGGGCGACCACTCCGCCGCCCCGCGCCTGTGCTCAGCGCGGACCGGGGAGCGGCGGGCCTCGGGCCCCGGCTCCGTGTGCGGCGGGCGGGCCGACTGTTCGACCGTGTCTGCGACAGGAACCGCGCTCCCATGAAAGAAGGGGCGGGCCGGGCGGGTCTACGCGCACGGCGCAGAGTTCGGTGCGATTCGCGCAGACCGCGAGACGTGCACCTGGCCGCGTGGCGTCGCCCCAGGTGCCGGCCCTCAAGAGTGCCGCAGGGTGTGGGCCGGGCTCTCTTCGAATCTCTCGCGGTAGGCCGCGGCGAACCGGCTCGGGTACAGAAAGCCCCACCGGCCGGCGACCTGGGCCACCGTGACCCTGCCGGGATCGGCGGCCCGCAGGTCGTTGCGGGCTCGCTGCAGCCGCACGTCCCGCAGATAGCGCATCGGCGGAACGCCGACTGAGCGGGCGAACCCGTCCTGCAGGCTCCGCGGGCTCACCGCGACACGGCGGGCCAGCGTCGCCGTCGTCCAGGGGTGCTCCGGCCGGCCGTGCATGAGCTCGATCGCCTGGCGGACCGCCGGCGGGGCGGCCGGAAGACGTGGCTGGGCCAGCGCCTCGCTGTAGTTGTGCGGTTGGGCCAGCAGCAGTCCCTCGATGAGCAGCCTCTCCAGATGGCCCGCCGCCAGAGGGTGGTCGAGCAGGCTGTGCTCGTAGCTCGCCTGCCGTTCGATCAACCGCACCGCCTCCACCCACGCCCGCCCCGATGGGCTGGTGAGATCCATGGCCGGGGTGAAAGCAATCGGCCCGGGCAGTGGCCGGTCCAGCATCGTCGCGAGCTCCTGCTGCAGGAGCTGACGAGGAAGGATCAGGCAGAACTGCGCGCAGCCTGCGCGCCAGGCGATGTCGGCGGGCAACTCCGGCATGAACATCGCCGCGCGATGAGGCGTGCTCCGGACCTGCTCCAGCAGGCCGGAACGCGACTCCGTCTCGCCGGTGAGCGGCACGTTGACGTGATAGTCCTCCGCCTCGGCCGTGTCGATCCGCAGGTCGTGGCCGAACCGGACGTAGCTGACCGTCACACCACCGACGCGTGTCGCGTTCAGCGTCAGGGCCACGCCCTGGGGGCGCAGCGGCTCGAGCAACCGCATGCGCATCGGCAGGAACGTCGACTGCATCGCCCGGTACGCCTCGTCGAAGTCGGATGTCCGCGCCACCCTGAACCGAGCGAACGGCTCCGCCGTCATGGTCTCCCTCCGCCGCGGCACCCGGTCATCGGACCGCCACCATCTGCACAGCCGAGGGTGCCATCTGGACAGCCCCGTGCGGGAGCTGAGCCCGGGCTCTCATGAGCCGACCGTGGCCACAGCGACAAACCTCCGCCCGGGCGCGTGGCCCTGCGCGTCCGTGTCCTCGACCGCGACCTGGGTCGTGATCGCTCACGGCCGCCCTCGAGGTTCAGCGGACGAGGTGCCATGGAGCGATCCCCGCCGGGAGAGCGGCATCCACGAGCCGGCCTACCAGGTAAGGGGACGGGATCGTCGCCATGGGGCTCGTGCGCGACTCGGCCGAGGTTCAGTCCGGTTGGTCGTGCTCTGCCCACGAGGGTGGGCAGAGCAC